>NZ_JBVJGT010000002.1:39454-482955 GCF_055587185.1 Micromonospora sp. NPDC048040 | reverse complement strand
CTACGTACCGAACTGGTTTTTCTTCTTCCTCTTTTCTGCGTTTTTTTCCCCCCCCCCCCCCCCCCCCCCTCCCCCCCCCCCCCCCCCCCGCGCCGGTCAGAGGATGGTCCAGGTGTCCCCGCTGGCGAGGAGACCGGCGAGCTGCTGCTCCGGGGTCTCGGTCACCGTCGCCCTCGCCGCGGCGAGCTGCCCCTGCACCACGCTGTCGTAGGACGGGCGGTCGACCGAGCGGAACACCCCGATCGGGGTGTTGCGCAGGTCGAGGCCGGGCAGCCTGGACAGCGCGAAGGCGTACGCCGGGTCGGTGACCGTCGCGTCGTGCACGACGATCTCCCCGGGGCTGACCGAGGCGGTCTCCCGGACCTCCAGGCCGAACCCGCCGGGCGGGTGCACGACGCAGAACTGTCCGTCCTTGCCGAACGTGATGGGCTGCCCGTGCTCCAGCCGGATCAGGTAGTCGTCCCGGGTGGCCGGCTCCTTGAGCTGGTCGAACGCGCCGTCGTTGAAGATGTTGCAGTTCTGGTAGATCTCCACGAAGGCCGAGCCCTGGTGCTCCGCCGCGGCCCGCAGCACGGACTGGAGGTGCTTGCGGTCGGAGTCGATGGTGCGGCCCACGAAGGTGGCCTCGGCGCCGAGGGCGAGCGAGAGCGGGTTGAACGGCGCGTCGGCCGAGCCGGCCGGCGTCGACTTGGTGATCTTGCCGACCTCGGAGGTCGGCGAGTACTGACCCTTGGTCAGGCCGTAGATCCGGTTGTTGAACAGCAGGATCTTCAGGTTGACGTTGCGGCGCAGCGCGTGGATCAGGTGGTTGCCGCCGATGGAGAGGGCGTCACCGTCGCCGGTGACCACCCAGACCGACAGGTCGGGGCGGCTGGCCGACAGGCCGGTGGCGATCGCCGGGGCACGGCCGTGGATCGAGTGCATCCCGTAGGTGTTCATGTAGTACGGGAAGCGGGACGAGCAGCCGATGCCGGAGACGAAGACGATCCGCTCGCGCGGGATGTTCAGCTCCGGCATGAACTGCTGGATCGCGGCGAGGATCGCGTAGTCGCCGCAGCCGGGGCACCAGCGCACCTCCTGGTCGGACTTGAAGTCCTTGGCGGTGAGCTTGAGGGCGACGGGCTCAGACATTCTTCAGGACCTCTTCCAGCATCGTCTCCAGCTCGTTGGCCGTGAACGGCAGGCCGCGGACCTGGTTGTAGCCGATCGCGTCGACCAGGTACTTGGCCCGGATCACGTGGGCGAGCTGGCCGAGGTTCATCTCGGGGATGACCACGCGGTCGTAGGAGCTCAGCACCGTGCCGAGGTTGGCCGGCATCGGGGCGAGGTGCCGCAGGTGCGCCTGGGCGATGGAGTGGCCGCGCTGGCGCAGGCCCCGGCAGGCCGCGCCGATCGGCCCGTACGTCGAGCCCCAGCCGAGCACCAGCACCCGGGCGTCGCCGTTCGGGTCCTCGACCTCGACGTCCGGCACGGGGATCGTCTCGATCCGGGCCGCCCGGGTACGCACCATGAAGTCGTGGTTCGCCGGGTCGTACGAGATGTCGCCGGTCTTGTCGGCCTTCTCCAGGCCGCCGATGCGGTGCTCGAGCCCGGCGGTGCCCGGGACGGCCCACGGCCGGGCCAGGGTCTCCGGGTCGCGCAGGTACGGCAGGAAGGTCGTGCCGTCCTCGCCGTTGGGCTTCGTGGCGAACTCGACCCGCAGGTCGGGCAGCGACTCGACGTCGGGCAGCAGCCACGGCTCGGACCCGTTGGCGACGTAGTTGTCGGACAGCAGGATGACCGGGGTGCGGTAGGTCAGCGCGATCCGGGCCGCCTCGATGGCCGCGTGGAAGCAGTCCGCCGGCGACCGCGGCGCGATGACCGCCACCGGGGCCTCGCCGTGGCGGCCGTAGAGCGCCATGTTGAGGTCGGCCTGCTCGGTCTTCGTGGGCATGCCCGTGGAGGGGCCGGCCCGCTGCACGTCGACGATGACCAGCGGCAGCTCCAGCGCCACCGCGAGGGAGATCGTCTCGCTCTTGAGCGCCACGCCCGGGCCGCTGGTGGTGGTGACGCCGAGCGAGCCGCCGTAGGAGGCGCCCAGCGCCGCGCCGACCGCGGCGATCTCGTCCTCGGCCTGCATGGTGAGCACGCCGAAGCGCTTGTGCTTGCTCAGCTCGTGCAGGATGTCCGAGGCCGGGGTGATCGGGTAGGCGCCCAGGAAGACCGGCAGTCCGGAGCGCACGCCGGCGGCCACCAGCCCGAGCGACAGGGCCGCGTTGCCGGTGATGTTGCGGTAGGTGCCCGGCTGCATCTTCGCCGGCTTGACCTCGTAGCGGACCGCGAAGTCCTCGGTCGTCTCGCCGAAGTTCCAGCCGGCGCGGAACGCCGCGACGTTCGCCGCGACCAGCTCCGGGCGGGCGGCGAACTTGCGCTCCAGGAAGCGCAGCGTCGACTCGTAGGGCCGGTTGTACATCCAGGAGAGCAGGCCGAGGGCGAACATGTTCTTGGCCCGCTCGGCGTCCTTCTTGGACACGTCGTGCTCGGCGAGCGCGCCGACCGTCATCGACGTCAGCGCCACCGGGTGCACCACGTAGCCGGCGAGCGTGTCGTCCTCGAGCGGGTTCGCCTGGTAACCGACCTTGGCCAGGTTGCGCTTGGTGAACTCGTCGGTGTTGACGATGATGTCCGCCCCGCGCGGCAGGTCGACGAGGTTGGCCTTGAGCGCCGCCGGGTTCATCGCCACCAGCACGTTCGGCGCGTCGCCGGGGGTCAGGATGTCGTAGTCGGCGAAGTGCACCTGGAAGCTCGACACGCCCGGCAGGGTGCCGGCGGGGGCCCGGATCTCCGCCGGGAAGTTCGGCAACGTGGAGATGTCGTTGCCCAACTGCGCGGTCTCCGAGGTGAACCGGTCGCCGGTGAGCTGCATGCCGTCGCCGGAGTCGCCGGCGAACCGGATCACCACCCGGTCCAGTTGACGGATCTGCTTGGTCACGCCTGCACCTCGCTTCGCTGTGCGCGGTCGCGCGGGCGGCTGAACATGATGGTGACCTCGCCTAGCCCGGCCACGTGACCTCCTTGACGCACCGCTGCACCGGACCCGCGTGGGGCAGGCCCGGTCCGCCGTAGTTCCTCACCTGAGAGCCTACGTCGGATCACCCTCCCAACTTTCTCGTAGGCCGCCTTGTGGGATCCGATCGGGCGGGGTTCCACACCGGTTTGCGGTGTTTCCGCCCGCCCGCCGTAATCCAGATCACCGGGGTGCCCGCGATCCGGGTCGGGTGATCGGCTTCCCGGGTCAGTCCGTCGGCGCGGGTGCCGTCGTCGGCTCCGGCACCGGGGTGCCCAGCCGCCGCCGCAGGGAGATGGTCGCCAGCGTGAGAGCCAGCGCCACCAGCAGCGTGGAGACGGCAATCAGGATGATCGCGGTCTGCCGCACCGAGCCGCCCCCGCCGGCGCGCAGGGTGGGGGAATCGGCGGCCAGCACGCCCTGCGACCCGGTCGGGGCGGGCGGCGAGACCACCGGGGTGGCCAGGGCGGCGGCAGCGGTGATCCGGAAGCTCATCTGCACCTGCCGGGCCCGGCCGCTGCGCGGGTCGAGCTTGCCGAGCACCGCGCCGGCCAGTGGGGCAGTTCGCTGCGCCTCGGGCGTCGCGGACACCGGCAGCCGCAGGTGGGCGGCGCGGCCGGCGGGGACCGTGCCCAGGTCACAGCGGGTCCGCGTCGGGCCGGCGGCGGTGCAGCCCGGCGGAGGCGCCGGCACGGTCACCCCGGCCGGCAGGACCACCTCGACCCGGCCGTCGGCGTCGACCCGGCCGGTGTTGCCCAGGCGTACGTCGAGTCCGCTCGCCCCGCCGCTGATGTCGAAGGCGACCTCGCCGGCCTCCAGCCTGATTCCGGGCACCGGCGGGCCGGGCGGGAAGAGCACGGCGAAACCCTCGTCGTCGCGCGCCGGCTCCGCGCCGGGGGCGGTCGCGGTGACCTGGACGGAGCCGCTGAGGGGCATCTGCCGCCAGGCGTCGCCGGCCACGCGTACGCGGAGCAGGGTGCTGAACCGGGCGCCCGGCGCGCTCGTCCACTCGCCGCAGCGGTGTGCCCCGCCGCCGACGTGGGCGCAGCCCCGGGTGCCGGCGTCGGTCAGCCCGGCCGGGAGCGTGTAGGCGAGCCGGATCCGGGCGGGCGCCGCCCCGGTGTTGGTGACGGTCACCCGCAGCGCGGTCACGGTGCTCGGCGCGTTCCAGTAGGCGGGGGTCAGGGTGATGTCGTCGGTGGTGACGTGGACGCCGGCCGGGGAAGCCGCCGGGCTGCCCGGTGCGGGCGCGCTCGGGCGCACCGGCGGCACCGACGGCGTCGTCGGCGGCACGCTGAGGGTCGGTGCGGCGGTGGTCGGCGCCGGTTCCTCCGGGGCCGTGGTCGTCGGGGTCGGCTCGGTCGTCCCGGCCGGCGGCGTGGACTGCGGCGGCGGAGAGGTGGTCGACGGCGCCTCGCTGGGCACCGGCCCGGTGTCCGTCGGGTCCGCCGTCGACGGCTCCGTGCCGGGCTCGCCGACCGGGTTCGTGGTGGCGGCGGCGAACCGGGCGGCGGTGGGGGCCGCAGCCGCCCAGCCCGGCACCGCGGCGACCGTGAGCCCGACCGCGAGGGAGATCGCCAGCAGGGGAACGGTACGCCGGTCACACGCCCGTCGGCCGGGCCGTACGTCCACGCGGGCCATCTGTCCTCCGTGACGATGAGTGAGGGTTCCAATATTCGGCAACTGTTGTCCACTGGCACTAGTCCCGCCCGGAAACAAGTCCGTAACGCTCGGCCGGCCGCGCGGGGCGGTAGGCTGATCGACCGTGACCGGTTACCTGGGCTCGTACGCGACGCTCGGGCTCCTGCTGCTCGCCAGCGTCCTCTTCTTCGTTACGGCGTTCTCGGCCAATCGGGTGTTACGTCCTGCCCGTCCGGCCGATCCCTACGGCAAGCGGGCCAGCTACGAGTGCGGCCTCGACCCCGTTGGCGCCGACTGGGCCCAGATGCAGATCCGTTACTACGTGTACGCGTATCTCTACGTGTTGTTCGCCGTGGAGTCCGTGTTCCTCTTCCCCTGGGCGGTGGTCTTCGACCGGCCGGGGTTCGGGATGGTGACGGTCGTGGAGATGGCGGTCTTCGTCGCGGTGCTGGCGCTGGGCATCCTCTACGCTTGGCGGAAGAACATCCTGCGCTGGACCTGACCTGACCTGACCCGAGCCCGACCGGCCCGGGCGCCGGCGATCGTCCG
Organism: Micromonospora sp. NPDC048040; assembly: GCF_055587185.1. Classification (NCBI taxonomy): domain Bacteria; kingdom Bacillati; phylum Actinomycetota; class Actinomycetes; order Micromonosporales; family Micromonosporaceae; genus Micromonospora; species Micromonospora sp. NPDC048040. The sequence goes on along the minus strand of NZ_JBVJGT010000002.1, from coordinate 477,719 downwards.
GCTCCCACCGCCCGCGCCGGCCGCCGTGGTCAGGTCGGGCTGCGCGAGGTCGCCGTGGTCAGGTCGGGCCGCGCGAGGTCGCCGTGGTCAGGCCAGGCCGCGCCGGGTCGCCGCGGGCGGGCGGTCACCGCGGATCGACGCGACCATGTCGAGCACCCGGCGGGTGGGGCGCACCTGGTGCGCCCGGAACACCCGGGCGCCCAGCCAGGCGGAGACGGCGGTGGCCGCCAGTGTCCCCTCCAGCCGCTCGGCCACCGGCAGGTCCAGCGTCTCGCCGACGAAGTCCTTGTTCGACAGGGCGACCAGCAGCGGCCAGCCGGTGCCGGTGAGCTCGTCGAGCCGACGGGTGATCTCCAGCGAGTGACGGGTGTTCTTGCCGAAGTCGTGCGCCGGGTCGATCAGGATCCCGTCGGCCCGTACGCCCAGCCCGACCGCGCGCTCGGCGAGCCCGGTCACCGTCGCGACCACGTCGGCGACCACGTCGGGGAAGGCCGCCCGGTGCGGCCGGGTCCGGGGCGCCAGACCACCGGCGTGCGAGCAGACCAGCCCGGCACCGGTCTCCGCCGCCACCCGGGCCAGGGCCGGGTCGGCGCCGGACCAGGTGTCGTTGAGCAGGTCGGCGCCCGCGGCCACCGCCTCCACCGCGACCTCGGCCCGCCAGGTGTCGATCGAGATCACCACGTCGGGGAAGGCGGCCCGGACGGCGGCGATGGTCGCCACCGTGCGTCGGATCTCCTCGGCGACGTCGACCTCGGCGCCCGGGCCGGCCTTGACCCCGCCGATGTCGATGATCTCGGCGCCCTCCTCGACCGCCCGCTCCACGGCGCGCAGCGCGCTGTCCTGGGCGAAGGTCGCGCCCCGGTCGAAGAACGAGTCCGGCGTCCGGTTGACGATCGCCATCACCACCAGCTCGCCCGGGCCGAACGTCCGCCCACCGAGCCGAAGCGCCCCGGCCATACCGCCTCCTGAAGGTCCGCGCCGTCGTCCCGTCCCCGTCGCCGGCCGATCACGACGCTATCCGGTCCGCCGTCGCCGGGCCCGGCCGGTCGGCCGTCGCCGAGTCGTCAGCGTCGACGGCACGGTCACCGACCGGGGTGGGGTTCCGCCCGTCGTCACGCCGCGCGTGTCGTCGCGTTTCCGCCCGTCGTCACGCCCCGTCGAGCGGCGGGCCCGCGCCCCCGGTGGTCCCGGCGGGCGTCGACCCCGACCTCGGCCCAGGTCCCGCTGCCCGTTCCGGTGCGCCGGTGGGGTGGTGGGGTCGCTCCGGCCCCTTCGACATGCCACGATCTGTGCATGGATCAGGTTCTGCTCCTGCTTGTCGTCGCGCTGACCGTCGGGGCCGTGGTGTTCGGTGTGACCGTGCTGGTCACCGGCCGGGATCCCGGCCTGACGCCGGCCGAGCCGGACGGGCGCGCCGTGCCGCTGCCCGCCACCCGCCCGCTCCGCGAGGCCGACGTGGGCGAGGTCCGGTTCGACACGGCGCTGCGCGGCTACCGGATGGACCAGGTCGACCAGGCGATGCGCCGGGCGGCCTACGACATCGGCTACAAGTCCGAGCTCGTCGGCGTGCTGGAGGCGGAGGTCGCCGCGCTGCGCGAGGGGCGGACCGCGGACGCCGACGCCCTGCGCCGCGCCCGGGAGCAGGCGGCCGGGACGACCGCCGCCGAGGCGTCGCCGCAGGCCCGGGCGACGGCGCCGGTCGGGGCCGACCGGCCGGACGCCGCCGGAGACCGGGACCTGGTCGTCGAGCCGATCCCGGCGTTCGCGGACCCGGGCACCGGACCGGCGACGGGTGACGCGACGCCGGCCGGGACGACGACCGGGTGGGCGGCGTCGGCTCCGGGCGAGCACTCCACCGGGCGCCCCGACGACGCGCCCGCCGCCCCGGCGGGCGGCGACGGCACCGGGGACCAGACCGGCCGCGTCGCCGCCGGGGGAGAACCACGCGAGCCCCGGCGCGAGGACCTGACCGGCGACGACCGGGCGATGTCACCGTCGGGCGACGACCGGGTGACGGCACCGTCGGGCGACGACGACACGACGGCGCCGGCGGGTGACGCCGGGCGGCAGGGGCCGGTGGTCCGGTCGGAGTCGGCGTGACCGGGCCCGTGGGCGGCGACGACCTGCGCGAGGCGGCACAGCCCGGCGCGGGCGAGGTCACCGCCACGGTGATCGTCGACGCGCCGGCGGAGCGGGTCTTCGCGGCGCTGACGGCCTGGGAGCGGCAGTCGGACTGGATCCCGTTCACCACCGTCCGGGTGGTCGAGGGGGACGGCGGCGAGGGCAGCCTCGTCGAGGCGGTCACCGCGCTCGGCCCGGCCGTGCTGCGCGACGAGATGCGAGTGGTCCGGGTGGACGCGCCTTACGAGGTCCGGGTGGTGCACTGCGGGAAGCTGCTGCGCGGCCCTGGCGTGCTGCGCTGCACGCCGCTGGCCCGGGACCGCACCCAGGTGGTCTGGCACGAGTGGTTCCACCTGCCCGGCGGCCCGGCCGGGCGGGTGACCTGGCCGGTGCTGTGGCCCGGCTCGAAGTTCGGCCTGACCCGGGCACTGAAGAAGTTCGGCCGGCTGGTCGAGCAGGGCCGGCTGCCCTGACCGCCGGACGGTTGCGTGATCGACTCGACATCCTGACAGTCGGGGTGTCGACCCGACCGGGATGCCCCGATCTCATTGACCTCGGGCTGACCGAGCCGTGCCCGCGGCGCGCGTACGGCGCCGGAGGGCGGCCGCAGGCGACGGGGCCGTCGGGCCCGTGCCCTAGCGTGGACGCGTGACTGACCTGGTGATCGGCGCCGACGGGCTGCCGCGCTGCGGCTGGGGGACCAGCACCCCGGACTACGCCGCCTACCACGACACCGAGTGGGGTCGCCCCCTGCACGGCGACGACGCGCTCTACGAACGGATCACGCTGGAGGCGTTCCAGTCGGGGCTGTCCTGGCTGACCATCCTCCGCAAGCGCCCGGCGTTCCGGCTGGCCTTCGACGAGTTCCGGATCGAGACGGTGGCCGGCTACGGCGAGGCCGACGTGGCCCGGCTGCTCGCCGACGCCGGCATCGTCCGCAACCGGGCCAAGATCGAGGCGGCGATCGCCAACGCCCGGGCGGCGCTGGAGCTGCCCGAGGGGCTCTCCGCGCTGCTCTGGTCCTTCGCCCCACCGCCCCGCCCGACCCGGCCCACGTCCTTCGCGCAGGTGCCCGCCCTGACCGCGGAGTCCACCACGATGGCCAAGGCGCTCAAGAAGCGCGGCTTCCGGTTCGTCGGCCCCACCACGGCCTACGCGCTGATGCAGGCCACCGGGATGGTCGACGACCACCTTGCGGGCTGCCACGTCGTGGCGGCGCGGGCGGCGTGATGGGATGGAGGCCATGACGACCGACACCGCGCCCCGGGTGGACGGGGCGGCCCACGCCGACGGCACCGGCGCCTGGGCCGTGCTGCTGCCCGGCGGGCGCTACGAGGCCGAGCGGCTCGTCCACCACGACACGCTCGAACTGACCGGTCTGGCCGACGCCGACCGGCCCCGCCCCGGTGACCGGGTGGCGGTGCTGGCCGACGAGCCGCCACGGCTGGTGGCGCTGGGTCGGGTCGCCGCGGCCAGCGGACAGGAGCGGGAGGACCCGGAGGATCCGCTCTCCGACCGGGGCGAGGCGCCGCTGGTGGTGGCGTACACCCGGCGGGCCTTCGACGAGCCGGTGCCGGCCGGGGCGGTGACGCTCGACGGGCCGGTGACCGCGCTCGACCCCACGGTGTTCCGGGAGTTGGCCGACAAGCTCGGCCCACCGCCGCAGCGGCGTTCCTGGCTGGTCAGCCTCGACCTGCCGATCGAGGCCGCCTCGCCCGCCGAGGCGGTCCGGCTGTTCTGGGCGTACGTGCAGGAGCTGGGGCCGCGCGAGCTGCCCGCCTTCGTCTCGCCCTCCGGCGACGAGCTGGCCATGCAGGCGTTCGTGCTCGGCGCGGAGGCCAACCAGGATCCGGAGGAGGACGACTGACCTGACCGGGGTCAGACGAAGCCGGGCCGGGGCGGTTGCGCCGATGCCTGGCCGCCCGGGCGGTGGCGACGCGACGCCCGGGCGGAGCCGGAGGCGTCAGCGGCCCTCGAAGACCGGCTTCTGCTTGTTGACGAAGGCGACGGTGGCGGCCCGGTGGTCGGCGGTGCCCCCACAGATCGACTGCGCCTGCGCCTCGGCCGCGAGGGCGTCGGCGAGGGTGCCCGCGTCGGCGATGGAGAGCTGCCGCTTGATCGCCCCGTACGCGACGGTCGGGCCGGCGGCCAGCCGGGCGGCCAGCTCCTGTGCGGTCGGCAGCACCTGCTCGTCGTCCACCACCAGGCGGTTGAGCAGCCCGATCTGGCAGGCCTCCGCCGCGTGCACCGGCTCGGCCAGCATCAGCAGCTCGACCGCCTTGGCGTGGCCGACCAGCCGGGGCAGCGTCCAGGAGGCGCCGGTGTCGGCGGCGAGCCCGACCCTGGCGAAGGCCATCAGGAAGCTGGTCGACGGCCCGCCGATGCGGATGTCGGCCAGGAAGGCGAGCGACGCGCCCGCCCCGGCGGCCATCCCCCGCACCGCCGCGACCACCGGCTTCGGCAGGTTGGCCAGCCGGGCGGCGATCGGGTTGTAGTGCGCCCGGACGGTGTCCAGCGGGTTGCCGTCGCTGGACTCCAGCGTCTGCACGTGCTCGCGCAGGTCCTGGCCGGCGCTGAACGACTGGCCCGCGCCGGCGAGCACCACGGCCCGGCAGGAGCGGTCGGTCTCCAGCTCCGCCAGGGTGTCCCGCAGCGCCTCCTTGAGAGCCACGTCGAGCGCGTTCATCGCCGTCGGGCGGTTCAGCGTCAGGGTGACGACGGCGTCGGTGCGGTCGACGAGCAGGGGCTCGGTCACGTCTCACGACCCTTCTGTCGGGCGAGGCGGTTGCCGGCGTCGAGGCACTGCTCGACGTACCGGTCGGCGGCCGGCCGCAGCCGGGCCGCGTGTCGGTCGAAGAAACTGGCTGCGGCGGTGCCGGGCCAGCGCTCGGGGAGCAGCGCCGGCGGCAGCTGCGGGTCCCGGAAGAGGAAGGTACGCCACGCGTGCACGAGCCGGAACCGGGCCGCGTACGCCTCCTCGTCCTGGCTGCGTACGGTGATGCCGGCCAGGAGTGGCCGCTGCTCGGCGACGAACTGCTCGTACGCCTGGCCGATCTCGGTCAGGTTCCAGGCGCGGCGCACGACGCCCATCGCGCCGGGGGTGCCGGAGGTGTGCGCGGCGGTGAACCGTTCGTAGCGCACGCCCGCCTCGTCGAGCAGCACGTCCACGTCCTCGCCGGGGCGGGTGGCCACCCAGGTGCAGTCGTCCAGGGTTCCGTAGCCGAGGAAGGTCAGGTTGGCGGCGAGGCGTTGGCGTTCCCGCCGCGCGGCGGGCGCCTCCAGCACCAGCAGGTCGAACCGGCCGTCCCAGGTGATCCGGCCGGTCCGGTAGATCCGGGCTGCTGCCTCGTCCAGTCGGCGGGCGGCTTTCGGTGTGATCGAATATCCCGGGCCGGAGGTGAGCCGGCACGGGTCCAGCCACCCCTGGCGGACCATCCGGGAGACCGCCGTACGCACGGCGGGCGGGGCGATCCCGAGCGGCGCCAGCAGCTTGACCAGGGCGGCGACGGGTGCCCGGCCGCCCCTCGCCCGGAGGTGGTCGCCGTACAGGTCGAAGAGTGCCGACCGTGCCTGCATGACCGCACATTGTGACAGGCATTCTCAGGATAAGCTAGATGCTGTTACATCAATGCTGCTTCGGTTTGGGTCCGGCGGTGTTCATCAGGGAAAATCGTTGGTCGACACCCCCGCGTACGTTGCGGGTGGTCAAGACGAAGTGGCTGTGGGGCAACCCACCGACCCTGGTGTAGGTCTGAGGGGAGACAACATGGCGGCGATGAAGCCGCGGACGGGCGACGGTCCGCTGGAAGTCACCAAGGAGGGCCGGGGCATCGTCATGCGGGTCCCGCTGGAGGGCGGTGGGCGGCTCGTCGTCGAGATGACTCCCGACGAGGCCAACGCGCTCGGTGACGCGCTCAAGGCGGCTGCCGGCTGACCGAGGAGCGGTCCGCGCGCCCGCGCGGGCGTTTCGTCAACCCCTGAGCCACCGGCCGGGCCGGTGGCTCAGGGTCTTCATTTCCCGCGGAGCCCGGCTCCGCGAGCTTTCCTGGAGGTACGGCTCCGCGTGCTCGCCATCCGTCTGCTCGTCGAGCCGGAACGGCCCGACGTCCTCGTACTGCCCGTGCGGCCCGCCTCGGCCGACGACGCCCCGGCCCGGCCGGTCCCGACCGACGTGGCGCTGCCCGACGGCGTGGCCGAGGAGGCCGCCGCCCTGGTCCCGGCCGCGCGCGCGACCGGGCGGCCCGGCGAGGTCCAGGCGCACCTCCGGCCCGGGCGCGACCCCGGCCGGCTGCTGCTGCTCGGGATCGGCGAGGGCGACGAGGCGGAATGGCGGACGGCCGGCGCGGCACTCGCCCGGGCCGCCAGGGATGAGACGCGCGTCACTCTGGCCATGCCGGCCGGGGTCACCCCGGCGGCCGTACGCGGGCTGGTCGAGGGACTGCTGCTGGCGTCGTACCGGTTCCGGCTGACCGAGGCGGGCGCCACCGCGGCGCTGGCGGGGGTCGACGTCGTGGTGGCCGACCCGGACGCGCACGCGCCGGCCGTGGAGGCTGCCGGCACGACCGCCCGGATGACCAGGTTCGCCCGCGACCTCACCAACACCCCGTCGTCGGTCAAGAACCCGGAGTGGTTCGCCGGCCAGGTTGCGCTCGCCGCGGCCGAGGTCGACGTGCCGGACCTGCACCTGCGGGTACGCGGCCCGGAGGAGTTGGCGGCGGAGGGCTTCGGCGGCATCCTCGCGGTCGGCGGCGGCTCGGCCAGCGCTCCGCGCCTGGTCGAGCTGGACTGGCGACCGGCCGACGCGCGTACGCACGTGGTGCTGGTGGGCAAGGGGATCACCTTCGACACCGGCGGCATCTCGATCAAGCCGGTGCCGGCGATGAAGCTGATGCGCAAGGACATGGCCGGCGCGGCGGCGGTGGTCGCGGCCACCCTCGGCGCGGCGGCGCTGCGCCTGCCCGTCCGGGTCACCACGCTCGCGCCGCTGGCGGAGAACATGCTCAGCGGCTCGGCGTTCCGCCCCGGCGACATCGTCCGCCACTACGGCGGCACGACCAGCGAGACCACCAACTCCGACGCCGAGGGGCGGCTGGTCCTCGCCGACGCGCTCGCCTACGCCGTCGCCCAGCTCAAGCCCGACCTGCTGGTGGACCTCGCCACGCTGACCGGGGCGAACGCGGTCGCGCTGGGCAAGCGGATGGGCGCGCTCTACAGCGAGAACGACGGGCTCGCCGCCGACGTGCTGGCCGCGATCGCGGCCGCCGGCGAGGCGGCCTGGCGGATGCCGCTGCCCGCCGACTACACCGAGCACCTCGGCAGCGAGCTGGCCGACCTGCACAGTTCGCCGGACCGGGGCGCGGGCTCGGTGATGGCCGCCCTCTACCTGCGCGAGTTCACCGGCGAGCTGCGCGACCGGTGGCTGCACGTGGACATGTCCGCGCCGTCGTGGGCCGAGGGCGACGACGCCGAGCTGACCAAGGGCGCGACCGGCTGGGGCGTACGCTCGCTGCTGCGCTGGCTGGGCACGCTGGGCTGACCGCCGGGCGGCGCCGGCCCCCGGCGGGCCGGCGCCCGGTCAGCACTTGACGGCGGCGAGCAGCCCGTGGCCGACCGGCAGCAGCGCCGGGGTCCAGTGTTCCGACTCCCGGACCGCCTTGATCGTCTCGCGGATGGTGACCGTCTCGACGTCCCGGGCGGCGGGGTCGCCGATCCGACCGTCGGCCAGCATGCCGTTGAGCGCCAGCACGCCGCCGGGCCGCAGCAGGCGCAGCGCCGCGTCCACGCAGGCGGCGAACCCGGTCGACTCGGCGTCCACGAAGACCAGGTCGTACGCGCCGTCGGCGAGGCGGGGGAGCACGTCCAGCGCCCGACCGGTGATGATCCTGGTCCGGCCGGCGGCGAAGCCCGCCTCGGCGAAGATCCGGCGGGCGATGCGCTGGTGCTCCACCTCCACGTCGATCGTGGTGAGTACGCCGTCGGCGCGCATGCCGCGGAGCAGCCAGACCCCGCTGACCCCGGTGCCGGTGCCGATCTCCACCACGGCGCGGGCGCTGCCGGCGGCGGCGAGCAGCCGCAGCGCCGCCCCGGCGCCGGGGGTGACCGCGTCGAGGCCGACCTCCCGGGCCAGGCTGCGGGCGGTGCGCAGTACGAGGTCCTCGGTCACGTAGGACTCGGCGAACTGCAGGGCCTGGGTCGTCGAACTGCCGGAACCGGCGACCGTGGCGATGGGACACCTCCGGGCGGCGCGAGTGGTGCGGGGGCGGGTGGGCACTGTGAGCCTAGAGGCGACGTCGAACGGACGCAGCCGCGCGTCCGCCACCCGACGATCACGGCCGGCAACCGGTGACTGAGTACGTGGCATCCGTGTAATCCTGGAAGCGGTATTCCGTCGATCGCGACCGGGCGGCCCCCTCGCCGGTTCCGTGGCGCGCGGGATCCGGGGAAGGACTGGGAGGCACCGACGTGACCGACGGCTGGGACTGGCGCCAGCCCGGGGGGACTCCGGCACCGGCGCGACCGCCGGGGCCCGGGTACCCGCCGGCGGGGCCGCCACCGGCGCTCCAGGGCGCCGCGGGCGGCACGACATCGCCCTGGTGGTCCGACGCGCTCGCCGACCCGTGGCGCGACCCGGCCGCGCCGGCCGCGGTGGTGGTGCCGGCCGCCCCGAGCCCCGGCACCGAGCCCGAGCCGGTCAGCGACCCGGACGCACCGGGCCGGCCGACGCTGCGCCAACTGCTGCTCATCCCGTTGATCACCGCGCTGCTCGCGGGCAGTCTCGGCGGCGCCCTCGGGTACGCCTTCGCGGTGCGCGGCGGCGCCGGGGGCGGGCCGGTGCTCGGCGCCGACCCCCAGGCCCCCGGCCTGGCCCAGCGCCGGCCCGAGTCGCTTGCCGGGGTCGCCGAGCGGGTGCTGCCCAGCGTGGTGACCGTCCGGGTGGCCAGCCTCGGCGGCACCAGCGAGGGCTCCGGCTTCGTCGCCAGCGCCGACGGGCACGTGATCACCAACGACCACGTGGTGGCGGGGGCGACCGGCGGCAAGGCGTCGGTGATCTTCAACGACGGCAGCTCGGCCCCGGCCACCGTGGTCGGGCAGGACCCGGAGTCCGACATCGCGGTGATCAAGGTCTCCCGGACGGGCCTGCGCCCGGTCGAGTTCGGTGACTCGGACGCGCTGGCCGTGGGCGACCCGGTGCTGGCCATCGGGTCGCCGCTCTCGCTGGCCAACACGGTCACCGCCGGCATCGTCAGCGCGCTGGACCGGACGATGCAGGCCGGCGAGCCGGGCGGCCCCACGCGCTACTACGCGGCGATCCAGACCGACGCGGCGGTCAACCACGGCAACTCCGGCGGCCCGCTGGTCGACGGGGCCGGCCGGGTGATCGGCGTCAACTCGACGATCAAGTCGCTGGTCTCGGACGGGCAGGAGGCGGGCAACATCGGCCTCGCCTTCGCCATCCCGATCAACCAGGCCAAGCGGGTCACCCAGGACATCATCGGCACCGGCAAGGCCCGGCGGACGGTGATCGGCGCCCAGGTGGGCGGGCAGGGCGCGGGCACCGGCGGGGCCGGCGTACGCCTGGCGGCCGTCGAGCCGTCCGGGCCGGCGGCCGGCGCGGGGCTGAGGGCCGGCGACGTGATCCTCAAGCTCGCCGGGCGGCCGATGACCGAGCCGACCGACCTGATCGCCCTGGTGCGGAAGTTCGCGCCGGGTTCGGTGGTGACGGTGGAGTACCGCCGGGGCTCCGACCGGCAGAACGCCTCCGTGACGCTGGCCGCAGACGCCAAGTAGCAGCCGGTCACCCCCTCCCCGCGCGGCGTCCGACGTGCGTAGTCTTGCTGCTGACGCGGAGAGGAGGCCCGTGCAGTGTTCGACAACCTGAACTGGTGGGAGATCGGTGGGCTGCTGCTCCTGGCGCTGCTGATCTTCGGCGACCGGCTGCCCGCCGTGATCAGTGACGGCCTGCGGATGGTGCGCAACCTGCGCAACATGGCCCGCAGTGCCACCACCGACCTCAGCCGGGAGCTGGGCACCGACATCCAGCTGGAGGATCTGCACCCCAAGGCGTTCATCCGCAAGCACCTGCTCAGCGAGGAGGACGAGCAGGCGATCCGGAAGCCGCTGCAGGGCGTCTACGACAACCTGCGCGCGGACGTCACCGGCGTGCACAACGAGCTGAAGGACGTCGCCTCCGCCGCGGACCTGCGGTCGAAGGGCACCCGTCCGAGCACCGCCACCGGCGGCGCGCCGGCCCCCGCCCCCCGCGTCAGCTACGACGACGCCACCTGACCCCGCGCCCACCGCTTCGGCCTGACCAGCGCCCCCGGCCTGCCCGGCATCGTTCGCGACGGGGCGCCGGGCCGGGCGGACGGCCGACGCCCGCAGGTCGCCGGGCCGGCGCCGCGCCGTACGCCTCGTGGGAACGGCGACGGGGCGGCGCTCCCTGGGGAACGCCGCCCCGGTCGGGTGGCGACAGCGCCGGCGGGGCCGGCGGGCGGATCAGCGGCCGGCGGGCTTGAGCCCCAGCGGCTTGCCGAGCAGCGACTCCCGCCGCAGGGCGAGCCGGTCCGCGACCTGGCCCAGCGCCTTCGCGGCCGGCGACTCCGGCTCCGCCAGCACGATCGGCGTGCCCTCGTCACCGGCCTCGCGGACCCGGGTGTCGAGCGGCACCTGCCCGAGCAGCGGCACCTGCGCGCCGATGGTCTTCGTCAGCGACTCGGCGACCGTCTGGCCGCCGCCCGCGCCGAAGACCTCCATCCGCGAGCCGTCCGGCAGCTCCAGCCAGGACATGTTCTCGATGACGCCGACGACGCGCTGGTGCGTCTGCAGGGCGATCGCGCCGGCCCGCTCCGCCACCTCGGCGGCGGCGGCCTGCGGCGTCGTGACGACCAGGATCTCGGAGTTGGGCAGGAGCTGGGCCAGCGAGATGGCCACGTCGCCGGTGCCGGGCGGCAGGTCGAGCAGGAGCACGTCCAGGTCGCCCCAGTAGACGTCGGCGAGGAACTGCTGCAACGCCCGGTGCAGCATCGGGCCGCGCCACACCACGGCGGCGTTGCCGGCGGTGAACATGCCGATCGAGATGACCTTCACGCCGTGCGACTGCGGCGGCATGATCATGTCCTCGACGCGGGTCGGGCGGCCGTCCGCGCCGAGCATCCGGGGCACCGAGTGGCCGTAGATGTCCGCGTCGACCACGCCGACGGAGAGCCCGCGGGCGGCCAGCGCCGCGGCCAGGTTGACCGTCACGCTGGACTTGCCGACGCCGCCCTTGCCGCTGGCGACCGCGTACACCCGGGTGCGGGAGCCCGGCTGGGCGAACGGGATGACCGGCTCCTGGGAGGCGCCGCCGCCACGCAGCTTCGCCTGGAGCTCCTGGCGCTGCTCGGGGCTCATCACACCGAACTCGATCTCCACGCCGGTCACCCCGGGCACCGCGCCGACCGCCGCCGTGATGTCCGCGCGCAGCTTGTCCTTCAGCGGGCAGCCGGCGACGGTGAGCAGCAGTTCGACCCGTACGACGCCGTCGTCGCCGACCTCGGCGGAGCGGACCATGCCCAGCTCGGTGATGGGCCGGCGGATCTCCGGGTCGTTGACGGTGGCCAGCGCGGCCTGGATCGCGTCGGAGACGGTGCTGACGGGTGCTGACATGCCCGCAATGCTACGTCGGGGGTGACCCCGCGCCGCCGCCAGCGGGGCCCGGTGTGAGCGAATCGATGACGGCGGTTGGGGGTGGACCGCCTACGGTGCGAAGTGGGACGATAAAGGCGAACGCCGCTCGCCCGACCCCTTGGGGCGAGCGGCGTTTTTCAGGCTTCCCGGGCCTCCGGCCGGCCGTCCCGGGCCCAGTCGCCGTCCAGTTCGTCGCGGGGCTCGTCGAGCCCGTCCCCGCCCTGCTCGCGCTGCGCGGACCGCTCCTGCTGGCGGCGCTCCAACCGCTGCCGACGGTGGCTCGCCTCGTCCAGCTCCTCGGCCAGCCGGGCCAGCTCCGAGCGGAGGAAGTCCCGGGTAGCCACCTCGCCCATCGCGTTGCGCAGCGCGGCGATCTCCCGCGCCAGGTACTCCGTGTCGGCCTTCTGCATGGTCGCCCGCCGGCGGTCCTCCTCCAGCGCCACCCGGTCCCGGTCCGCCTGGCGGTTCTGCGCCAGCAGGATCAGCGGGGCCGCGTAGCTGGCCTGGAGGGACAGCACCAGGGTCAGGAACGTGAAGGTGTACGGGTCGAAGCGCAGGTGTGCCGGGGCCAGGGTGTTCCAGCCGAACCAGAGCGCGATCACGACCGTCATGTAGACGATGAAGTTCGCGGTCCCCATGCCCCGGGCGATGCCCTCCGACCACCGCCCGAACGCCTCCGGGTCGAACCGGGGCAGCTTGACGCCCCGGGGCTCGCGCGGCTGGTCGAGCCGCGGCGCCCGTCGCTGGTCAGCCATCCGCGCCGCCCACCGGCTCGGTGGCGGCCGGGCTCGCGGCGGCGTCCCGGTCCCGCCAGTCCCGGGGGAGCAGGTGGTCCAGCACGTCGTCGACCGTGACCGCGCCCACCAGCCGGTTGTTGCGGTCGACCACCGGCATGGCCACCAGGTCGTACGTGGCCATCCGGCGGGTGATCTCCGGCAGCGGGGTGGTGGCCCGCAGCGGGTCGATGTCGTTGACCACCACCCCGCCGAGCAGGTCGGCCGGCGGTTCGCGGAGCAGCCGCTGGAAGTGCACCATGCCGAGGTAGCGGCCGGTCGGGGTGGTCATCGGCGCCCGGGACACGAAGACCTGTGCGGCGATCGCGGGCGAGAGCTGCGGCTCCCGGATCCGGGCCAGGGCCTCGGCGACCGTGGCGTCGGGGGGCAGGATCACCGGCTCGGAGGTCATCACGCTGCCCGCCGTGCCGGGCGTGTACTTGAGCAGCTGACGCACCGGGTCGGCCTCGTCCGGCTGCATCAGGTCGAGCAGCACGTCCTGCTCCGGGGGCGGCAACTCGCTGAGCAGGTCGGCCGCGTCGTCCGGGTCCATCTCCTCCAGGACGTCGGCGGCCCGCTCCCGGTCCAGCGCGGCCAGGATCTCCACCTGGTCGTGCTCCGGCAGCTCGCTCAGCACGTCCGCCAGGCGCTCGTCGTCCAGCGCGGCGGCGACCTCGTTGCGCCGGGCGTCGGGCAGGTCCTGGAGGGCGTTGGCGAGGTCGGCCGGGCGCATGTCCTCCAGCACCGCGAGCAGGTTGGCGGTGCCCCGGCTGTCGGCGATGCCGCTGAGCCCGCGTACCCGCTCCCACTCGACCTGGTGCAGGTGACCCCGGCGGCTCAGCCGGCCCGTCTGCTCGCGTACGGCCACCCGGGTCAGCGACCACTCGCCGCCCCGGCTGCACTCCATCGCCACGTCGACCACCGAGCCCGGCTGCCCGCCCGGCTCGACCTGCACCCGCCGGTCGAGCAGCTCCTGGAGCACGAGCAGCTCGTTCGGGCGCTTCTCGAAGCGCCGCAGGTTGAGCGTGCCGCTGCCGAGCACGACCGCGTCGGCGTCGATGGAGGTGATCCGGTTGATGGAGAGGAAGATGCGCCGCCGCATCGGCATCTCGGCGACCAGCCCGACCACCTCCGGCGGGCGCTGCGTCGGCCGCAGCCGGGCCACCGCGTCGCGGACCCGGCCCACCTGGTCACCGTTGGGGTCGAAGACGGCGACCCCGGCGAGCCGGGCGATGTAGATCCGGGTCGGCGTGCTCACGGGCACCAGCCTAAGCGCCTAGTGTTTATCAACATGTCGACCTTGGCCTACGAGATCGTGGACGTCTTCACCGACCGCCCGTTCGCCGGCAACCCGCTGGCCGTGGTGTTCGGCGCCGAAGCGCTGGCCACCGAGCAGATGCAGGCGCTCGCGTGTGAGTTCAACCTCTCCGAGACGGTGTTCGTGCTTCCGCCCACCCAGGTCGGCGCCACCTACCGGGCCCGCATCTTCACCCCGGCCGAGGAACTGCCCTTCGCCGGGCATCCCAGCGTCGGCGCGGCGGTGACCGCCAGCCGCCGGGGGCTCTTCCCGGCGGGGCAGGTCACCCAGGAGTGCGGCGCGGGCGTGCTCCCGATCGAGGTGACCGCGACCGGGGCCACGCTGACCGGCGGCGTTCCCACCCTCGGCCCCGAGCTGGACCCGGAGCCGCTGCTGGAGGTGGCCGGCCTGACCGTGGACGACCACGTCGGCCCGGCGCCCCGGGTGGCCGGCTGCGGGCTGGAGTTCCCGTACCTCCCGGTCCGCCCGGACGCGGTGGCCCGTGCCACGGTGAACGCGGCGGCGGCACAGCGGTACGGAGTGGAGCATGTCAGCGTCTTCTCCTGGGACGCCGCCGCGCAAACCGCGCACGCGCGGGTCTTCGTTCCCGGACTGGGCGTGCCGGAGGACCCGGCCACCGGCTCGGCCGCCCTGGGCCTCGGGGTGTGGCTGGTCGCCAGCGGCCTGCTTCCCGCCGACGGGCGCGCGGCGTACACCGTCCACCAGGGCATCGAGATCAACCGCCCGTCCGTGCTGGCCTGCACGGTGACCGCCGCCGGCGGCCAGGCGGTGGGCGCCACCGTGGCCGGCCACGTCATGCCGGTGGCCCGGGGCGAGATCATGGTCCCCCCGTTCGTCGGCTGACCTGGGCGATCCGTGCCGCCACGCCCACCGGCCACGCGGCCGGACGCCGGGCGGCGCTGACGGGACGGGGGCAGGTGCGGGAGGATGCCGGTGTGACCGACGCGGACCGGACCAGCACGCCGCTGGTCGACGAGGCGATGAAGAAGGCCGCCGTGGCCTGGGTGAGCGTGCCCGGTGGGCCGTCGCTCGCCCTCTGGTGCGTCCCCCTGGAAGGGGCGCTCTTCGTGGTCAGCGGCCCGGGGGAGCAGTCCGCGCCGGGGCTGGCCGACGCCACCGACGCCCAGGTCACCCTGCGCGGCGACCACGGCGGGCGGATCGTCACCTGGCCGGCCCGGGTGAGCCGCCTCGTGCCGGGCACCGAGCACTGGGAGACCACGGCGCCGCTGGTGGCCGCGAAGCGGCTCAACGCGCCCGGGCCGACCACCGAGCTGGTCGACCGCTGGGCGGCCGACGGCTGCGCGGTGAACCGGTTGGCCCCGGCCGGGGAGCCGCTCGCCGGCGCCGCGCTGCCCGCGGGCTCGCTGGCCGAGGTGCCCCGGGAGGCGCCGGTGGTCCGGGCGATCCGCAAGCCGTTCCGCCTGCACCGGGTCCGCCGCCGCTGAGACCGGGCCGGTCACGTCGTGGGCCGCGGGCACGGCCGGGTCAGGAGAGGCAGCCCGCCGGCACGGGTGCCCCCGCCGACACGGGTGCCCCCGCCGACACGGGTGCCCCCGCCGACGCCGGCGTGCCCGCCGGCATCGGCGACCGGTCGACCAGGTCGACCACCTCGTCGAGTGAGCGCAGCACCGGCCCGCGCCAGGCCGCGTCGGCGTTGAACACCATGTGCTCGGCCAGGTCCGGCGCGGCCAGCCGCACCGCGGTCATGCCGGCCCGCTCCGCCCCGGTCAGCTCCTGGCTGCCGCCGTCGCCCACGTAGAGGCAGTCCGCCGCGGCCACGCCGAGCCGCCCGCACGCCGCCTGGTAGAGCGCCAGGTCCGGCTTGCAGCGCCCGACCTGCACCGAGAAGACCCGCACGTCGAGCAGCGGAGCGACCGGCAACTGCGGCAGGAACGCCGGCAACTCGTG
The DNA here is from genome assembly GCF_055587185.1 of Micromonospora sp. NPDC048040. Taxonomy (NCBI): domain Bacteria; kingdom Bacillati; phylum Actinomycetota; class Actinomycetes; order Micromonosporales; family Micromonosporaceae; genus Micromonospora; species Micromonospora sp. NPDC048040. The sequence goes on along the minus strand of NZ_JBVJGT010000002.1, from coordinate 461,933 downwards.
AGTGCAGTCGCTGATCACCCCGGTCCGCAGGCCGCGCCGGCGCAGCGCGGCCAGCGTGGGCACCGCCTCGTCGCGCAGCCGCGTGTCGGCGCGTACGGCCCGGTGGCGGGAGGCCACCGCCGACCGGACCGCGTCGTCCGAGGGGTGCACGCCGGCCTGCTCGCAGACCCAGCGCAGCGTCGCCTCGGCGTTGCCGTACCGGCCGCAGGCCCGCTCGTAGAAGGTGCGGTCGAGCACGTCGACGAGCGTGTGGGGCGGGCAGCCGAGCAGCTCGGCGGTCGACCGGTGCGCCGCGCCCCGCTGCACGGAACAGGTCAGCGTGCCGAAGAAGTCGAACAGCACCGCCTGGTAGGTGGGCATGGGAGCGCCTCCGGGCGGTCGAGGGGGTCGCCGGCGCGGACAGGCATGATCGTAACCGAGCGTTGACCGTCCGTGGTGGCCCGTGCCGTGTGAGGATTGCTCCCCGTGCCCACCGCACCACACCGCCCGACGCTCGACCCGGTGACCACCGGGGCGCTCGTCCTGGCCGTCGCCGCCGTCTCGTCGTCCGCCCCGCTGGTGGCGTTCGCGGCGGCGCCCGCCCTGGCTGTCGCGTTCTGGCGCAACACGCTCTCGGTCGCCGTGCTCGTCCCGTACGCGCTGGGCCGGCGGCGCGCCGAGTTCCGGTCGCTGACGGTCGGCGCCGGGCGGCGCGAGGGCCTCTACTGCGTCCTGTCCGGGGTCGCCCTCGCCGCCCACTTCGCCACCTGGATGCCGAGCGCCCAGCTCACCTCGGTCGCCGCGGCGACCGCGCTGGGCGCCACCCAGCCGGTCTGGCAGGGCCTGATCGCCCGCGGCCAGGGCCGCCGCCTGCCGGTCGCGGTGTGGGTCGGCATCGGGGTGGCGGTCGCCGGGGCGGCCCTCGCCACCGGGGCCGACTTCGGCGTCTCGGGCCGGGCCTTCGCGGGCGACCTGCTGGCGGTGGTCGGCGGGATGTTCGCGGCGGTCTACACCGCGTTCGGCGAGCGGGCCCGCACGACGATCAGCACGACCACGTACACCACCATCTGCTACGGGGTCTGCGCGCTGCTCCTGCTGGTGGTCTGTCTGGTCGGCGGGGTGCCGCTGACCGGCTTCGACACCGGCACCTGGGCCGCCGTGCTGGCCCTGGTGGCCGGCGCCCAACTGCTCGGGCACTCGATGTTCAACTACGCGCTGCGCCGGGTCTCGGCGACCACGATCAGCGTGCTGGTCCTGCTGGAGGCCCCGGGCGCGGCCCTGATCGGCTGGGCCTGGCTGGGGCAACTGCCCCGAGTCACCGCACTGTCCGGGCTGGCGCTGCTGCTGGCCGGCGTCGCGGTGGTGGTGCTCGGCGGCGCCCGCGCCGCCCGCCGCGTCCCGGCGTCCGCCGCCGTCCCGGCCGACGTGGGCCCGCTACGCGACTGACCGCCCGTCACCCCGTGCCCCGGGCCCGGTCGGCCTGCCGCCAACCACTCTTTGCCGCGAGAACCGCCGTTCCGCCCGCCGGAGGCGGCCGCGTCCGTGAGAGTGCGGGGGAGGGAAGACACGGGACGGGACGGCGGATGGCGAAGCGGGACGGCGGCAAGGGCGATCGTGGCACGGTCGTCACGCCGTCGGCCGAGTTCCCGCCACTCGACCCCGACGAGCTGCGTGCGCTGCGCCGGATCGGCGACCGCTGGCGGGCCGCCCGGCCGGGCCGACCACCCGGCGGGGACACCCTGCCCGTCGATCCGGCGCTGCGTCGTCATCCCGGCCAGCCGGCCCCGACCCGGTTCGGCCGGCTCGCCCCGATCGCGATGTTCCGGGTCGGGGAGCCGGACGAGCTGGTCGCCGCCGAGCCGGCGAACCTGCCCGGCACCCGCCTCGGCCGGGCGGGCACCCGGTTACGGCGGCTGCTGTTCGGGCCGCCGCTGAGCAGCGCCGCCGTGCTCTACGAGCGGATGCGCAAGCTGGTCGCCCTGCCGGTGCTCTCCTCCGACCTGCTCAGCTCGGTGGCGTACGGGCCGGAGGCGATGCTCGCCGTGCTGCTGCTCGCCGGCAGCGGCGCGCTCGGGCTGTCCCTGCCGCTGGCCGCCGGGCTGGCGCTGCTCATGGTCGCGGTCGGCGTCTCCTACCGGCAGACCGTGGCCGCCTACCCGCACGGGGCCGGCTCGTACATCGTGGCCGGCGACAACCTGGGCGCGGGGGCGGGCCTCGCCGCGGCGGCGGGTCTGATGATGGACTACGTGCTGACCGTGGCGGTGTCCGTCTCCGCCGGCGTCAAGGCGGTCACCTCGGCGGTCCCGGGGCTGACCGGCTGGACGGTGCCCCTCGGGCTGGCCGTGGTCGGCGTGCTGCTCGCCGGCAACCTGCGGGGCGTCCGCACCGCCGGCAACCTCTTCGTGCTGCCCACGTACGCCTTCGTCGTCGCGCTGCTGACGCTGCTCGCGGTCGGCTGGTTCCGCGTGGCCGAGCGGGGGTTCGTCCCGGTCGACCCGCCGCCGGTGCCGGCCGTCGAAGGGCTGGGGCTGCTGCTGGTGCTCCGCGCGTTCTCCTCCGGGGCGGTGTCGATGACCGGCATCGAGGCGGTCTCGAACGCGGTGCCCGCGTTCCGGCGGCCGGAGTGGCGCAACGCGCGCACCACGCTGACCTGGATGGTCGCGATGCTGGTGCTGTTCTTTCTCGGGCTCATCGGGCTGATCCACCTGTCCGGGCTGGTGCCCACCGCCGAGCAGTCGATGCTCTCCCAGTTGGCCCGGGTCACGTTTCCCAGCGGTCCCTGGTACGGGCTGGTCCAGGCCGCGACGGCGATGATCCTGCTGCTGGCCGCGAACACCGCCTTCAACGACTTTCCCCGCCTGCTGTTCTTCATGGCCCGGGAGGGTCACGCGCCGCGCCGGTTCCTGCACATGGGGGATCGGCTCGCCTTCAGCAACGGGCTGGTCGCGCTGACCGCCGCGGCGGCGGTGATCCTGGTGGCCTTCCGAGGGCGCACCGAGGCGCTGATCCCGCTCTACGCGGTCGGGGTGTTCCTGGCCTTCACCCTGTCCCAGACGGGCATGGTGGTGCACTGGCGCCGCCGGCGCGGGCCCGGCTGGCGACGCCGGGCGACGATCAACGCGGTGGGCGCCGTCTTCTCGGGGCTGGTCCTGGTCACCGCGGCGGTCGCCAAGTTCACCGAGGGCGCCTGGGTGGTGGTCGTCGCCGTGCCGCTGCTGATCCTGCTGTTCCGGGCCATCCAGCGGCACTACCGGATGCTGCACCGGTCCCTCGCGCTGCACCCGCCGCCGGCCGGCACGGCGCCCGGGCCGCCGGTGGTGCCGGCGCGGCCGCCCGCCGCCGGGCCCGCCGCGCCCGAGGACGAGGAACTGCCCGAGCAGGTACGCCACCTCGTGGTGGTGCCGGTCGCCCGGCTGAACCGGTCCTCGCTGCGGGCCCTGGCGTACGCGGCCTCGCTCGGGCAGCCGACGCTGGCCGTGCACATCGCCCCCGAGGAGCCGGAGGCGGACCGGTTCCGGGAGCAGTGGCAGGCATGGGGCGACCACCTGCGGCTGGAGACGATCGTGTCCCCGTACCGGGCGGTGATCGGGCCGCTCGCGCACTATCTGGAGGCGCTGCACGCCTCCCGCGCCGACCTGGTGCTGACCGTCGTCGTGCCGGAGGTGGTGGTACGCAGCCGCTGGCACCGGCCGCTGCACAGCCGTACCGAGCACCGGCTCCGCGCGGCGCTGCGCCGGCTGCCCGGGGTGGTGGTCACCAGCCTGCCGGTGCACCTGGACGGGTAGCCGCCCGGGCGGCGTCGAGGGACGGCTGCGGCGTGGTCGTCAGTCGCGTCGGGCGAGCACCGCGACCCTGGGCAGCGCCTCCGGGTCCGGTACCGGCGTGAGCAGGTCGTCAATGGCGGCGACGTGGCTCGGCACCCAGCCGGCATCCGCCAGGGCGGAGAGCACGTCTGCCACGGGGTGAGCGGTGTTGTTGATCGTCGTGGCGAACGGGGTCGCGCGGCCGTCGCCGGTGCGTAGCTCACCGGTGATGTGCAGCGGGCGGCGATCGCCGTCAAGCGGGCCCCGCGTCACCACGACCGAGGCTGTCTCATCCTGGCGGGTGACCGACGGTACGTCGGCGAGGAGTCCCTTGATCGTGGACATGTCGAAGCCGAACCATCCGCCCGGGGTGACTGCCCTGTGGACGCAGCGCAGGTAGGCACGGATCCGGTCGATTCCGCCGACGTGGTTGAGGATGTCGTACGTGGAGACCGCGAACGCGCAGGGTCGCGGCACCTCGAAGGCCGCGGCGTCCGCGGCGATCAGCACCGTGTCGGTGCCGGCCAGCCGTTCGCGGGCGCGGGCGATCATCGCCTCGGAGACGTCGACCCCGACGATCCGATAGCCGGCGGAGGCGAACCGGGCGGCCACGATGCCGGTACCGCAACCGACATCGAGCAGGCTCCGCTCAGACCCGGGTGCCACGTGCGCGTGCAGCCGCAGCCACGCGTCGCCCATCCGCTCCGGGTACGGCGCCCAGAAGCGGTCATACGCCGTGGCGAAGGCGTCAACGTACTCGGCCATCAAGTTGCCTTTCGTAGTGCCGGACGGGGGAGCTGGCCAACGGGACGAGCGCCGCGACGAAGATCACCGTGGCCAGGCCGAGCAGGGCCGTCCGTACGCCGATTCCGGGTACGACGAAACCGGCGGCGATCATGACCGGCGGTCCCAGTCCCACCGCCCCCAGCCACTCGTACGCGCTCACGCGGGACATCGCCTCCGTCGGCACCTCGGACTGGACGGTCGTCTCCCACAGCACGCCGAAGACATCGAAGGCCACGCCTGCCAGCACGGCAGCGAGGATCACGAACGGCAGCGCGGCGCCGGAGCCGAGCAGTAACGCCGGTAGTCCCAGCAGCGAGACGGCGAGTACGGCCGTGCGCAGGGGACGGGTCGTCCTGATGCGCATCGCGACCAGCACACCGGCGAACATGCCCACCGCGTACCCGGCGAGGACGCCGGACCACGCGCCCGCGCCACCCAGGTGCGCTCTAGCGAGTAACGGCCCCGCGAGCCCGAAGGTGACCCCGACGGCGGCGTTGATCACGGCCGCGGAGAGCACGATCCGCCACAGCCAGGGCCGCCCGACGAACTCACGCCAACCGTCGCCGAGCTCGGCTGGCAGATCTCGCCTGGTTGTCCGGGGCGCCGTGGCGAGGCGCAGCCGCGCGAGAAGTCCGGCGGCGACGGCGAACGTCGCGGCGTCGAGGGCCAGTGCCCAACCCGGCCCCAGCCAGGTGATCAGCGCGCCGCCCACGGTGAAGCCCGCCACCGTGGCGGTGTTCGTACCCAGCCGCAGCACGGCGTTGCCGCGCTGCCGCTCCTGTGGCGCGACCAGTTCGGCGGTCAGTCCGTTCAGCGAGGGCAGCAGGAGGGCCGAGGCGGTGCCGGCGACGGCCGCGCAGATGGCGAGGGCGGCGACGCTTGCCCGCCCGGTCAGTACGAGGAGGGTCATCCCGCCGTAGGCAGTGCCGCACATCAGTTCTGCGGCCACGAGCACGCGGTGGCGTGGCAGCCGGTCGCCGATGACGCCGCCGAGCAGCATCAGCGCGATTCTGGGCACCGAGATCGCGGCGAGGACGAGCGACAGCGCCGGAGGCGATCCGTCGGGAAGATCGAGTACGGCGAAGGTCAGCGCGAGCGGGCCGATCGCGTTGCCGAAGACGGAGATCGTCCTGGCGGTGGCGAACAGGACGAACCGGCGCTGGCGCAGCGGGTTCACCGGTCGTTCCACGGACGCGACGGCGTCGGTCATGCCCGATCCGGGCGGACCAACGACTGCCACCGCGCCACCGGCTCGCCCGAGTCGAGCACGTGCAGCAGCGGCTGGCGAGCCACCACGGGGCACACGTGCCCGGGCAGCACCCGCAACTCGTCGCCGACGGACGCCGACTCCGCAGCGACCGGCGTGCCGTCGAGCCCGGTCATCACGACACCGGTCATCCAGGTCTGGTCGGCGCCTGCGAGCAGCGCGTCGGCGTCGGTGTGCAGCACCGACCCGTCGTTCCCGGTGACGGTTGTGGTGACGGCGATCGCGACCGCATCGGGGTCGCACTCGCCGAACCGGGCCAGCCCCCCGTCGAGCAGCGCGTACGCGCCGGCGCAGACCTCGGTCACGCCAGCGACGTCCAGCGCGCCGACGAGGGTCGGCGTGCCGCCGACGCTCACCGCCGGACAGGGTGGTCCGGCCGCGCGGATCCGCTTCGCGACCGACACCAGCAGTTGCGCCTGGCGGCGGCCGAGACCAACCCTGTCGCGCACGGTGGCGGAGTCGGTGATCCCCACGTACCCGGTCACGCCCGCCAGGCGCAGCCCGCGGGTTTCCGCGATCGACGCGGCCAGTTCCCCGGCCGCGTCGGGGCTGACGCCGACCCGGTGCAGACCGGTGTCGACCTCGATCCGTACGTCGAGTTCGACACCGTGGTCCACGGCCGCCGCGCCGAGCCCGGTCACCGCGTCCGGGTGGTCCACGTGCACCGTCACCGCGCAGTGTCGCGCGAGCTGGGCGAACCTGGTCCAACGCCACGGATCACGCCACGGCCAGGCTACCGCCACGTCCGTCACGCCCACCTCCAGGTAGGCCATGGCCTCGGCTGCGGAGTGGACCGCGATGCCCACCGCGCCCGCGGCCACCTGCCGGGCGGCGATCTCGGGACTTCGGTGCCCCTTGACGTGTGCGCGCACGGCGACACCGGCTTCGCCCACGAGCTTGCCGTATCGCGAGATGTTCGCGTCCAGCCTGGCCAGGTCGACGGTTACCCTCGGCGTCATTCGCCGAGTCCGTGCCAGGCGTCGGGGGGAAAGGAGAAGGCCGCCTCGCCGCCGGCGAGCATCGCCGCCTGGCGTTCCCGCTCAGCGGGATGCGGAACGCCGACGCCGGACACGCCGAGGAAGATTTCATCCGACCAGGACAGTCCGAGGGCGTCCTCGACAAGCGCGTCGCGGGTGGCGGCGGTGAAGAACGTCCCGAGACCGAGCGCGGTCGCGGTGAGGTACACGGTCTGACTCAGGTGGCCGACGTCGAGCAGGAGCGCACGGTACGCGCGCGCGGCCGGGTACTTCCACACGGTCCGATCGAGGAGCGCCGCGTACATCAGCAGGAAGCCGGCCTGGGCGGCGTGTGGCTGCCCACCGCACCACTCGCGCAGCCGGTCCTCGCCACTCGCGGCCGCGAACCGCACCAGTTCGTGGTGGCGCACCGAATAGTGGTAGACGCCGGGCTCCAGCCCCTCTACATCGCGGATCACCGGATAGACCTCGACCGGATGACGGGCCCCGCCGGACGGAACGGTCTTGAGCAACGTCGTCCCGACTCCCGAAACCTCCACCTCGCGACGGACACCGGCCGTCCAACGCAGCAGGGCGGCGAATGCCGACAGCGGCACCGGACGTTCCGGGTCGAACCATCGCGTCGACCGCCGGGCCGCAAGGACCCTGGTGAAGTCGACCACAGGCGGGTCGGCATGGGGTAGGGCGACTCGCGGCCCGTCATACTCCTTGACCGGGTCCGGCTGACCGGCCTTGGCGCGAAGCACCGCGGCGTCCTCGGCCGCGGAGCGGAAGACGTCGCTGCCGAGCGTGCGGCTGGCCAGGTGGTAGTAGGTGGCCGCAGGCCCGAGGTCGCGCCAGGCACCGAGGCGTTCCTCCTGAGCGTGCTCCGGTGAACCCTCGGCGATGAGAACGTGGGCGTTGAGGAGCTGCTGCGCGAGCCGGCCGTCGAGCTCGGCCCAGTCGGCGTAGTCGCGCAGCAGCCTCTCAGCCTCAACAGTCAACGCGAACTGCCGGTGCCTCAGCGGATCGTCGCAGACCAACTGACCATCACGCCACAGGAAGACGACCAGCCGCGACACCCGGACACGCATGACTGATCAGGCATCAACCGGCGGCTCCAGGCACGTCAGTTCCTGGTCGTAGTCGTCGGACACCACCGGCTCGAAGGCCTCAACCTGCTCGGTCATGTGCGCTCTCCCTCCACTGATCGGCGTCGATCACTGCAACGCACCGTATCAGCAAGTCCACAGTGAACACAGCCCTCCGGCGGATCGGCCTGTAGGGGGCACGTGCAGACCTCGTGGACCTCCAGCACCCGGCCGCCCCAGCCTTCGGCCCGCCGGTCCTTGCGCACCCACACCATGTTGATGCCGGCGCAGTCGCCCCAGGTCCAGCCGGTCAGCCCGGCGACGAGTTCGCCGGCGGCGTCGGTGACCCGGACGGAGAGGTCGGCCTCGTCGGCCGCGCCGGTCGCCCGGTTGTTGAAGGCGGTCAGCTCGGCGTCGAGCCGGGCCGCCAGCTCCTCGTCCGTGCCGAGCACCCGCAGCGTGTCGCCGCCTCCGCCGCCGGCCGTCGCGTCGCGCGCGGCGGTGTCGTTCCCCGTCGTCATGCGGCGGAGTACGGCAGCGGGGCGGTCACGGGCGACACCGCTATCCCGCGACGCCGACCGCCTCGGCGCTGGCCGCCCAGAGCCGGGCGGCGAGCTGCGGGTCGGCCGCCTTGCGCAGCGGCCGGCGCGGCTGCCGGTCGGCGTAGTAGCCGCCGGTACGCAGCCGGGACGGGTCCTGGTTGGCGAGCCAGACCAGCGTCTCGGCCCCCTTCTCGGGGCTGCGGAACGGCAGCAGCCGCATGCCCAGGGCGACCAGCCGGCTGTCGTTGCCGAACCGGGTGCGCACCACCCCGGGGTGGAGGCAGTACGCCGGGATCTCCGGCCAGCGCCGGGCCGCCTCGGCCGTGAAGAGGATGTTCGCCTGCTTGCTGGTGCCGTACGCCTGCATCGGCCGGTAGCGGCGCAGCGGGGCGTTCAGGTCGTCCGGGTCGAGCGCGCCGCTGCGGTGCGCGGCGGAGGCGGTCACCACCATCCGGCCGATCCGGTCCCGCAGCAGGCTGCTGAGCAGGAACGGGGCCAGATGGTTGGCCTGGACCGTCAGCTCGAAACCGTCGACGGTGGTGAGCGGCTGGAGGACGATCGCGCCGGCGTTGTTGGCCAGCACGTCGATCCGGTCGTACGCGGCCCGCAGCTTCTCCGCCAGCCGGCGGACGTCGTCCAGCACCGCGAAGTCGGCCCGGAACAGCTCGGGCCGCTCGCCGGACGCCTCGCGCACCTGCTCCGCCGCGGCCTGGAGCCGGGCCGGGTCCCGGCCGACCAGTACCACCTGGTCACCGCGGCGCGCCAGGTCGACGGCGGCCGCCAGCCCGATGCCCGAGCTGGCCCCGGTCACCACCACCAGCCGACGCCCAGTGAAATCTTCCACAGGTCCATTCACCCCGGTCACGGCACGAGGTTACCGTGGCGTCACAAAGCCCCTTTGGGATCGTTAAGTTCTCGCCTTTCTCGTCAGGTGGCGTCGGCGTGCCCGCCGCACGCTGGAAGGAGCGCATCCATGGCCGCAGTCGGTCACCCCCGCCGGTCCTGCCTCGCGGTACCCGGCTCCAGCGTCAAGATGCTCGGCAAGGCCCAGGGCCTCCCCGCCGACCAGGTCTTCCTGGACCTGGAGGACGCGGTCGCCCCGCTGGCCAAGCCCGACGCCCGGAAGAACATCGTCGCGGCGCTCAACGAGGGCGACTGGTCGGGCAAGACCCGGGTCGTGCGCGTCAACGACCTGACCACCCCGTGGACCTACCGGGACGTCATCGACGTGGTCGAGGGGGCCGGCGCGAACCTCGACTGCATCATGCTGCCGAAGGTGCAGAACGCGGCCCAGGTGCAGTGGCTCGACATGACGCTGACCCAGCTGGAGAAGACGCTCGGCCTGGAGGTCGGCCGGATCGGCATCGAGGCGCAGATCGAGAACGCCGCCGGCCTGGTCAACGTGGACGCCATCGCCGCCGCCTCGCCCCGCGTCGAGACGATCATCTTCGGCCCGGCCGACTTCATGGCCTCCATCAACATGAAGTCCCTGGTGGTCGGCGCCCTCATCCCGGACTACCCGGGCGACCCCTACCACTACATCCTCATGCGCATTCTGATGGCCGCGCGGATGCACGACAAGCAGGCCATCGACGGCCCGTTCCTGCAGATCCGCGACGTGGACGCGTTCCGCGAGGTGGCGAAGCGCTCGGCGGCGCTCGGCTTCGACGGCAAGTGGGTGCTGCACCCGGGCCAGATCGACGCCGCCAACGAGGTCTACTCGCCGGCCCAGGCCGACTACGACCACGCCGAGCTGATCCTCGACGCGTACGAGCACTACACCTCGGAGGCGGGCGGTCGGCTCGGCGCCGTGATGCTCGGTGACGAGATGATCGACGAGGCGTCGCGCAAGATGGCGCTGGTCGTCGCGGCGAAGGGCCGGGCGGCCGGGATGACCCGGACCTCCACCTTCACCCCACCGGCGGAGTGAGGCCGCACCGTACGATCCGTGCCGCCCCGGCCCGCGCCGGGGCGGCACGGTTGCGTCAGTAACTGCTGCTGGAGCTGCTCTGGGTGATCGCCAGGACGAAGATCCCCACGTAGAAGAGGATCAGCAGCACGAGCAGGCCGGTGAGGATCCAGCCGATGATGATGGCGGCCTTCGCCATGCCCTCGCCGCCCTCGCCGGTCTGCCGGATCTGCTTGGCCGCGACGTGACCGAGGATCGCACCGACCGGCGCGGTGATGCAGGACGTGAAGCCGACCAGGGAGAGCACCAGGGCGGCGATCGCCATGCCGTTGGTCTTCTGCGGGGCGCCGTAGCCGTAGGTCGGGTAGGCCGGCGGCGGGTATCCGGCGGGCGCGGACGGGTCCGCCTGCTTCATGCCGGCGTACGGGTCGCCGCCCGCGTACGGGTCCGCCGGGGCGTACGGGTCCGCCGGGGCGTACGGGTCGGCGGTGGGTTGGGTGGGGATGGGTTGGCCGCTCGCCGGGTCGGCGGGCGGGCTCGACTGCTGGCCCGACCACGCCGGGTCGTTCCAGCCGCCGGACGGCGGGGGATATGTCATTCGTCTACTCCGTTGGGTGCGGGTGCGCCCGTCAGGGTAGTCACGCCGGCGCAAACCCTGGGGGGTCGCCACCGGGTGTGCCGCGTTGCCCGGGCCCCGGGAAGCGGGCAGGATCCTGGCATGGTGATTGACGCGCGAGCCGCGGACCGCTCCGGAAGCCGACCGAGACGGGACGTGAGCCGCCCCGGCCTGGCCCGGCGCACCCGGGCCGCCGCCGCGGCGAGCCCCGCCGGCATCGACGAGCCGGCGCCACTGCCGGACCCGGTGACGATGCGGCTCGACGGGAAGGTCGCCCTGGTCACCGGGGCGGGCAGCCCGGACGGCATCGGGTACGCGACGGCGCGCCGGCTGACCGATCTCGGCGCCCGGGTGGCCATCGTCTCCACCACCCGACGCATCCACGAGCGGGCCAGCGAGCTGGGCGTCACCGGTTTCGTCGCCGACCTCACCGACGAGTCGGAGGTCGGAGCGCTCGCCGACGCGGTCACCGAGCAGCTCGGCGACGTGGAGGTGCTGGTGAACAACGCCGGGCTGGCCAGCCGGGCGAGCCCCGAGGTGCTGCGCCCGGTCGCCCAGCTCAGCTACGACGAGTGGCGCGGCGAGATCGACCGGAACCTCACCACCGCGTTCCTGTGCAGCCGGGCCTTCATCGGCGGCATGGCCGAACGGGGCTGGGGCCGGATCGTCAATCTCGCGGCCACCGCCGGGCCGGTCAACGCCCTGCCGACCGAGGCGGCGTACGCGGCGGCCAAGGCGGGCGTGGTCGGGCTGACCCGGGCACTGGCGATGGAGATGATCGCCGACGGGGTGACCGTCAACTCGGTCGCCCCGGGCACCATCCACACCGCGGCCTCGACCGTCGCCGAGATCAAGCAGGGCCTCGGCACCCCGGTCGGCCGCCCCGGCACGCCGGACGAGGTGGCCGCGGCGATCACCTTCCTCTGTTCACCGGCAGCGTCGTACATCACCGGGCAGATGCTGGTGGTGGACGGCGGCAACAGCGTCCGCGAGGCACAGTTCCGCTGAGCCGGGCCGACGGCGGGCGTCAGTAGGTGGTGCCGTGGTCGCCGGCGGCGATGACCAGGGCGATCCAGCCGCAGCAGGCGACCAGGCCCAGCCCGGTGAAGACGTAGCTGAGGACGAGGCCCCAGGTGGCGAGCTGGTCGCCCTCCTCGCCCGTGGTGCGGATCTGCCGCTTGGCCAGGTGCCCGAGCACGATGCCGGCCGGGGCGAACACGAACGCGAGCACCAGCGACAGGATGGCCAGCACGTTGGTGCCGCCGCCAGGGCGGGGGCCGGACGGCGGGCCGTACTGCCCGTAGGGCACCTGCGGGGCGTACGGCGGCTGGTGCGCCCACTGCTGGCCGTGCGGCGGCTCGCCGGGCCGCTCGTAGGAGGGCTGCCCGTACGCGGGCTGCTCGTGGCCGGGCTGCCTGTACTCCGGCTGTTCGTAGGGGGGCGTGCCGGAGGTGGGCTGCTCAAGGGCGTGCGGCTGCCCGGACGACGGCGGCGGCTCGGACCACGACGGTGGTGGCTCGGACCGCGACGGGTCGTGGCCCGGCGGGGGCTCCCAGGGCGACGGCGGCCGGTCCGGATCGGGCGGGCCCGGCGGCGGTGGCTGGCTCACGGTCTCCTCCTGCCGGTGGCTGATCACGTCCCCTCTTGCCGGACGCTACCCGCAGCGGTGAACCTTTTCACAGCGGTTGTGTGGACTGGTCACCTTGGCCTCGCCCGCCAGGCGGCTGATACTGACCGAGCGTTCAGTTACCCATGAGTAAGGCGCCGACCCCCGGAGGCTGAGATGGCCCGACTCGCCCAGACGCCCGGCCTGACCGATGTGCAGCGGTCGATCCTGGAAACGGTCCGGGAGTTCGCCGACAAGGAGATCATCCCGCACGCGCAGCGGCTGGAGCACGCCGACGAGTACCCGACCGACATCCTCGACGGGATGCGCGAGATGGGCCTCTTCGGCCTCACCATCGACGAGGAGTACGGCGGGCTCGGCGAGTCCCTGCTCACCTACGCCCTGGTGGTCGAGGAGCTGTCGCGGGGCTGGATGTCGATCTCCGGCATCGTCAACACCCACTTCATCGTGGCGTACCTGATCTCCCAGCACGGCTCCGTCGAGCAGAAGGCCCGGCTGCTGCCGCAGATGGCGACCGGCGAGGTGCGCGGCGCGTTCTCGATGTCGGAACCGGAGTGCGGCTCCGACGTCTCGGCGATCAAGTCGAAGGCGGTCCGCGACGGCGACCGGTTCGTCATCAACGGCCAGAAGATGTGGCTGACCAACGGGGCGTACTCCTCGGTCGTGGCGACCCTGGTCAGGACCGACACCGGCGCGGACTCGGTCTACGGCAACATGAGCACCTTCCTGCTGGAGAAGGAACCCGGCTTCGGCGAGACCGCGCCCGGCCTGACCATCCCCGGCAAGATCGACAAGATGGGCTACAAGGGCGTCGAGACCACCGAGATGGTGCTCGACGGCGTCACCGTCCCCGAGACCGCCGTCCTCGGCGGCGCGGAGAAGGTCGGCCGCGGCTTCTACCAGATGATGGACGGCATCGAGGTCGGCCGGGTCAACGTCGCCGCCCGCGCCTGCGGCATCTCCATCCGCGCCTTCGAACTCGCTGTCGCGTACGCCCAGCAGCGCCGCACCTTCGGCCAGCCGCTCGCGAAGCACCAGGCGGTCGCCTTCAAGCTCGCCGAGATGGGCACCAAGATCGAGGCCGCGCACGCCCTCATGGTCAACGCCGCCCGCCTCAAGGACGCCGGCCAGCGCAACGACGTCGAGGCCGGCATGGCCAAGCTGCTCGCCTCGGAATACTGCGCCGAGGTCGTCCAGGAGGCGTTCCGCATCCACGGCGGCTACGGCTACTCCAAGGAGTACGAGATCGAGCGGCTGATGCGGGAGGCCCCGTTCCTGCTCATCGGCGAGGGCACCTCGGAGATCCAGAAGACCATCATCTCCCGCGGCCTGCTCAAGGAGTACAAGCTCTGACGGTCACGCCGGTCACCCACCGGCCGGCTCGACGGCCGGTTCCGGTGCGGTGACCGGCCCCACCGCCAGCACCTGCGGCCGTTCCCGGTACGCCTCGATCGCGACCGCCAGGCGCTGCTCCGGCACCGCCACGTCCCGGCCGCCGACCACCGGCGCCGGCTCCAACGACCGCCACACCCTCGGCCGCAGCCGCACCCCGGCGACCCGGCCGTCCTCCCGGTGCAGGCTCACCCGGTCGATGTTGGACCAGTCGTACCGTCGGCTGCCGTGCCGGATCCCGCTCGCGGTCAGCGCCAACCGCCCGGTGAACCGCACGCCGGAATAGGCGACGACTCCGGTCGCCGCCGCCGCCGCGACCAGGAGCACCAGCCGTACGACCCGGGCCCACTGCGGGTCGGCGGGCAGCAGCATGGTCACCACCAGCGTCGCCGCCGTCGCCCGGACCAGGTCGGCGGCCAGGTCGACCCGGCCGGCCAGGGACCGCCGAGCGACCAGACCTGGCTCGATCCCGTCCAGGCCGGCCACCCGTTCCCGCCAGACCAGCCGGGCGTCCCGCCGTGGCCGCCACCGCCGCAGTAGCGCGGTCAGAGCGACGAACAGCCAGAAGACGCAGACGGTCCCGTCGGCCTCGAACCGGGGAACCCGGGACAGTGCCGCGGCCACCAGCACCGTCACCGCCGCGGCCACCGTCGCGGCCAGCAGCCTGCGGGACCAGAGCCCGTCGTCGCGCTTCGGCCGTCGACCGGGCCGCCGGGGAGACACGGCCGCAGGGTACGACCTGCGGACAACCGCCACGGCGGGCGGTCCTTGCCGTTGCGGCGAGACCCTTTCCCCGAGCCGGGTCAGCTCAGTCGGGTGAGGCCGCCAGCGGCGCGTTCGACGATCAGGCAGCGGTCCTCGACGTAGTCGATGCCCGCCTCGGTGGCGATCCGCCGCGCCTCGGCCGAGACGATGCCGAGCTGCAACCAGACCGCCGGGGCGCCGATCGCCACCGCCTCGCGCACCACCTCGACCGCGTCCTGCGCCGGCCGGAACACGTCGACCAGGTCGACGGGGTGCGGGATGTCGGCCAGCGACCGGTAGACCCGCTCGCCGAACAGCTCGTCGGCGGTCGGGTTGACCGGGATGATCCGCCAGCCGTACCGCTGCATCTGCAACGGCACGCTGTGCGCGGCCTTGCGCGGGTCGCGGGACGCGCCCACGACGGCGATCACGGCGGAGTCGGCGAGGATCTGCTGAGCGGAGCGCACCCGCCGACTCTAACCCCGCCGCTCAGCCGCCGCCCCCGAGTACGCGGCGCAGCCGGGCGTGCTCCTCGGGCGTGCCGATCGCCGGGCGGTGCTCCGGATGGGCGGCGTAGTGCCGGATCGCCCCGACCAGCAGCTCCGGCGCGACGTCCAGCTCACCGGTCTCGACGATTGCACGTCGGCGCGGAACCATCCCCCGGTGGCGGCGGACCAACTCCGGGCTCCGCACCGGCAGCCGGAGGAAGCCGGACTGCCGTGGCGAACCGACCGGAGCCGCCGGGTCGAGGGCCTCCCAAGGTACGAAGGTGCGCCGCAGCGGGTCGCCTGCGGTGATCCCGGCCGGGGTGAGCGCGACCTCCGGGACCTGCCGCCAGAGGGCGACCGACAGCATCACGGCGAACGCGCCGGAGAGGCCCGCGAAGAACCACGACAGTCCGTCCTGACCGGAGAGGGACTGGTAGGTCAGCTGGTAGGCGAGGAAGGCGAGCAGGACGAAGCGGTAGCTCGTCCGGGTCTCGGGCGGCCCGAAGAAGGCGCGCTCCCGCTCGTCCACCCGCAGCTCGGCGTCGCCGGGTCGGCCGAAGACCCGGACCAGGCTCCAGATCAGCAGGAGCAGCGGCAGCAGCGTGAGGACGGGAGCGGAGCCGTCCGCGCGCACCGCCCATCCGGCGGCCGTGCCCCACAGCAGCCCGACGGTCAGCGCGACCGTCACCGCGATCCGTTGCCGGCGCAGTGCCCGGTCGATCGTCTCCCGCACGGCGGCAGGGTATCGGCCGGCGTCTACAGCAGACTGAGCTGCTCGGCGGCCGGCGGCGCGGGTGTCGGGTCGGGCAGGCGACGGTTGTCCCCGCGCTCGCCCCGGTGCAGCCCGTGCCGGCGCGACGCGATCCGCACCCGCGCCGTCAACTCCCGCTGGTAGGACTGCGGGGCGTACGCGCCGGAGCGGTAGAGCTCGCGGTAGCGGGGGACCAGATGGGGGAACTCGCGGCCGAGCCAGCGCGCGTACCACTCCCGGGCTCCGGGGCGCAGGTGCAGCGCCAGCGGGGTCACGCTGGTCGCCCCCGCCGCCGCGATCGCCGCCACCGTGGCGTCGATCGAGGCGTCGTCGTCGCTGAGCCCGGGCAGGATCGGCGCCATCAGCACCCCGACGTCGAAGCCGGCGTCGGTCAGCGCCCGCACCGCGTCCAGCCGTCGCCGCGGGCTGGGCGTGCCCGGCTCGACCGCTCGCCAGAGCCGCTCGTCGACGAAGCCCACCGAGAAGGAGACGCCGACCCGGGTCACCTCGGCGGCCTGGCGCAGCAGCGGCAGGTCCCGCAGGATCAGCGTGCCCTTGGTGAGGATCGAGAACGGGTTGGCGAAGTCGCGCAGCGCCGCGATGATCTGCGGCATGAGCTGGTAGCGCCCCTCGGCCCGCTGGTAGCAGTCCACGTTCGTGCCCATCGCGACGTGCGCGCCCCGCCAGCGCGGCGCGGCCAGCTCCCGCCGGACCAGCTCACCCGCGTTGACCTTGACGATCACCTTCCGGTCGAAGTCCGCGCCGGCGTCCAGGTCGAGATAGGTGTGGGTGTTCCGTGCAAAGCAGTTGTGGCTCACGACGCCGTCGGCGATGAAGTCGCCGGTGCCGGTCGTGATGTCCCAGAGCGGCAACTCCAGCCCGAGGGGCTCGATGCTGACCACCTGAAGCGCGGCCTGGCACTTCAGCGCGGCGCCCGCGATCGACCGCTTCCAGGTGATCGCCGGGTCAGTCAGGTGGAAGAAGCGCAGTCGTTCGGGCAGCCCTCCGGTCAGACGGATCTGTCGCACCCGGTTCGCGTGGCCTCCGTCCTCCAACACGGTCGTGAAGCCGAAGTGGCGCAGAGCATCCGACGCGTGGTCGAGGATCTCGTCGTCGCCGTTGCTGATCCGGAAGACGCCCTGGCTGCAACTGCCCTCGGCGTCGAAGATCCCGGCGAGGTAGCCCAGCCGCCAGTCGTCGGTGAGAGAGTCCGGCCACCGCACCAGAGTGGTGATCGCCTCGATCGAACGTCGCCGGGACGTACGGATCGCCTGGATGGCGCGCCGGGCTCCGCTGGGCGGGGTGAACGAGAAGCGGTCGGTCTCCACGCCGAAGTCGGCGAGGTAGCGCTCCGTACGACGCAGCGCCTCCTCGTCGGCGAGTGCGAGGCGGAACCGGTGTACCACTGCGTACGAATAGCGGTACGTACCGATGTTCGCGTCACCGCGGATCATCCCGCAGAGGTAGCCCCGCCGGTAGTCGACCGAGTCCTTGGGGCCCGTGGCGAACCGGCCGGTGCCGATCAGGCGGTTGTTCGTGGTCAGGTAGGGACGCTGGCCAGCACCGTTCATCGCGCCGGTGACGTGTTTCCAACCCCGCTCTGAGAGGAAACGGTGGTCACCGCTGGCGACCAACGTCGTGCCGTCCTGCAGGGTGACGCGGTAGGCGGGCTTCACGGTGGACCACTTGCGCAGGACCGTGGTGACGACGTAGCGCCGGTAGGCGCCACGGCGCTCCGTCCCGTAGATCCGGTCACCGATCTCCAACTCGCTGATGGGCTTCGTACGCCCGTCGGCCATCAGGATCGGGGTGTCACCCGACAGGCAGTAGACGCATGCATGACTGCATCCCCGGTAGGGGTTGATCGTCCACTCGAAGGGGACGCGGGACGCGCCGGGCACCTTGTTGATGATCGACTTGGCCCGGATCTCGTAGAACGTCATGCCGGCGAAGCCCGGGGTGTCGAAGGTGCGGACGATCGCGCCGGGCAGCGCCAGCGGCAGGGGTGGCGTCGCTGGCGCTGCCCGATCGGGGACCCCCTCGTCCGGGGGAGCGGAGAGGTTGTCCCAGCGCATGACCTTCATTCGAACACGCGTACGAGCGGAGCGCAAGCGACCCGCCGTGTTCCCGCCCACCTCGGCGTTCGGTCTGTGGCCGGCGGGTGGAGGATGGAGGCATGGAGAGGTCGACGTTCGTCTACGACGGGGACTGCGCGTTCTGCACCCGGTGCGCCGAGTTCATCGACCGGCGGATTCCCACGGGCGTGCACGTGGTGCCGTGGCAGTTCGCCGACCTCGACGCGCTCGGCCTGACCGAGGCGGAGTGCGAGGAGGCGGTGCAGTGGGTCGGCGCGGACGGTTCCCGCGCGGCCGGCCCCGACGCGATCGCGAAGCTGCTCGGCGACAGTGGCCCGCTCTGGCGGGTGGCCGGCACCGGCCTCCGGTTCCCGCCGGTACGCGCCGCCGCCTGGCCCGCGTACCGCTGGGTCGCCCGCAACCGGCACCGGCTCCCGGGCGGAACGGCCGCCTGCGCGCTGCCCCAGGAGGCGCGGGAGCGGCTCTACGGCCCGTCCGGTCGGCCGGCGGCGGACGCCTGACCGGCGAGTGACGGCGCCGGGCCGCCCGCGTCGACGGGCCGTCCGCCGGTCCCCTCGCGGCGGGTGAGCAGCCGGCGCGCCCAGACGACCGGCCGGACCCGTTCCAGCGGCAGGAAGCTGGTCATCGCGGCCAGGTGCGGGGCGAACGAGATGGTGATGGTCGCGACGGTGACGAGGTGGAAGGAGTAGAAGAAGCCGACCGTCGCCAGCCGCCAGCGTTCCCGCAGCAGGAAGACCACCGGGCTGAGCAGCTCGAACGCGACGATGCCGAACTGCGCCACGATCAGCAGGTACGGCACCGAGGCGATCAGGTCGGCCAGTTCGGTGCCGCGCCGGAGGATCGCCCGGGCCAGCACCGAGCCGGTCAGCCAGTCCAGCCCGCCGAAGCGCAGCTTGGCCCAGGCGGCCAGGAAGTAGGTGCAGATGACGGCGATCTGGGTGACCCGCAGGGCCCAGCCGCCGGCCTCGGTGCGGGTGGCGTCGCCGTGCCGGGCCCGGCCGGCGGTGGGCAGCACGGCCAGCGCGACGAGCAGGCCGAACCGGTCGTGGTCGACCTTGCCGTAGCTCATCGCGACGATCATCCACTCGAAGTAGAGCGCGAAGACGGCCCAGCCGAGCAGCCGGGGCGCCCGGCCGGTCGCGGCGAGCAGGGCGAGCAGCAGCAGGGCCCAGAAGATCACGGCGACCAGTGCCGGGGTGGGCGTGGGCAGCGGCAGCACCCGCCCGACGAACAGCGGCTGGTAGAGCTCCCCGGGCACGGCGACCCGGGTGCGGATCCACGGGGTGAACACGACCAGGTCGGCGGCGACGAAGAGGTAGATCAGCGTCCGGAAGGCGGCCACCCGGCCGCGGGGCACCGGCTCGGTCAACCAGCGGCTCATCGGTCCGCCTTCCAGGAGACCACCGTCTCGTCGGTCCAGCGGCCGGTGGGCCGGCCGTCGCGGATGCCGTGCCAGCGGATCACGATGCGGACCTCCACCAGCTCGGCCGCGTCGGGGTGGCGTTCGGCGTACGCGTCGGCGACCTCGGTGAGCAGTTCGGGGTCGGCGGCGTAGCGGTCCTGCTGGCCCTCGATCTCGGCCCGGCGGATGCCGGTCGCGCGCTCGCCCAGGTCGACGACCGCGCCGGTGCTGTCGACGCCCTCGACCCGGGTGTCCGGGGCGGGGGAGCTCGGCGGGTTGGAGGTCGAGTACATCCGGAACGGGCCGAACGGGAAGTGGTCGTCGGTGCCCCAGACGGTGCCGGCGAGCAGGACGGCCAGGCCGAGGGCGGTGGCGGCGAGCCGGATCGCGCGTCCACGGCTGGTCAAGGTCTCCATCGGGTCGTGACGATACGGGATGTACCGCCCGCTCCGGGTCCCTCCGACGGCCACTTGTCGCCGCCGGGCGGACGGGGTCGCGGACGCGACGACGGCCGGGCCCGTGGGGGCCCGGCCGTCGCGGATCGGGTCGGCTCAGTGCTGGTGACCGGCCAGCTTCTGCCGGACGTCGTCCATGTCGAGCGCCTGGACCTGCTCGATCAGGTTCTCCAGGGCGGACTCGGGGAGGGCGCCCGGCTGGGCGAAGACGATGACGCCGTCGCGGATCGCCATGATGGTCGGGATGGAGCGGATGTCGAACTTGGCACCCAGCTCCTGCTGCGCCTCGGTGTCGACCTTGCCGAAGACGATGTCGGGGTGCTTCTCCGAGGAACGCTCGTAGACCGGGGCGAACCGCTTGCACGGGCCGCACCACTCGGCCCAGAAGTCGACGAGCACGATGCCGTCGCTGCCGGCCACCTCGTCGAAGTTTGCCGTGGTCAGCTCTACGGTTGCCATGAAAGTCTCCGATCGGCGCGGAATAGCTACGTCTGGTGGAACCAGGGCGTACCGCGTGGAATTCCCGACAGTTGCGCGCCGAAACGCGCGCTCACGGCCCGCGAGGGTGGTCCCGCTCCCATCGACGGAGTTGGCTTTGCCCCGGGGTGCCGATCGCAAGTGCACGACGCATTTGCGTGACCAGTGGTGATGGGAGCGCTTCCATTAAGATCGACTCAGTGGATCGGCGTAATTCAGCAATCTGGCGGTTGACAAGCGGCTATCCGGTGTGCGGAGATCGCCGAAGGCTCCCGGCGCGATGACGCAGAGTAGTGTTACAAAAAGATAAATGTGACCTCTGTCTCTGTTCGGTCCTCGTTGTCGTGCGGCAGAATCTTCCGCATCAGAGCGTGGGCGGCGGGTGCCGGGGAGGGCCCCGCCGCTCATTGCGTCTCCCCTCGGTAGCGCCGGTGTGACATTTCCGCACGGCCCGCGCCCCACCCATCGCCTTAACACTCCATAAGGCATGCTGTGCCGAACTCCATCGCCGCCCGTCGAAGGGGACAAGGATGCAGTTCGGCCGCTACTACGAGGAGTTCGAGGTCGGCGCGGTCTACCGGCACTGGCCCGGCAAGACGGTCACCGAGTACGACGACCACCTCTTCTGCCTGCTCACCATGAACCACCACCCGCTGCACATGGACGCGCACTACGCCGAGTCCGCGAGCCAGTTCAAGCGCAACGTGGTGGTCGGCAACTACATCTACTCCCTGCTGCTGGGCATGTCGGTGCCCGACGTCAGCGGCAAGGCCATCGCGAACCTCGAGGTCGAGTCGCTGCGGCACGTGGCGCCGACCTTCCACGGCGACACGATCTACGGCGAGACCACGGTGCTGGACAAGCGCGAGTCGTCCTCCAAGCCCGACCGAGGCGTGGTCTCGGTGGAGACCCGGGGTTACAACCAGGACGGCACCATGGTCTGCGTCTTCCGCCGCCGGGTGATGGTCCCCAAGAAGGAGTACGCGGCCACGACCGTGCCCGAGGGCGTGGACCCGGAGCGGCCGAGCTTCCCCGAGCCGCGCTGACGTCGACGGCCCCTTCCCGCCGGGTTCGTGTGGAAGGGGCCCTTTTCCCCTTCCGGGGCATATGCTGGCGCCGGAGGTCCCCATGAGCCACTCCGTCGCCGGAGAGCCGCCCTCTGCCGGCCGCCGCGCCGCACCGCTGACCACCGCCGTCTACTCCGCCACCGAGTGGGATCTGCTGACCAGCCTGCCCGGCCGGGTGATCGTGGCCGCCGCCGCGCCCGGCCCAGGCCGGCCCCGCCGGGGAGTCGCCGCCGGGCTCGCCGGCCTGGACGCGGTCGCGGCGGGTCGGGCCTTCGACAGCGATCTCGTCCGCGCGGTGGTCGCCGCCATCTACGCCCGCCACGACGGGGCCTCCCCGTCGGTCGACCGGCTCGCCGACCTGGTGGACCTGCTGGCCGCCTGCCGCGCGGCGACCCGGGTGCTGCGGCGGGCCGATCCCGCCGACTCGGCGGCGTACCGGCAGTGGGTGCAGTCCGTGGCGGCCCGGGTCTGCCGGGCGACACCCGGGGCCGAGGCGCTGCCGCCGTCGCCCGCCGACCGCCGCTTCCTCGACCGCCTCGGCGGCGCGCTGGGGCTGGGCTGAGCCGCCGTCGGCGCCCCGCGCCCGGCGAACCGCCGATCCGTCCGCTGCCGGCCGTCCCGCGCGCGGTGGCCCGCCGCCGGACCGGGCCGCCGCCGGGGGTGCGGCCCGGGGCGGGGCTCGGGGGCCGTACCCTGCGTGACCGTGACCGGAGACCAGCTCGACGTCGGCGTGGGACCGTGGGCGGGGGACCCGCCGGACGACCCGCGGTACGACCCCGAGCTGCTCGCCGAGGGCGACCGGCGCAACGTGGTCGACCGGTACCGCTACTGGCGGCGCGAGGCCGTGGTGGCCGACCTGGACCGGCGCCGGCACGACTTCCACGTGGCGATCGAGAACTGGCAGCACGACTTCAACATCGGCACGGTCGTCCGCAACGCCAACGCCTTCCTCGCCGCCGAGGTGCACATCGTCGGCCGCCGCCGGTGGAACCGGCGTGGCGCGATGGTGACCGACCGCTATCAGCACGTGCGGCACCACGAGACCATCGAGGAGTTCGTCGGCTGGGCGGTCGCGCGGGAGTTGCCGGTCGTCGGCATCGACAACCTGCCCGGGTCGCGCCCGCTGGAGACCACCACCCTGCCGCGGCGCTGCGTGCTGCTCTTCGGGCAGGAGGGACCGGGCCTGTCCGACCCGGCCCGCACCGCCTGCGACCAGCTCTTCTCCATCGCACAGTACGGCTCCACCCGGTCGATCAACGCCGGCGTGGCCAGCGGCATCGCGATGCACGCCTGGATCCGCGCGCACGCCGGCCCGCCGCCCGCCTGAGGGGGGTCGTTCCCGGCGCCGGCCGGCGGCACCGAAACCGGCGCTCCGCTTGACGGGGCGGCGGCGCGGGGTGACGGTGGGAAGGTGAGTGTCGCGGTGAGTTGTCCGAGATGTGGCGGGCCCGTGCGGGCGCCGGACCTGATGCACACCGAATCGCGCTGCCTGGACTGCGGGCCCGTCCCCCCGCTGCACGTGCCCGAGCACATCGGCGCGGAGATCGTCGCCAGCGTGGTGGACCGCATCACCGCCGCCGCCGACCTGCCGCGCCGGCCGGCGACGCCGCTCTGGTGCCCGTGGCCGCTGCCGCCGGGCTGGACCATGACCGGGGTGGCGTACGCCGGGGACGACCGGACCGGCGTGCGCGCCACGGCGGTCGCCTGCTCCGGGCCCGCGCCGCTCGGCGAGGGTCCCGCCGACCTGGTCTTCGTGGCCGAGGAGCCGGGCGTCGGCCTGGGCACCCGGTTCGCCGGGATGGCCGGCCCGGACCCGGGACCGGAACTGGCCGAGGCGTTGACCGACCCCGGGCCCGGCCACCCGGAGCACGTCGGGCAGGCCAGGATCAGGGTGGCCGGTCACCCGACTCCACTGTGGCTTGTGAACTCGCCTACGGATCGAAGCGCGTACGCCGGCGAGGCTCGGGGTTTGTGGCTCCATGCGATAGCCTGGCCGGCGAGTGCGGGTCACCTGCTCGCGGAAGACGTCGTGCTGCACGACCTGACCGAGTGGACACCGCCCGAACTCGTGTACGGCGCACCGTCTCCGTATCTGCACGGGAAGGCTTGACAAGCTCCAGGGCTTGACAGGGCTCCCGGAATGACGGAGAACGGACGCAGATATTCACTGTACGACACCACACTGATACTCTGGGTGCCGCTGCGGTAATGGGACCCGGCGCCGCGCGAGAGGATGGCCCGCCATGGTCAAGAAGGTCCTCACCTGGGCCGGAATCGCATTCTTGATCTTCTTCGTCGCCTATCGGCCAAATTCCGCCGCGGACGTGTTCAAGTCTCTGGGCGGCGGCATCATGGACATCGCACAGGGCTTCGGCGACTTCTTCACCAGCCTCGTCGCCTAGCCACCGATGGGTAACCCCTCCGGTCCACCCTTCGACCCCGACGACCCCGACCGGGAGCGCCGGGAGCGAGACACGGAGCCGATCCCCCGGCTCGGGCCCGACGACGGGCCGGGCTACGGCACCGGCCCGGGTCTCGGCGACGGCCCCTCCTTTTCGGACGACGTCGGCTACGGTGACGGCCCGTACGCCGGGGAAGGCCGGTCGGGCCGGGCTTGGATCCGTGACCCCGAGGCCGGCTACCAGCCGCCGCAGATCTCGGAGGACGAGCTGGCCGGCCTGCGGGCCGACGCCGCCGGCACGGCCCCACGCCGGGTCCTGCCGTTGGAGGACGAGCCCAGCTCGCTGGTCGCCCGCTACCTCTTCCCCACCGAGCGCTACCGCGGCGAGTGGAAGCGGCACTGGGTCCACCTCACCACCCCGCTGCTCGTCGGCATCGCCGCGACCTTCGTCCTCGGCTACCTCTCCGGCTTCCTCGCCGGGCAGGACGTCGGCGCCCTCACCACGATCGCCGTGCTGCTCTGGTTCGCGGTGATGGGCTGGGTGGCGTGGAAGGTCGCCGACTGGTGGTACGACCGCTTCATCCTGACCAACAAGCGGGTGATGGTGGTCAACGGAATCATCACCCGGAAGGTCGCGATGATGCCGTTGACCCGGGTCACCGACATGAAGTACGAGCAGACCCCGGCCGGCCGGGCGCTCAACTACGGCACGTTCGTGCTGGAGTCCGCCGGTCAGGAGCAGGCGCTCCGCGAGATCAAGAATCTGCCCAACCCGAACGAGCTCTACCTGCGCGTCGTCGAAGAGATGTACGAGCCGCAGGCGGTCGAGGCGCGGCTGGGCAAGGAGGCCGACGAGGCCAAGGCCGACGACGGGGCGTGAAACTTTTCGTCCGAACATCGGAGGAACTGCGCACCATTCGCCGTCGACCCGACCTGCCCGGCCGTGGCAACCTGCCAGGGGAACGGGGCGCGGAGGTGGCTGATGGCGAGCAGGGATCCCTTGGAGGAGGAGTTCCGCGACTTCGTCGCGGCCCGCTCCGGCGCCCTGCTGCGCACCGCGTACCTGCTCAGCGGGGACTGGGCGACCGCGGAGGACCTGCTGCAGACCGCGTTGACCAAGACCTACCTGGCCTGGAAGCGGCTCGGCGGGATCGAGGCGATCGAGCCGTACGCCCGCCGGGTCATGGTCAACACCTCGACGAGTTGGTGGCGTCGGCGCTGGCACGGTGAACGCCCCACCGAGGTGCTGCCGGAGCGTGCCGCGGTCGACGAGATCGAGCACCAGCTCGACCGTGACCTGCTCTGGCGCCACCTGAGCGCGCTGCCCACCCGGCAGCGGGCGGTGCTCGTGCTGCGCTACTACGAGGACATGTCCGAGGCGCAGACCGCCGCCCTGCTCGGCATCTCCCCGGGCACCGTCAAGAGCCAGACCTCGCGTGCCCTGGGCACGCTGCGCCGCCGGATGGGCGCCGAGGCCGCCCTCGACCTGTCGAGCGGGGCCGCGCCGACCCCGCCCCGGCCCCGGCGCGCTCCGGCCGGCCGGCCGGCACCCGCACCCGCCGATGCCGGACGGTCGCCGGCGTACGGCGCGCCGAGGATGGTGGTGGGCGCGGACGCGGCGGCTGTGGTCGCGGCGACCAACGCCCCGCCGCGCGTCGACGCACCGGACGTCGGGCCCGCGCCCGGGCTGCCCGCCTCCGACGCCGGGCTGCCCGGGCCGGACGCCGGGCTCACGCCGCCCGTCGGCGAGCCGGCGGCGGAGCCCGTTCCCGTGTCGTCGGGGGCGGCGCGGGCGGGCCGTGAGGAAGGATCTGCCCCGGGAACCCCGGCCGGCCCGGCGGGCGCCGACCACGACGAGGCGCGAGGCCTGCCGGTCGTACCGGCCGGCAGCGGTGCCGGAGAGCGTCGGTGAGCCGCCCGGCGGGCCCTGCTGACAACCGGACCGGCAGCCCGAGGCGTTCATACGGCGTGACCGAGGACGAGCTGGAGCAGGCGGTGCGGGAGACGTTCGCCCGCCGGGTCGCCGTCGCTCACCCGCTCGCCGCCGACCCGGCGGGCCTGGCGATCCGCCGGGCCGACCGGGCCCGGCGCCGGCGCACCGTGGCCGGGCTGGCGTTGGCCGCGGTCACCACCGTGGGAATCAGCACCGGGATCGCCCAGGTGGGGCAGCAGCCCGGCCGGCCGACCCATCCCACCGTCGTGCTCGGCGACCCGTACGCCTCGCCCCTGCCGAACCTGACCCCGACGCTGCCGGTCGCCCCACCGACCGACCCGGCGCAGGGCGCGGGCCGGGGCGAAGTGGACCTGATCCTCGGCGCGGTGCTCGCCACCACGAGCGGGCAGCGGCTGACGCTGCCCGACGTGGGCCCGGCCGAGCGCGCCCAGCGGCTGCCGGACGGCACCGGCTGGGCCGTGGTCGGCGCCCCGACGGCGGCCGGCCAGGCGCTGTGGGTGGTGCAGCCACACGGCGCGGTGCACCTGCTCCTGGCCGGGGCGCGGGACATCGCCCTCAGCCGCGACGGGCGTCAGGTCGCCTGGCGGGAGGGCGCCGAGCTGGTCGCCGCGGGGATCGTGGGCACCCAGGTCGTCGCCGCCGCCCGCACGCCGGTGCCGGCCGGGGCGGTGCCGGTCGGCTTCGCCGGCGCCGCCGTCCTGGTGCGCCTCGACGCGGACCAGCCCGGCCACACCCTGTGGCGTCCGGCGCAGGGGCCGCTGAAGAGCGGTGGCGACCGTGCGACCCTGCGGGTCTACGGCACCCGCCCCGACGGCGTGGTGGTCGCGCAGGTGTCCGCGGGCACGCCGCGCCGGCTCTGTCTCGCCCTGCTCGACCCGACCCGGGACCTCGCGCCCGCCCGGACCGGCTGCGGGCCCACGCTCGGCGACGACGGGCGCGGCGGCGTCTCGGCCGACGGCCGGTGGCTGCTGGTCAACGGGCGGGTGGGCGGCGAGGAGCGGGCGCTGCTGGTCGACCTGGACCGACTGGGCGCCACCCGGGCGGTCCGCCCGGCCGGGCCGCCCGTGCACGGGCCGGTGGCGTGGACGCCCGAGGGGACGGCGTACTACTCCGACGCCCGCGCCGGCCTGGTGCGCGTCGACGTGAGCCGGGTGCTCGCGGGCGAGGAGTCGTCGGGCGCCCCGGTCAGCGGCCTGGGCGACGGGCAGCGCCCGATCCCGGTCGGCCGCGACGGTTCCTGACCACGCCCGCGCGCCGGGCGTCGGCGGTGGCCGGTAGCGTCGGGGCGGTGAGCGCGCGCCCGCGGATCGACCTGCACACCCACTCCACCGCCAGCGACGGCACGCTCAGCCCCGCCGAGCTGGTGCGGGCGGCGGCGGAGTCGGGGCTGGACGTCGTGGCGATCACCGACCACGACACCACCGCCGGCTGGGAGCCCGCGCTGCGGGCGCTGCCGGCCGGGCTCAGCCTCGTCCGTGGGGCGGAGATCTCCTGCCGCTGGTACGGCGAGGAGCCGGCGGTGCCGCTGCACCTGCTGGCGTACCTCTTCGATCCGGACGCCCCGGAGCTGGTCGCCGAGCTGGCCCGGGTGCGAGCCGCGCGGGAGGAGCGGGGCGAGCGGATCGTGGCGCTGCTGCGGGCCGACGGGATCGACGTGAACTGGCCGGAGATCCTGGCCGGCGCGGCGGGCGGCTCGGTGGGCCGGCCGCACATCGCCCAGGCGCTGATCCGGGCCGGCCTGGTGGCCACCACCACGGAGGCGTTCGGGCCGGACTGGCTGGGCGAGCGCTACCGGCTGCCGAAGGAGGACATCGACGTCTTCCACGCGGTCCGGCTCATCCGCGCGGCGGGCGGCGTGCCGGTCTTTGCCCACCCCCGGGCGACCCGGCGGGGGCGGATCGTGCCGGACGCGCTGATCGCCGACCTGGCCGCGGTGGGCCTGGCGGGGCTGGAGGCCGACCACGAGGACCACTCCCCGGCCGAGCGGGCGCACGTCCGCGCCCTCGCCGGCGAGCTGGGCCTGCTGGTGACCGGCTCGTCGGACTTCCACGGCACGCACAAGACCGTCCGGCTCGGCGCGTTCACCACCGACCCGGAGGCGTACGAACGGATCCTCGCCGAAGCGGGCGGGGTGACCGGGATCGCTTCCGGCTGATCCGCGTTTCAGTCTCCGTCGGCGCGGCTACGTTGATCACGTGGATGCCAAGCTGTTCGGTGAGGTCTTCGTGACCCTGCTGGTGATCGTCGACCCGCCGGGCATGATGCCCATCTTCCTGGCGCTGACCGGCCCGCTCACGGCCCGGGACCGCAACCGGGCGGCCTGGCAGGCCGTCGCCCTGGCGCTCGGCGTGATCGTCATCTTCGCGGTGGCCGGCCAGACGCTGCTCGACTACCTGCATGTCGACCTGCCGGCGTTGCAGGCCGCCGGCGGCCTGCTGCTCATCCTGGTGGCGTTGGAGCTGCTGACCGGCAAGGCCGACGACCCGAGCCAGCAGGTCACCTCGAACATCGCGCTGGTGCCGCTGGGCACGCCGCTGCTGGCGGGTCCCGGCGCCATCGTCGCCACCATGCTCTTCGTCCAGCAGGCCGACGGCGGGTCGGACTACACCGCCATCGCCGCCGCGATCGTTGCGGTGATGGTCGCGGTCTGGGTGGTGCTCCGGTTCTCCGGTGGGATCGTCAAGATCCTGCGCCCGGGCGGGATCGAGGTGCTGACCCGGATCGCCGGCCTGCTGCTCGCGGCGATCGCGGTGCAGCTCATCGCGGACGCGGTGGCCGCCTTCGTGACCCAGTACGCCAACATGGCCTGACCGCCGCCCGGGTTTGTCGGGGCCGGATGGCAGGATCCAGGTGTGCGACGAGCCTCTTCAGCCGGACGGTCCTCCGCCACGGGCAGGGCGCCCCGCCCCCGCGGCGACCAGCCCGAGCAGCTCGGCTTCGAGGGCATGCCGGAACGGCTCTTCGTCTGCACCCCCAGCAAGCTCGGCGCCTACGCGGACTGCCCCCGGCGCTACCGCTACTCCTACGTCGACCGCCCGGCCCCGCCCAAGGGCCCGCCGTGGGCGCACAACTCCCTCGGCGCGAGCGTGCACACGGCCCTGAAGAACTGGTATGCCCTCAGCCCCGAGCGGCGCCGCCCCGAGGCGCTCGCCGCGCTGCTCAAGGGCACCTGGGTGCGCGAGGGCTACCGCGACGAGGAGCAGGAGCGGGCGGCCTACCGGCGGGCGCTGGGCTGGCTGGAGTCCTACGTCGAGACCCTGGAGCCGGGGGTCGACCCGCTCGGCGTGGAGCGGGTGGTGGCGGTCAAGACCGGGGTGCTGGCCTTCAACGGCCGGGCCGACCGGATCGACTCCCGCCCCGGGCCCGAGGGTCCCGAGCTGGTCATCGTGGACTACAAGACGGGCCGCACCGGGCTGGACGCCGACGACGCGCGCGGCTCCCAGGCACTGGCGCTCTACGCGTACGCCGCCGAGCGGGTGTTCCGCCGGCCGTGCCGCCGGGTGGAGCTGCACCACCTGCCCACCGGCACGGTCGCGGCGCACGAGCACACCGTCGAGTCGCTGGCCCGGCAGCTCACCCGGGCCGAGGAGACCGCGCGCGACATCATGGCCGCCGAGCGGGCGGTCGTCGACGGGGACGACCCCGACGACGCCTTCCCCACCACGCCGGGTCCCCGCTGCGGCTGGTGCGACTACCGGCGCACCTGCCCGGCGGGGGCGCAGACGCCCGGCAAGGAGCCGTGGGCGGCCGTCGAGCAGCCCGCCGACCGGCTGCCCGGCCGGGACTGAACGGTTCAGGCGGGGGTGCGGGCGAGGCGGGCGGCGCGTTCCTTCGCGGCCTGCTGCAACGGCCCCTCCCGCCAGCGGCGGGGCACCGCGGCGAGGGTCAGCCGCAGCGCCCGCACCGTCAGGTCGGCCGAGAGCGCGGTGGTCGGCAGGCCCAGGCCGCCGTACAGCCGCCGGG
The DNA here is from genome assembly GCF_055587185.1 of Micromonospora sp. NPDC048040. Classification (NCBI taxonomy): domain Bacteria; kingdom Bacillati; phylum Actinomycetota; class Actinomycetes; order Micromonosporales; family Micromonosporaceae; genus Micromonospora; species Micromonospora sp. NPDC048040. The sequence goes on along the minus strand of NZ_JBVJGT010000002.1, from coordinate 432,167 downwards.
CCCAGGCCGGCAGCAGCGCGAACGCGGTGCCGGCGATGCCGAAGTACGCCCAGCGGGCCGGCCCCAGGTTGAGCCCGATCCGGGCGGGCAGGCTGAGCTTCCACGGGATCGGTGGGGCGGTGAGGAAGAGCGCCGTCTCGGCCGCCTCGCGGGTGATCCGCAGCTCCGGGCGAATCCGCCGGTAGTAGTCGGCCACCTCGGCGGCGGTGCCGGGGACCGTCTGCGGGTCGAGGCCCACCAGCGCGGCGGCGCGCCGCTGCTCGGTGTAGTAGCCGTCGATCTCGTCGGCGGTCAGCGGCAGCCCCGCCCGGCGGGCCGTGTCGAGGAACGACTCGATCTCGGTGACGTGCACCCAGCGCAGCAGGTCGGGGTCGTCGACGCGGAACTCCTCCCCGGTGGACGGGTCGGTCGCCCGCAGGCGGGCGTGCCGCCGGCGTACCCGCCGCCCGGCGGCCTCCGCCTCCGCGGTGGTGCCGTAGATGGTGGTCGCCACGTAGGTGGCGGTGCGGACCAGGCGACCCCAGGCGTCGGAGCGGTAGTCGCTGTTCTGGGCGACCCCGGCCATCGCGCGGGGATGCAGTGCCTGGAGGTAGAGCGAACGCAGGCCGGCGACGATCAGGATCGGCTCCTCGTGCACCTTCCACGTGACCGAACCCGGACCGAACAGACCGAGGTCATCGGAGTCCACCGACCAAGCGTGCCATGCCCCGCGACCCTCCGCCCCGGGCAACGGACGTCAGCCCGTCGGCCGTCCCGTCGTCGGCGGGGACGGTCGGTTGTCGGCGCAGCGGCAGAGCCAGGGCCTGCGGGGCGGTCAGGCGTCGGTGGCGCGGCGGATCCGGCGCGGCCGGGTCAGTCGTCGGCGGAGCGGCGGGCCTGGCAGGTGGGGCAGAGGCCCCAGAAGGTCACTTCCGCCTCGTCGACCTCGAACCCGTGGGCGATGTCCGGGTCCAGGCAGGGGGCCCTGCCGACCGCGCAGTCGATGTCGGCGATCTCGCCGCAGCCCCGGCAGACCACGTGGTGGTGGTTGTCCCCGGCCCGCGCCTCGTAGCGGGCGGGGCTGCCGGCCGGCTCGATCCGGCGGGACAGCCCGGCCCGGGACAGCGCGCCGAGCACGTCGTAGACGGCCTGGGTGGAGACGGAGTCGAGGCGCTCGCGGACCCGCCGGGTGATCTCGTCCACCTCGAGGTGGCCGCCGGCGGCCAGTACGTCGAGCACGGCGAGGCGCGGCCGGGTGACCCGCAGGCCCCTCGACCGGAGCAGCTCCTCCCCGCCGGACATCTGTCAATGACAGCACGCGGTGACCGGGTCGACAACCGGCCTCCGGCAGAGGGTGGCCCCGGCCACAGCCGGCCTGCCCGGCCGGGCGGTGAACCGGACCGGTCCGGGGCGCGTGTAGCGGATCGAGAGTTCTGGGCGGGGCGGCCGGCGCACCGTACGCTGGCAACCCGCGACCGCGTACGCCGGAGGTGTGGATGTTCAAGGAGATCCTGGGTCTGCCGGCCCACGTGCTGGTGGTGCACGCGGTCGTCGTGCTCGTGCCGCTGCTGGCCCTGCTCTCCGCCGCGTACGTGGCGCTGCCCCGGTTCCGGCCCCGGCTGGACTGGGCGGTGGCGATCCTCGCCGTGGCGGCGCCGGTGACGGCCTTCGTCGCCGTCGAGTCCGGCGAGGAGCTGAACGACGCGTTCCTGGCCCGGGGCATGCAGGGCCCGATCGTGGACCAGATCCTCGAGCACTCGCGCTACGGCGACATCCTGTTCTGGTACGCCCTGCCGCTGGCTGTGGCGTCGCTGCTGCTGCTCGTGGTGACGAGCGGGCACCCGCGCGTGCCGAGGCTGCCGTCCTGGCTCACGCCGGCGCTGTCGGTCGTGGTGGTCGCGCTCGGCGTCGTGAGCCTGGTCTACACCTACCTGACCGGCCACTCCGGCGCCGAGGCGGTCTGGGGCAACACCCTCTGACACCCGCCCCTGGCCGCCGCGATCCTGCGCTCTCGGCCCGCCTTCCGTCCCCGTTCGCGCGCTTCGCCACTGCGGTAACCGCAAGATCGCGCTAGGGGAGTGGGGGTGGGGTGGGTCAGAAGATCAGGCGTGAGCAGAGCAGGCAGATCAGGACGACCAGCACCGCGCCGGCCAGCGCGCCGACGCCGTACGTGAGCCGCTGCGCCCGCTGTTCCGCCGTGTCGAGCCCGGCCATGTCCTGCGGGGGCAGCCGCCGGGGCGGTGGCGGTCGCAGGTGCACCGGCGGTCGCCACCCGGCCGGGGGCGGGGTGGTGGCCGGCGGGCCCACGTAGCCGCCCCCGGGCGCCGGCGTCGACGCGGCCCGGGTCCCGGACTGCTCCGGCGTGGTGTCGGGCCGCCGCCAGTACTCGTCCGGGGCGCTGCCGGAGGTGGGGGTCGTCACGCCGTCCGACGCTACCAACGCTCCGCCCCGGTGACCGGTCGGACGCGGCCGGCCCACCGGCGGGTCGGCGCCGGACACCCGGTCAGCCGTGGCCGGGCAGCCTGGCGAGCCGTGGCCGGACAGTCTGGTCAGCCGTGGCCGGACGCCCCCCGGCCAGCGGTGTCGGCGGGGCACCGGGGCACCGTGGCGGACCTGGTTCGACGCGGTGACCCGGTCGCGGCTGCGCTAGTCTTGCCGCTCGTGAGCACCGAGTTTCCTCCGACGCCGGCGGTACGCGGCGACGACGACCGTACGGTCGACCTGAGCGACGACTTCGTGGTGCTGCCCGAGCAGACCGCCGACGACACCGACCGGGGCTGGGGCGAGCGTTCCGGCGGCAACGACGACTGGCTGCTCGCGGAGCGCCCGCCGCACTGGGACTGAACCGGCTGCCAGGCGATCCGCCGGCACCCCGGGCCGCTTCCGCGCACCTGCCGGTATTCCGGGCCGCTTCCGCGCGACCCGCAGGCACCCGGGCCCGCTTCCGCGCCTGTGGAGAAACCCGGCGGCCTGTGGACAACGCCCCCCGGGCCTGTGGATGACGCGGGCGACCCTGTGGACAACCGCCTGCCGGCGACCGCGATCACCCGTCGCGCCGACGGGTGCGACCAGGCGGGTCCGATACGCCGCCGCGGTCGACCAGGGACCTGAGACGGCGAGCCAGGAGGCGGGGGTCGTGGCCCTACGCCGGTGGCCTGCACGGCGGGACGTGCCCGGGGCGGGCGGGGCCGGCCCCGGGACAGGATGCGGCGTGCGTCAGGAGGCGCTGGCGGTGCTGGCGGCCGGGGTCTTGCTCGCTCCGCCGCCGGAGCCGTTCGAGCTGGACGACGACGAGGGCGCCGAGGACGACGAGGACGAGGCGGCGGTCGAGCCGCTCGACGAGCCGGAGTCGCCGCCGGAGGAGGACGAGTCGGACTTCGCCGGCTTGGCGCCGCCGCTGCCGGTGTCGCTGCCCGAGGTGCGGGAGTCCGTGCGGTAGAAGCCCGAGCCCTTGAACACGATGCCGACCGAGTTGAAGAGCTTGCGCAGCCGCCCCTCACACGCGGGGCACTCGGTCAGCGGCTCGTCAGAGAAGGACTGCACCGCCTCGAGCTGGTGGCCGCACGCGGTGCAGGCGTACTGGTACGTGGGCACGTTCTCCTCCGGATCTGGCACGGCCGGTTGGCACTCGACGTCTTCGAGTGCCAATGGTGCGTCATCGCCCCCGGATTCGTCCAGCGGAAGTGTGGGGCGCGACACCGCCGCCCTCAGGCGCGACCCGCCGCGTCCCGGGGGGCGGCGTCAAGCGTACGCAGGCCGTCGGCGGGAGTGACCACCGCGCGCACCGGGCGGTCGTGCGGCTCGGCGGGCAGCGACCCGACCAGTTCCCCGTCGTGCAGCGGCACCACGGTCAGCGCGGTCGCGGGCACCCGGGCCAGCGCCCGGTCGTACGAGCCGCCGCCCCGGCCCAGCCGCAGCCCCCGGCGGTCCACCGCCAGCGCCGGCACCACCACCAGCTCGGCCGCCGTCACCGCGTCCCGGCCCAGCCGTGGCCCCGCCGGCTCGCGCATGCCCCGGCCGGCGGCCACCAGCGCGTCCGCCCCGGCCCAGGCCGCCCAGTCCAGGTCGAGGTCGGCACAGAGCACCGGCAGCAGCAGCTCGGCCCCCGGCGGCAGCGCCGCGTGCAGCACCGCCGGCAGGTCGGGCCCGCCGGGCTCGGAGCCGACCGGCACGTACGCCGTCATCCGGCGCGGGCGCAGCCGGCGTACGAGAGCCACCAGCTCGGCCTGGACGCGCCCGGCGGCCTCGGCCCGCGTCGGCGCGGTCAGCGCCCGGCGGGCGGCGCGCACGGCGGCGCGCACGTCCCGCTTCGCCGCTTCCGCTTCATGAGAAAAATCGGGCACGCAACACTCCTGACGCAACGTTTGCCACCTGGTTGCTCTGTGTCAGCATCGCAAGCGACGGCGGCGGAACTTCCGGGGGGACCGAGTGACGCTACGCGGGCGGTTGACCACAGCCTTCCTGGCGGTGGTGCTCGGCCCGGTCCTGCTCGGGGCGTTCTTCGTCGGTTCGACCGTGGTGGCCGTCGACCGGAGTCGGTCCACCGAGCGGCTGGCGGTGGCCGCCGCGACCGTGCGCACGTCGGTCGACGCCCTCTGCCAGCAGTTGCGGGCCGCCGCCGACGCGGTGGCCCTGACCGGCGACCGGCCCGGCGCCGCGGGCCAGGTGGTCAGCCGCGGCCTGGCGGCCGCCGTGCGGGTCACCGACGTGGCCGGCCGGGTCACCTACGCCTCGCCGGGCGGGCCGCCGGAGCCCTGGCGGGACTGCTCCACCGCCGCGCCGGCCGCCGGTCCGGTGCGGGCGCTCGCCGTCCGGGTCGACCTGCGCGACCGGTCCGGCGGGTCGCTGGGCACGGTCGCCGCGGCGCATCCGGTCGACCCGGCCTTCGTGGCGCGGCTCGCGGCCGTGACCGGCGTGGCGGTCACCCTGCTCGACGACGCCGAGGTGCCCGTCCGGCTCGCCCACACCACCGAGTCGACCGGGGTACGCGACGCCGTGCTCGCCGCCGCCGGCACCGTCGACGGCGAGCGGGTCACCGAGACCGCCGACGGCCGGTACGTCCGTCGGGTCGGCCCGTCCGCCGGGCAGCCCCTGCCGCTCGTGCTCTCGGTCCCCAGCGACCAGCCGCCCGGCCTGTACGCCGCTCTGGTCGCGGCGGTGCTCGTGGCGGCCCTGCTGGCCGTGGTGGCCGCCGGGCGGCTGGCCCGGGTGACCACCCGGCCGCTGGTGGAACTGGCGGGCGCGGTGGACCGGGTGGCCCTCGGCGACCTGACCGTCCGGGTGCCGGTGCGCAGCCGCGACGAGATCGGCCGGCTGGCCGGCGCGTTCAACCGGATGACCCGGGAGACCGGCACCTACGTGGCGGCGCTGACCAGCAGCCGCGACCAGTTGCGCGGGCACCTCGCGGTGCTGGGGGACACCCTGGCCAGCACGCACGACCTGCAACGCATCCTGCGGGTGATCCTGCACAGCGCGATCGCGGCGACGGGCGCCCGGGCCGGCGCGGTGCTGCTGGTCGACGACGGCGGGGTGCTCGTGGCGCAGTGCGCGGAGGGGCTGGACGGCCGCTGCCCGCCCGACGAGCGGGCCGGGCCGCTGCGGGTGCCGCTGGGCAGCGGCGTGCTCGGGGCCGTCGCGGCGACCGGCGAGCCGCAGCGCGGCCGGGCGGAGCCCTCCGCCGTGCCGCCGGGCGAGCCGCGCTGCCGGACGTACGTCGCGGTGCCGTTCGCCGCCCCGGGCGTTACGGGCCCGGTCGACGCCGCCCGCGCGGACGCCCCGCCCGCCCGGCCCGGGTCGTCGGAGCCGGCCTCCTCGGCCGGGGCGCTCGGTGTGCTGGCCCTCTACGACCGGCTCGGCGCGGACGAGTTCGACGACGACGACCTGGTCACCCTGCGGACCTTCGCCGGCCACGCCGCCGTGGCGGTGGACAACGTGCGGGTGCACGAGGAGGCGCAGCGGCTCTCGCTGACCGACCCGCTGACCGGGCTCTGGAACTACCGCTACCTGCGGGAGTCGATCCGCCGGGAGGTCGAGCGGGCGAACCGGTTCGGCCGGATGCTCAGCGTCCTCGCCCTCGACCTGGACCGGTTCAAGGACGTCAACGACACGCACGGGCACGCGGCCGGCGACGCCGTGCTGGCCGAGTTCGCCCGCCGGGTGCGGGGCGAGATCCGCGAGGTCGACCTGGCCTTCCGGCAGGGCGGCGAGGAGTTCGTGGTGCTGCTGCCGGAGACCGACGCCCGGGGGGCGGCGATCGTCGCGGAGCGGCTCGGCGCGGCGATCAGGGAGGCCCCGATCGCGGCCGACGGGCACGGCGGCGGCGCGCCCGTGGCCATCGCGGTGACCGTCTCCATCGGCATCGCCGTCTATCCCGGCCACGCCAGCACGGGCCAGGAGGTGCTGGACGCCGCCGACGACGCGCTCTACGCCGCCAAGGCGGCCGGCCGGGACACCTGGCGGATCGCCGACGACCGGGCCGACGACGACGAGCGGGCGGACCCGGGCCGGGCGGACGACGAGCGGGCGGACGCCGCTCGGGCCGGCGGGGAACGGGCGGGCGGCGGCCGGGCCGGCGGGGAGCGGGCGGGCGGCGGCCGGGCCGGCGAGGAGCCGGTCGCCCACGGCCGGGCCGACCAGCCGGCCCGGGAGATCCCCGTCCCGGCGGGCGCGGTCAGCCCCGAGGACGGGATGCCGCGCGCCGGCGCCCCGCGCCAGCCGGCCCGGACCCGCCCCGAACCGGCCGATCCGGTCGACGCCGAGCCGCGCGGCGCGCCGGCCGGGCCTGGGGCCGAGCCCCGGGCCGCGCCGGCCGGACCCGGTCCCGCGCGGCCCGGCACGAGCGGCGGCGCGTCTTCCGGTCCTCACCCTCCACGGCAGAGCCGTGGCCGATAGTCTCGCGACATGTCGGAGCACTCAGCGAACCCCTCAACGGCGACCGCCGCAACCGGTCGCTCCCGTGCGGTCAAAGCAGTCATCCCGGCCGCCGGACTGGCCACCCGGTTCCTGCCGGCCACGAAGGCGGTGCCCAAGGAGCTGCTCCCGGTGGTCGACCGGCCGGTGCTGCAGTACATCGTCGAGGAGGCCACCCAGGCCGGCATCGGCGACGTCCTGCTGATCACCGGGCGGGGCAAGACGTCGATGGTGGACCACTTCGACCGCCGCCCCGACCTGGAGGCCCGGCTGGAGGAGAAGGGCGACGCCGAGCGGCTGGCCGCCGTGCGCCGCCCCAGCGAGCTGGCCGAGATCTACACCTGCCGGCAGCCCGAGCAGCTCGGCCTCGGTCACGCCGTCGGGTACGCCGAGTCGCACGTCGGCGACCAGCCCTTCGCGGTGCTGCTGGGTGACGAGTTCGTGAAGCGGTCCGAGCCGCTGCTGCCGGCCATGTTGGAGCTCCAGGCGCGCACCGGCGGCGTCGTGCTGGCCTTCTTCGAGGTCGACCCCTCCGAGACCAAGCGCTACGGCATCGCCTCGGTCGAGCCGGCGGAGGCGGAGCTGACCGACATCGGCGAGGTCGTCCGGGTCACCGGCATGGTGGAGAAGCCGAAGCCGGAGGACGCGCCGAGCAACCTCGCGGTGCTGGGCCGCTACGTGCTGCCCGCCAGCATCTTCGACGCGATCCGGCGCACGAAGCCGGGCAGCGGCGGGGAGATCCAGTTGACCGACGCGATGGAGCTGCTGCGCAACGAGGGCACGCCGGTGCACGCGATCGTCTACCGGGGCACCCGCTACGACACCGGCATGCCGCTGGGCTACCTCCAGACCGTGGTGCAGATCGCCGCCGAGCGCGACGACCTCGGCGGCGAGTTCCGCAAATGGCTGGCCGAGTTCGTCAACTCCGACGTGTCGGGCGTGACTGGTACATGACAGCGTCGGCCGACGCCGAGGCGGCCGCGAACGAGTTGACGCCGCTCGCCGACTACCTGGGCAGCGTGCTGCGCAGGTTACGCGCGCTGCCTCCGCTCGACCTCGACCTCACCCAGGCGCACGGCAACGTCCTCGCCGAGGACGTCGTCGCGCCGCACTCCTTCCCGGCCTTCGACCAGGCGGCCGTGGACGGGTACGCGGCCCGCTGGGAGGACATCTCCGGAGGCGGCCGGGGCGTGGGCTACGTCCCGACCCAGTCCGGCGGGCCGGGCGGGCGCAACGTCCGGCTCAACGTCGTCGGCGACCTCGGCGCGGCGAGCTGGCGCCCGGTGCGGCTCACCCCCGGCGCGTGCTTCTCCGTCGCCGCCGGCGCGCCGCTGCCGCTTGCCGCGGACGTGGTGGTCCCCGTCGAGTGGACCGACCAGGGCATGGCCGCGGTGGAGATCTTCCGCGTCCCCAAACGCGGGTACGGGGTGCGCCGGGCCGGCGAGGAGCTGCCCGCCGGGACCCTGCTGGCCCGGGCCGGCACCTATGTCTCCCCGGCGCTGGTCGCGGTGTTCGCCGCCACCGGCATCGGGCACCTGGTGGTCCGGCCCAGCCCCCGGGTGGTCATCGTGGCCACCGGCGACGAGCTGGTCGACGTGGGCCGGGGCAGCCAGCCCGGCCAGACGGTCGACGCCAACTCGCACGCGCTCACCGCGGCGGCGGCCGAGGTGGGCGCCTTGGCGTACCGGGTGGGCATCTGCGACGACGACCCGGAGGGGCTGCGCGGGCTGCTGGAGGACCAGACGCTGCGCGCCGACCTGATCATCACCACGGGGGGCACCGGCACCGGGCCGGGTGACATGGTGCGGCGGATCCTCTCCCGCCGGGAGGGCGCCCGGGCCGGGCCGGTCACCTTCACCGAGGTGGCGCTCTATCCCGGCACCTCCCTCGGCTTCGGCACGGTCGGCGCCGAGGAGGTGCCGGTCGTGTGCCTGCCCGGCGACACGGGCGCCGCCCTGATCGGCTTCGAGGTGCTGGCCCGCCCGGCGATAAATCTGCTCGCCGGGGCGGAACCGGTGTTCCGGCCCAGCGTTCGCGCGCACCTGCTGGAGACGATCTCGTCGCCGGTCGGGCTGCGCGAGTTCCGCCCCGCGCACGTCGCCGAGCGGCGCGGCGGCGGATACACGGTCCAGCCGCTCAACGGCGGGCCGTACACCCTCTCCGGGCTGGCCGAGGCCAACGGCCTGTTGGTGCTCGGCGAGCGGGTGACCACCGCGGCGGCCGGGTCCACCGTGGACGTCCTCCTGCTGGACCGGCGCCGGTGAGCGTGGCCTCCCGGGCGCGGCTGGACGGACGGTGCGGTGCGGGCGGGAGTGCGCTTGCGGTGACGCGGTCGTGAGCGGAAGCTGACGCGGTGAATCTGTTCGGGGGTGGGCGGGCGCCGGGGTGGCCGGCGGTGCTGGCCGACGGCCCGGTGGTGCTGCGGCCCTACCGGCGGGCGGACGCCGCCGCCTGGTCGGAGGTGCGCCGTGCCAACCGGGAGTGGCTCGCGCCGTGGGAGTCGTCCCTTCCGGGAAGCTGGCACGAGCTGAACTCGCCGGCCGCGTTCCGCTGGGTGCACCGCGACCAGCGCCGGTCGGCGCGCAGCGGCGAGGGGATGCCGTTCGCGGTCTGCCTGCGCGAGGACGGCCGGGAGCGGCTGGTCGGCCACCTCAACGTGGGCAGCATCGTCCGGCGGGCGTTCTGCTCCGGGTACGTCGGCTACTGGGTCGACTCCCGGGTGGCCGGTCGCGGCATCATCCCGACCGCGTTGGCGCTCGCCGTCGACCATGCCTTCGGCCCGGGCGGGCTGCACCGGGTCGAGGTGAACATCCGCCCCGAGAACCGGCCGTCCCGCCGGGTGGTGGAGAAGCTGGGCTTCCGCGAGGAGTCGTACCACGTGCGCTACATGCACATCGACGGTGCGTGGCGGGACCACATCGGATACGCGATGACCAGTGAGGAGGTCGCCGCCGAGGGCGGCCTGCTGGGCCGCTGGCACCGGATCCGCGCCATCGCGGGGTGAGTCGTCCCACGGACGGGATCGGCGCGGCGCGTCACCATCCGCGTCGGCGGCCCGTAACCTCAAGTGACTGCAAGCTGTGGCAAGCGCTGCTCCACCCGTACGATCCACGCACCCGACCACGCTCGGTGGAAGATCCTGCGGTCGGGCGGCGGTTGCTCCGAATTCGGTGACGGGAGGGGTGAGGGTGCCGACCTCGGTGCTCCTCGCCGTCCTCGCCGCCGCCGGCCTGCTCGCCCTCGCGCCGGCGCTGGTCCGCCGGTACGACGCCACCGAGCGGCTGGTGGCGGAGCGGGCGCAGTCGACGGCGCGGGTGCTCCAGCGCCGCCGGCGGCGCCGTACTGTCCCGGGGCGGCGGCCGGTCCACCCGCCCCGGTCCCTCGTCGTCACACTGAGCGAGAGCAAGGACGCGGGGGGTCTCGCGGCCCCGGTCTCCGCGCCGCCCGCCGCCCGCCGGTCGAGCCGGCTGCGCGCCGTGCCGCCCGCCGGGAAGAAGAAGACCCGCCGCCGGCCGCCGCCCCGCCGGCAGCACACCCCCGCCGTCTACCGCCGGCGCCGGGTGCTCGCCGCGCTGCTGCTGCTCAACTTCGTCGAGCTGATCGGCGTGATCGTGGTCGGCCCCGGCTTCTGGATCAGCTTCGGGGTCACCGCCACCCTGCTGGTCGCGTACGTCGTACACCTGCGGGCGCGGGCGGTGGCGGATCGCCGGCGGCGGCGGGCGCAGGCCCGGGAGGCGGCCTGGCTGGCCGCCCGGCAGGCCGAGGTGCGGCGGGAGCAGGCCCGCCGGGCGGCGGCCCGCCGGGAGGCCCAGCGCCGGCTGGCGGCCCAGCGCGAGGTGGTACGCCGCGCGGCGATGGGCCTGGACCGGCCGGCCGACCTGCCCGCGGCGGCCAACGGCGGCTCCGTGTCCTACCGGCGTACGGGCGGCCTGCGGGGGCGCCCGTACCAGTCCGGCCGCGGCACCCACTCGGCCTGAATGTCCGTTTCCGGGTGGCCGGGATGTCCGCTTCCGGCGTCGCCGATCCAGTCCTCCGTGGGCCGGTTCTCGCCAAGATCCCGCCGCGCCGGGGGTGGATTCGCGGCGGAGGCGGTCGACCTGTTAGCCTTGTCGCCGGCCCGCCCGGTGAAAGCCGGGTGGGACCGACGCCGGTTCGCCGGCGGAGGGGCTGTGGCGCAGACCGGTAGCGCACCTCGTTCGCATCGAGGGGGTCAGGGGTTCAAATCCCCTCAGCTCCACCCAGTTCGAAGGCCGTTTCCCCATCGCGGGAGACGGCCTTTTTGGATCTTGTGCAGCAGCGAAGTGCAGGCAGTCGGCGACCGCAGGGTCGATGGGGCTGGCCGCGAGCTAATCCGGCAGCGGCGTGGGATGCATCGTGAGGTAGATCAGTCCCTGCTCATCTGCGCCGTTTGCCGATGATGCCCGAAGGCGGGAGGGAGCGGACATGTCGGTCTACGACGTCATCGTCGTGGGGCTCGGTGGGATGGGCAGCAGCGCCGCCTACCACCTGGCCGCGCGGGGGCAGCGCGTGCTCGGTCTGGAGAGGTTCGGGCGGGCGCACGACCGGGGCTCCAGCCACGGCGGCTCGCGCATCATCCGGCAGTCGTACTTCGAGGACCCGGCCTACGTGCCGCTCCTGCTCCGGGCGTACGAGCTGTGGGAGAGGCTGGAACACGACGCCGGGCGGGAGATCATCTCGCTCACCGGCGGGGTGTTCGTCGGCCGACCGGAGAGCCTCACCTTCGCCGGCAGCCTGCGCGCGTCGCGCGAGTGGGACCTGCCGCACGAGATTCTCGACGCGGGTGAGCTGCGCCGCCGCTTTCCGACGTTCAGTCCACGTGACGACGAGTTGGCGCTCTTCGAGGCCAAGGCGGGCTTCGTACGCCCCGAGGCGACCGTCGCCGCTCACCTCGACCTCGCCGCCGGGCACGGCGCCGACCTGCGCTACGGCGAGCCGGTGGCGCGCTGGGAGGCGCTGCCCGAGGGCGGCGTACGCGTGACGACCGAGAAGGGTTCCTACACCGCCGGCCGGCTCGTCGTCTGCCCGGGTGCCTGGGCGCCCGAACTCCTCGCCGACCTCGGCGTGCCGTTGACGGTCGAGCGGCAGATCATGTACTGGTTCCAGCCGGAGACCGGGGTCGGCCCCTTCGAGCCCGGGCGGCATCCCATCTACATCCACGAGGACGCCGCCGGCACGCAGGTGTACGGCTTCCCGGCCATCGACGGGCCCGACGGCGGTGCCAAGGTGGCCTTCTTCCGTGGCGGTGCGCTCTGCACGCCGGACACCATCGACCGGCAGGTGCACCCGGAGGAGGTGCAGGACATGCGGCAGCATCTCGCCGGGGTCCTGCCGACCCTTCCGGGCCGGTTCCTGCGGGCCGCGACCTGCATGTACACCAACACGCCGGACCAGCACTTCGTGATCGCGACGCACCCGCGGCACCCGCAGGTCACCGTCGCGTGCGGGTTCTCCGGGCACGGCTTCAAGTTCGTCCCGGTGGTCGGGGAGATCCTCGCCGACCTGGCGACGAGCGGCGCGACCGCACACCCCATCGGGCTCTTCGACCCACGACGCGACTTCTCCGGCTAGCCCCCGACATGGAGCACCGCCCCCGGCGCGCGGCCGGGGGCGTGGCGACGTGCCGGGTCAGGTGGTGAAGTTGTCCCGCGCGTCCCGAGCGTCCTCCTGAACGTGCTCGCCGGGCTGGTTGCCCCGTATCTCGTCCCGCTTCGCCACCCGCTCCGCCTGCGCCCGCTCGCCCTGTGCCATGTCGCCCATCCGCGCCCTGGCGGCGCCGGCGACCCGCTCGACCTTGTCCTTCGCCCTCTCCAGGCTCATGTCGCCTCCCTGTCGCTTCGGCGGACCAGGGTGCTGTCCGCGCCTCCCGACCTGCGTCCCCGCCCGCCCCTCGGTGAAAACCCCGATCAGCGGCTGGGGCCGGTCACCGAGGCGGTTGAGCGCCGGCTGAGTGCCTTCGGCCGGAACGGGCCTTTTTCCGACGCCGGCGCCTCCGTGGACGGGGTCCGCGTTCGCGCAGGTCGTCGCGCGAATCCATGCCCGGCCGGAACCAGGGGCTGGTCAGGGATCGACCAGGGTTGGTCCCGATGCCCCCGCGCCGCCCGCGTCGGAATGCTGGATCCAGACGGCTGGCAGGTCGTCTGCGTCCGATTCGTCATAGAGGGGCTACCGTGACCGCCCGAACACCCATAAGCAGTCGCAACACCACCGAGTTGAGGGCGGCAGGCCTGACCTTCCGGTCGCTGCGCACCTTCTTCCTCGCCACTTTCGGCCTGTCCTGGGGTGCGGGCATGCTGTACGTGCTGCTCCAGGCGAAGGTCGAGGCCATCTTCGGGCCCATGGGCTACACCAACCCGGTCTTCATTTCCATGGTCTACGCACCCGGCATCGTGGGCGTGTTGATGGTGTGGCGCCACTACGGCATGTCGGGCCTGGGCGCCTTCTTCCGTCGCTTCGCGTTGTGGCGGATGTCGCGGTCGTGGTGGCTGGTGCTGATCGTCGGCATGCCCGCGGTGTTCTATGCCGGAGCCGCGGTCAAGGGCAACCTCACCGACCCGTTTCCCTTCTCGCCGTGGCACGCCGTGCTGCCGGCCCTGCTGGCGATGTTCCTCATCGGCCCCATCGAGGAACTCGGCTGGCGGGGCGTGGCGCTGCCGCTGCTCCAGCGGCGGTTCTCGCCGCTGTGGGCCGGGCTTCTGCTCGGCCTGGTGGTGGCGGTCTGGCACACGCCGTCGTTCCTGGTGAGCGGGACGAAGCAGTCCGCGTGGGCGTTCTGGCCGTTCTTCTTCGGGGTCGTGGCGATCAGCGTCATCCTCACGCCGATGTTCAACGCCGCACGGGGGAGCCTGCTTGTGCCGTTCCTGTTCCACGCGCAGATGAACAACCCGGTCTGGCCCGACGCCCAGCCGTGGGACATGTGGCTGTTCGTCGCGGCGGCCGTCCTGGTGGCCGCGGTGAGCCGCAAGGCCATGCTCGACCGCGGTGCGGCGGTGACCACGATCCTCGCCGGGGGAGACGACCCCGGCGACGCCGGGACCGACGCCGCGCCCGTGGACCGGTCGCCCGGGACGGCGGCCGGCCGGCGCGCCGTGTGATGGTCCATGTCGTCCGGTGAAGCCACCGAATCCCACGTGTCCTGCTCGCTGTCATCGGGCGAGCAGGACACGTGGGAGGGCGTCGTCGGTCAGGCGTAGTAGTTGACGCTGACCGGCCAGGTGCCGGTCCACGGCGTCCAGCCCTGGAGCGTGGCGGGGATGCCCACGCGGGTGCTGCAGTTGATGACCTGGAAGTGCAGGTGCGGCGCGGTGGACGCGCCGGTGCTGCCCGACCAGCCGATGACCCGGCCCTGCGGGACCCAGGTGCCGGCGTTGTAGATCGCCCGGTTCAGGTGCGCGTAGTGGGTGCACTGGCCGTTCGAGTGCCGGATGATCACCTCGATGCCGTTCTGCCAGTACGGCGACCAGTTCGACATGATGATGGTGCCCGCCTGGGAGGCGGAGACCTCGTAGTTCGCCGGCAGCCCGAAGTCCCAGGCGTACTCGTTGTACGCGCCGACGTGCGAGTACGTGCCCTCCGGCCCCTGGGTGACCCGGTAGGACTCGCCGGCCGGGTACGGCAGCTCGTAGTAGTAGTTCGCGGCCGAGGCCGGGGTGGCCCCGACGACCACGGCCCCGGCGACCAGCAGCATCGCGCTCACGGTCGCGCCGATCCGGCGCAGGACCGTCTTCCCTCTGTTCACTGTGGATTCCTCTTCGGTGTGCCAGCAGAGATTCAGCACCGTCATCGTCGACCGCACCGGTGGGAACTGAACAGCACGCCGGGGGGTGGTTCAACGAACCGGGTGGACGACAGGGGTGGGATCAGGGGTCGCCGCGACTACGGGTGACGAAGGCGAGGCATCGCGTCGAGACGAACCCCGCCCGGCGTCCCGACGGCCGGCGCTCGTGCGGGCGGTCACTACGCTGCCGCCCGTGGATCGATTGATGAGCGTTTTCCTGTTCGCCGGCTGCGGGGCGTTCGCCGTCCTCCTCGGGGTCGGGCTCACCGCGCTGGTCGTGACGACCCACCGTCAGGAGCGGGAACGGCGGGACCGGTGGCGGCAGTGGGCCGCCCGGTACGGCTGGACGTACGCCGAGAGACCGCAGGTCGCCTGGACCGACCGGGTGCCGGGCCGCAGCCGCCGGGGCGTGCGGTTCGCGCTGGCCGGGATGCTGCACGGTCGCCCGGTGGGGGTGGCCGAGTACGCGTACACGGAGACGCACACCTCGACCGGGGCGGACGGCAACCAGACGACCAACTCGCAGACCCACACGTACGTCGTCTGTTCGGTGTGGCTGCGGCGGCAGTTCCCGCCGCTGGCGGTCGCGCCGCGCCACGTGTTCTCGAAGCTGGGACGCGCGCTGTTCGGCAGCGACAGCTACGCCACGGGGCACGAGGAGTTCGACCGGCAGTGGCGGGTGGGCGCGGCGGCCCCGGGTCAGCAGGCCCTGGTCGGGCCGACCCTGATCGGCGCGCACCTGGCGGGGGCGGTGCCGGCCTGGAGCGTGCGCGGCGCGGAGCTGATCACCTACCGGCGCGGCCGGCTGAACGACCCGGCCCTGGTGCCGTCCCTGGTGACTCCGCTGATCACGGTCGCCGACCTGCTGGAGCAGGGCCGCTGACCGCGCACCGGGCACGCCGGCGGGGAACGGCTCCGGACAGCGCGGGAGGCCGGCCCCCGAGGGGACCGGCCTCCCGTCAGCGGGTGCGGACTACGGCTTCCAGGAGCCGGCGCTCTCGAACCTGTGCTTGTACTCCAGTGCACCGTTCTTGTCGCGGACGTCGAACACCACGGTGCCCGTGCGCTTGCTGCCCTCGCGCAGGTTGTTGCCGGAGCTCAGCGTGTCGCCGCAGCCGGAGAGCGCGCTCGCCAGGCCGTTGGTCGTGGTGCCGTCCGAGGCCACCCACTCGAAGTAGAACGGGTTGATCGAGCCCTTGCCCTTGGTCACCGTGGCGGTGACGTGGGCGATCAGGTACATACCCTTGTCCGGGTCCGGAGCGTACTCCCGGCAGCCCTTGGTGGAGGTGGTGAACCGGGTGACCGTGACCTCGAGGGTCCCCTCGTCGTCGGAGAGGACCAGCGTGTCGCCGGGCTTCATGTTGTAGGTCTCGTCGTCCTTGCCCGGGGCGGCGCTGGTGGCGGGCGCCCCGCCCGGCGCGGCGTTGGTGGTCGCCGGGGTGGGCAGGGCCTTCTCCAGGTCGTCCTTCGCCTTGTCGGCGCCGGCGACGACCGCCGCGATGCCGCCGACGCAGCAGAGCAGGGTCAGCACGACCGCCACGATCGCGATGATCAGGACGGTCTTCTTCTTGTTGTTCGGCGGCGCGACCGGCTGCGGCGGGCCGAGCGGGTAGCCGGGCGCGCCGGACGTCACCTGCGGGTACGGCGTGCCGGAGATCGGCGGCTGCGGCATCCCGGACGTCGGCTGGTGCGGTGGGGCCCACGGCTCGCCCGGCGTCCCGGACACCGGCGGCTGCGGCGCGCCGGAGACGGGCGGCTGCGCCCACGGCTCGCCGGGCACGCCCGACACCGGCGGCTGCGGGGCGCCGGAGACCGGCGGCTGGGGCGCGGCCCACGGGTCGTTGGCCGGCTGCTGCGGCACGGGCGGGAGCGGGGCCCACGGGTCGCCCGCGGGCTGGGGGCCGCCGGAGACCGGCGGCTGGGGCGGGTAACCGCCCTGGTTGGCGGGGAACTGCGGTGCCGGCGGGTACGGCTGCTGCTCCGGGCTCGGCTGGTAGGGATCCTGCGGCCCGTATGGGGGCTGGGGGTGACTCACCGTACTCCTAGGCACCTGACGACGACGGCAAACGCGGCTGACGCTACCGTGCGCGGACAACGGAACATCTTCGCGTCTCCGGCGGCCCGGCGTCGTCCTCTGAACGGGTCCCGTGCCGGGTCGAAGGGGCCATGGCTCCCGTGGCGGGTCAGCGGGGGAGCAGCACGGCGGCGGTGCGCACCAGGGCGTCGTCGACGCTGAACCGGCCGGTGACCAGGGTCGGCGGGTCGGCCACCGGGGCGGCGTCGATCCGGGCCGGCGTGATGCGGGCGGTGAACGTGCCGGCGTCCGGGTCGAGTTCCACCAGGGCGTCGTGGAAGTCCAGCCAGGTGCCGACGACCGGATGCCACACCTTGTAGATCGTCTCCTTGGCGCTGAACACCACCGCCGGCCAGGAGGTCCCCGCCGGCAGGCGGGCGAACCGGTCCTCCTCCTCGGGCAGGCAGATCAGCCGGCGTACGCCCGGGTTGAGCTCCTTGTGCCGCTCGGCGTCGATGCCGACCGACCGGACCTCGATGCCGCGGGCGGCGACGGCCGCGCAGTAGTCCCGGGTGTGGGTGATGGCACCGACCACGCCCGCCGGCCAGACCGGCGAGCGGTCGGCCGCCGCCGGCACCGGGGCCGGGGACACGCCGAGCGCCGCCATCGCGCGGCGGGCGCACACCCGCCCGGCGGTGAAGTCGCGGCGGCGGCTCTCCACCGCCCGCTCGCTGAGGCACGCCCGCTCGGCCGGCAGCAACTCGCCCGTCCAGTCCGCCGGCCCGGCCACCGCCACCGCCACCGACGGCGGCAGCAGGTCACGCATCGCCGCTCCCCGAGAGGTACGCCCCCACGCGCGCCCGCTCGGCGTCGAGCCCGCCGGCCGGCACCGGCGGCGACTCCGGCCACAGGTCCACCACCGGCTCGCCGTCGCGGGCCTCCCAGGTGCCCACCACCCGCCCCCGGTGCACCACCACCGGCGAGATCCAGCCGGCGGCCCGGCTGACGGAGGCGCGTCGGTCGGCCGGGACGATCGTGGTGTCCTTCGTGCCCGGCCCGAGCACCCACTGGTCGAAGGCGGGCAGCAGGCGTACGGCGTCGTCGGGGCGGGCGGCGGCGATCTCGTCCACGTCGACTGCCCGGGCGTACGCCGGCCGCTCGTCGACGGTCACCGGCACCAGTACGCCCGCGTCGACGAGCCGGGCGAACCAGCCGCGCAGCGCGGCCCGCTTCGAGCCGCCCCGGCTCAGCCACTGGTCGAAGGTCTCCGCGCTCGCCGGCCCGTACGCGCCCAGCCAGGCCGGCACCACCCGGGACGCGGCCTCCTCAGGGTCGGGCAGGCCGGGCCAGTCGGGCAGCAGCGTCTCCGGCCGGGTGAAGGTGACCCGGTTTCCCTCGGTCGGCCCCTGCACCAGCAGGCCCTGCCAGGCCAGCGGCTTGAGCAAGGCCCCCCACCCGGAGCCGAGGTGCGCGGCGACCGTCCGGTCGCCGGTGCGTTCCACGATCTCGGCGGTGAGCTGCTCCCGGGTCAGCGTCCGGCCGTCCAGCGCGGCGGCGGCCGACTCGGCGATCGCCGCGAGCCGGTCCACGGTCACGAAGGTGCGCTGCCACGAGCCCTTCTCCCAGAACCGGCCGGCGGCCAGCAGGGACAGGCAGGCGGGCGCGTCCTCGACGCGCAGCACGTGCAGGGTGCCGCGCATCGCCCAGGTGCGCAGCAGCCGACGCCCCGCGAGCGCGGCCGCGACCGCCCCGGGCCGGGGATCGGCCTGTCGGGCGGCGACGGCCTGCTCGGCGGCGGAGGCGACCTGCGCCTGCACGCCGACGAGCCGGCCGACCACGTCGACGGGGTCCACGCCCGTCGGTCGGTGCAGCAGGTGCCGGCCGGCCCGCCAGGCCAGCACCTGGTCCACGGTCAGCGTCGCGATGGCCATGGTTGGTGAACGTACCGCAACCGCGTAACGCCGTAGCGTTCCGTGGCGCTGAATGGGGCGTCGCAGGGGGGACGGCTCTCATCCATTGTCGACTCTGGTCCGCCGGGGGGCGGGCCGCCACGTGAACCGGAGAGGGAGTGCGATGACCGGTGGTGTGGAAGGCTCAACGTCCCCCATGGACGATCACGCCCCGGTGACGCCGGGCTGGACCTGCGGCACCTGCGGCGCCGACTGGCCGTGCGCCACCAAGCGCGCCCGGTTGCTGGAGGAGTACCGGGTCGACCGCGCCATGCTCAGCGTCTACCTGGGCTCCTGCCTCGCGGCCGCCGCCCAGGACCTGACGCCGGCGCCCGGGACCACCCTCCAGGACCGGTTCATGGGCTGGCTGCCCCGGCAGCACCGGCGCGAGTGACGGCGCGGGCCGATCAGCTCCCGGCGGACGTCGGGGCCCACCCGTCCACCGTGCTCCGCACCAGGTCGTGGCCCAGGTCGAGGCGGATGCCGTCCGGGTTGGTCAGCTCGGCGTCGGCGTACCACGACCGGTCGGCTTCGGGGTGCGGTCCCACGAGTCCGACCCGCCCGGCGCCGAAGGCGGTGACGACGGCGGCGGGTGCGCCGGTGTCGTAGGTGGCGAGCACCATGCCCGGCGCCCCGGGTCGCAGCTCGAGCGTCGGCCCGTCCTGGAAGAACATGTGCCGGGCCCTGCCGCGCCACCGAACGGGGATCACCGCGTCGTCGACGCTGTCGACGCTCGCCCCGGCCGTCCTGATGTACTGGTCGACCTTCCCGTCGAGCAGCCCGAAGCCGGGCCGGGCGGCGGCGAGGTACGCCCCCAGGCAGAAACCGAGGTAGTGGCCGCCGTCGCGGACGAAGCCACGCACGTCCTCGGCGTGGTCACGCAGCCTGCGCCAGGCCGGGCCGACGTTGCCGCCGCCGGGTTGGGCGTAGACCGCCGCGTCGGTCAGCGTGCTCCGCGAGATCTGCCGCTGCTCGCCCGGGCCGCAGTATTCGGTGCGGAACCCGACCGGTGCGCTGCGCAGGAGGGCGGCCACGGCCTCGGCGCAGCCGGAACAGGCGGCCGGCCCCCGGTAGACCAGTGCCAGCGGCCGGTCGCCGTTCCCGGTGACCGCCGACACGCCGGCCCACGCGAGGGCGGCCAGGGTGCCGGCGGCGCCGGCACCGACGACGAGGCGTCGCCGGCTGATCCGCCCGGTCTCTTCCCGCAGCAGGCCCGAGATGGTCCGTCCCATGTCGCACCCCTGCCGTTCAGCCGCGCCGCCAGGCGGTCGCGTGCCGGTCGGCGGAAGGCGGTGCGTACATCGACATGCCGCCCCGGCCCCGCGATGCTCGGCCCGGCCGGGTGACCAGTCGACCCACGCCGCGCGAGAGCAGCGTCACGAGCCCTTCCAGCGGGCCGCGGCCCGCGGTTGCCCACCAGGCGGTCGCGATCAGCGCGATGGCCACGACCTGCGCGACGTATCCGGCCGTGGGCTCGAGGGTGTCGAGGTCGGAATTGATGAACACGATGTGCGCGGTGTAGAGCGTCAGCGTCATGCTGCCGGCCGCGGCGAGGGGCACCAGCAGCACGGAGGTCGCCCGCCGCGCGACGTGGCCGAGGAGCAGCATGGCGGCGAGCACGGCGATCGCGCTCCCGATCGTGCCGAGCAGATCGAGCGGGGTGCTGGTGTGCGGCGCGTCGACCGCGAGCCACCACCACGTCGAGGTCGGCGTGCTGCCGTCCCCGCCGAGCGCGAGGAGCCCGCTCGTCTCGGCCACGGTCAACCCGCTCTTCGGCTGCGTCAACCAGATCTGCTGCAGGCCCTCGTACCGGTTCAGCAGGACCCACGACACCACCGGCGCCGCCGAGGCGAGCGCGACCCCGGTGTAGAGCAGGCCGAGGATCACCGACATCCGGGTGAGGGTCAACCGCCCGACCACCAGCCCGGCGCAGAGGTACGCCAACCACGTCACCGCGGGGAACTCCCCCGTCATCGACAGCTCGGTGAGCAGCGCGCCGGGAGCGTCGACGAGATGCGCGAACCCCGGGTTGTCGTAGGTCGGCTCCGGCAGCTGCGGCAGCAGGAGTTGGCGGAGCACGGGACTGCCGGCGGCCACGGCCAGGCCGGTGAACGCCACCAACCAGGTCGGCAGGAACACCAGCGGGATGGCCAGCACGAACATCACCGCGTAGTACGGCAGGATCACCGACGCCAGGGACGCGTCGGCGTAGCCCAGTGCCAAGCCGATCGCGCCGATGGCCGGGGCCCGGACGACGAGCGCCGCCACCGGACCTCCGCCGGCGGTCAGGCGGACCCGCCGTCGACCGGTCATGAACGCGATGCCGACCCCGGCCAGCACCGCGAACAGGGCGGCCGCCCGACCGCCGAAGATGGTGAACGACCAGGTCGGTCGGCCCAGGGCGTCGGACTGGTACAGCGAATGCACGGCGATCATCCCGAACAGCGCGACGCCACGCGCGGCGTCCACGCCGAGCAGTCGCGAGCGCCCGGACGTCGCGGGCGGAGCGTCGGCGGCCCGGTCCAGGGCGGCGCGGCTGAGGTAAACGGTCGGTGTCATGGCCTCATCACGGTGTCGATCAGGTCGCAGCCGAGATCCGTGCCGAGCCGGTCGGCGATCGGCAACCCGGCGTCGACGTACCAGTCGTCGGTGGCTTCGGGGTGGGGGCCGACGACTGCGACCCGGCCCGCGCCGAAGGGGGCGACCATCGCGGCGACGGTGCCGTTCGGGTAGGTCGCGAGGACGTCGGCCTCGGCCTTCGGGCGCAGCCAGAAGTACGGGCCGTCCTGGAAGAAGAGCGTCCGCCGCCGGCCGCGCCAGGAGACCTGGACGACGGTGTTCCGCTCCGAGTCGACCGTGGCGGCGGACGAGGCGATGTACTGGTCGGTGTCCCCGGGCAGGAGGCCGAAGCCGGGCGTGGCCCCCGCGAGGTATCCGCCGAGGCAGATGCCGAGGTACCTCCCGCCGGAGTGGACGAACTGCCTGATCTGGTCGCGGTGGTGCTTCAGGTGGCGGTAGCCGCGTTTGAGGGTGCCGCCACCGGGCTGGGCGTAGAGCGTCGCCCCGGCCAGGGCCCGCCGGGTCAGCGGCAGGTCGTCCGCGTCCGGGCCGACGTACCGGACGTCGAAGCCCCAACGGCTGGACTTGAGCAGCGCCGCCACCGCCTCCGGGCAGCCGGGCAGCGTCGCCGGCCCCCGGTACACCAGCGCCACCGGCGGCTCCGGCGACCCGGACAGTGGCGAGCGGACCGTCAGGCCACGACCGGCGAGTGCCCGCCCGCCGGCGGCGAGCAGCCGACCGACGTTCCCCATCGCCATCACGGCCTCGTCGGCAGCGGGTTGTCGAGGGTCAGCGCGGTGCAGCGGACCCCGCCTCCGCCCTTGGCTAGCTCGGTCGTGTCGAGTTCGACGACCCGCAGGCCGCGCTCACGCAGCGCGGTCGCCAGCCGCGGCGCCCCCCTGGTCATGGTCACGGTGGTGCCGTCACTGATCAGGTTGAGCGCGAAGCGCGTCGCCTCCTCGACGCAGACCTCGATCAGGTCCATGCCGAGGCCGCGCAGCCGGTGGCGGCTCGGCTCGTCGAGGGCCTCCGGGCAGTAGGCGAGCGTTCGCCCCGGCTCGACGACCCCGACCGCCAGGTCGAGGTCGTACCACTGGTGGCTCACCGTTCGCAGCGGCACGATCTCGTAGCCCAGCT
This sequence comes from Micromonospora sp. NPDC048040, assembly GCF_055587185.1. Lineage (NCBI taxonomy): Bacteria > Bacillati > Actinomycetota > Actinomycetes > Micromonosporales > Micromonosporaceae > Micromonospora > Micromonospora sp. NPDC048040. The sequence continues at coordinate 409,825 of NZ_JBVJGT010000002.1, read as the reverse complement.
CCCCCGCGAGCACGGCATGCATCCGCCGGTCGGTCCGCTGGCCGTAGCCGGCGAGCAGCAGGTCGCCGCAGGCCAGGGCGTCGCCCTGCCCGCTGAACGGGTACGGCGCCTCCAGGACCTCGAAGTCGTGGTCGATCAGCCACTCCTGGAAGTACGGCAGCTCCGCCTTGCGCTCCGGTGGTGGTGCGCCCAGCACGGCCCGACGGCCCCGCACCAGGGCGGCGTTGGCGGTGAAGACCATGTCCGGGCACTCCGGCGCCGACGTCACGTACTCGATGCGGCGCCCCGCCGCCCGGTGCGCGGCGACGATGCGCTCGTGTTCGAGGATCGCCACCGCGTGGTCGGGCTGGATCGCGGTGTGCATGTACGGGTTGATCTCGTAGTCGACGCGGAAGTGGACCGCGTCGGAAACCAGCAGTGCCTTGTTCATCGAGCGTTCTTCCCTTTCGGTGAGTGGATGGTGGACGGGAGCGGGCTGCGGCGCGGTGCGAGCCGCGGCCGTACCGCGCGGCATCAGGCCGCCCGTTGGCCGGTGGTGTCGTGGGTGAGTACGCCCTGGGCGGGGATCCCGCGCCATCGGGTCCCGGGAACCAGGTGTTCGCCCTTCATCAGCAGCGAGAGCGAGCCCAACATGACGTCGTCGCCGACGACCGCGTCGTAGAGCACGATGGCGCGGGTGCCGATCGTGGCGCCGGCGCCGACCGTGACGACGGACATCTTCATCACCCGGTCCTCGAACAGGTGGGTCTGCAGCGACACCTCGGTGCCCACGGTCGCGTCGTCGCCGATCTCGACGAGGTCGAACTCGGTGAGGTACGTCGTGCCGATCCAGGTGCGTCTGCCGACGCGGACCCCGAACCAGCGCAGCAGCGGCGGCAGGAACGGCGTGCCGACCAGGAGCCCGATGCCGGCGGGGACCGCCGCGGCCTCGTAGAGGCCGGTGACGAACTCGGTGCGCCGGACGAAGCCGCTCCACAGCGGTTCCACCCGGGGCCGGTAGGTGCCGACGACGTTGCGCTTGGTCGCCGCGCAGAAGGCGATCACGGCGACGCTCGACGTCATCGCGACGAAGGGCGACACCAGCGCCGGCACGAGCAGGTCCCGACCGTTGGCGAGTTGGGACAGCGCCAGGAGGTAGAGGTAGAAGCTGGCGCCGAGCACCGATGCGGGCAGGGTCGCGCGGAAGAACTCGACGAACAGCCGGCGGGCCACCACGGGGCGCGGCGGGCGGTACGTCACCTCCTCGGAGAAGGAGCCGCTGCTCTGGCGCGCCGGCAGGTGCATCGCCGGTGAACCCAACCAGGACGTGCCCTGCGGGACGCCGTCGTCGGGCGGGAGCGTGCCGACGCCGATCAGGGACCCCTCGCCCAGCACCGTGCCGGCCGGTACGAACGCGGCGTTGCCGACGAAGGCTCGGTCACCGACCGTGGTGGGCAGGAACGCCATCCGGCCGTTGGCGAACGTCGCGGCGCCGAGGCTGGCCATGTCGGCGACGAAGCTCTCCGATCCCAGGGCGAGCAGGTCCGGGTCCAGGTGCGCGGCGGTGGAGACCTCGGCGCCGCGGCCGACCCGGGCACCGAGCAGCCGCAGCCAGGGCCCGGTGTAGAGGGTCGCGTAGAGCGAGTTGGTGAACATGAGGCTGGACTCGAGCAGCTTGTCGGTGATCCACTTGCGCACGCCGAGCATCGAGTGGACGCGATGGTGGATGCCGACCGGCGCCCGCGGTAGCACGAGCCGCTTGCCGGCGGCGACCAACGCGCAGACGGTGAGCACGTAGACGATCCCGGCCGGTAGGGTCGCGACCAGGCCGGCGAGCAGACCACGGTTCAGCAGCACCCACCACACCAGCGCCACGCTGGGCAGGACCATCGCGATCGCCATGAGTTCCAGCCCGACCAGGCCGACCAGCGCGGCGGCGATGTGGTGCACGCGCCAGCCACGCCGCAGGCGGCGGTAGCTGAGCAGCGATTCCGCGGTGGGAGACAGCCGGGGGGTCGGTGCCGGCGGCGAGCCCGCCCAACGCTCCCCGGGCGGCACCGTCTCGCCGTGCACGAGGACGGACTGTTCGCCGAGGCCGGCGTTCGCCCCGACCGAGGCGCCGGGCTCGAGGACCGCGTTCGCGCCGACGAAGGCGTCCGCCCCGATCGTGACCGGCCCGACGACGACCCAGCCGTCCTCCGCCCGCCACGGCCGCAGCGAGACTCCGTAGCCGACCGAGGCGTCCCGCCCGACGGAGATCAGGGTCGGCAGGCTGATCGCGGCGGTCGCGATCATGGTCCGGCGGCCGATCCGGGCACCGAGCAGCCGCAGGTAGGTCGCCATCAGCGGAGAACCGCTGAGCACGGGCAGCGGCCCGACCGCCAGCAGCGTGTTCAACGCCCAGAGCCGGACGTAGGTGGGGCCCCACAGGCGGTACCGGCCGGGCCGGATGCCCGCGGCCAACGGCCGGGCCAGCAGCACCGGCAGCAGCCACCGCACGCCGAGGTAGCTGAGCAGGATCGCGACCATCAGCTCCACGAGGACGCGGACGGACACGAAACCGTCGTTGCGGGTGTAGACGTAGGAGACGGGGAGCGTGACCGCCAGCAGCAGCAGGTAGATCACCGCCGCCTGGCCGGACCCGGCCAACGCGATCCGCCGGCTGCTGTGCCGCACCGGGGCGGTACGGGGCGGAGCGCTGGGCGCGACGGTCCGGTCGGCGGCGCCGAGATGAGCCGCCATGCCCCGTACGGTCGGGTGGGCGTACAGGTCGCGGACCGCCGGGCTCACGCCGACCTTGCGGGCGCGCAGCAGCGACACCACCCGCGCCGCGAGCAACGAGTGCCCCCCGAGGTCGGCGAAGAAGTCCGCCTCGACCGACAGCGCCTCGGACTCGACGCCGAACGCCTCCGCCCACGCCGCGCGTACCTGCTCCTCCAGCTCGCCCTCGGCGGCCACGACGGGGCCGGTGGCGAGGGTGAGCCGGCGGTTCGGCGGGGGCAGCCGTTTCCGGTCGACCTTGCCGCTGGGCATGGTCGGCAGTGCGGTGACGACGTCCAGGAAGGAGGGCACCATGTAACCGGGCAGCCGGGTCTGCAGGGTCTGGCACAGCCGGGCGACCAGTTCCTCGCGCCCGTCCTCGTCGCTGTCGTGCGCGACGAGGTAGGCGGCCAGCTCGTGGGGGGCGTCCGGGGCGTCGGCGACCGGGACCAGCGCCGCCACGGCCTCGGCCACCCCCGGGTCCTCCAGCAGCACGCTCTCGATCTCACCGAGGTCCACCCGATGGCCACGGATCTTGACCTCGGAGTCCGCCCGGCCCAGGTACTCGATCTCGCCGTCCGCGGTGATCCGACCGAGGTCCCCGGTGCGGTACAGCCGACCGTCGGGCGGCGCCAGGGCGTGCGCGATGAACCGGTCGGCGGTCAGGTCCGGGCGCCCCACGTACCCGCGCGCCACCCCCGGGCCGCCGATGCAGATCTCACCCACCTCGCCGTCGGCGACCGGCTGCCGCTGCTCGTCCAGCAGCACCACGGAGTAGGTCGGCAGGGGCCGCCCGATGGTGACCGGCCGCCCGGGGAGCAGTTCGCCCCAGGTCGCGGTGACCGTGGCCTCGGTCGGCCCGTAGGTGTTGAGGATTCGCCGGCCGGGCCGGCTCCACCGCTCGACCAGCTGCCCCGGGCAGGCCTCCCCGCCGACGAGCAGGTTGCGGATCCGGGGCAGGTCGCGCGGAACGGTGGCCAGCAGGGTGGGCACGCAGTAGAGGACGGTGATGCGTGCCTCGTCCAGGAAGTCCGCCAGCTCCGCGCCGAGGCGGCGCGAGTCGTTCGGACCGGCCACCAGGGTGGCGCCGACCGACCACGTCGGCCAGATCTCCTCGATCGCGAAGTCGAACGCGATCGTCATGCCCTGGTAGACCCGGTCCGTCGGGCGCACGTCGTACACGCCGGGCACCACGTCCAGGAAGTTGCAGATGCTCGACTGCGCGACGTCGACGCCCTTGGGTCGACCGCTCGACCCGGAGGTGTAGATCACGTAGGCGCCGGGGTCCTGGCTGCCGTCGCCGCCGAGTTCCGGCCGGTCGCCGGGCGCGGCGGCGAGTTCGGCGGCGCACTCGTCGACGACGAGGGCCGGCCGGTCGCCCACCCGGTCGGCGAGCGCCGAGGACGTCAACACCAGGTCGACGGCGGAATCCTCGGCGATGTAGGCGACCCGGTCGGCCGGGGACTCGGGGTCGATCGGCACGAATGCCGCGCCGGCCTTCCCCACGCCCAGCAACGCCACGTACGTCTCGACGGAGCGCCGCAGCAGGATGGCCACCCGCGAGCCGTCGCCGACACCCAGCGCGCGCAGGTGGTGGGCCAACCGGTTGGCGCGTTCGTCCAGCTCGCGGTAGGTCAACCGCGCACCGCCGCACTCGAGCGCGATGGCCGACGGGTTCCGGTCGCACGCGGACTCGAACACGTGGTGCAGGCGTCGCGTGCGCCTGACGCCGCCCTCGTCCCACGGCCCCCGCACGGCATCGACGACCAGCGAGCCGACCGCGACGCGCGCCTCCGCGTCCGGAAGACGCTCCGGCACCGGGGGAGACGTGGGCGTACCGGTGAGACCTACCTGTTCCACGGAACCGCAAACCTCCTGCGTCGATTACGAGCAAGCAACCGGTGCCGTGCGGCGGACGCCTGTGCGGACCCCCGTCGTCACCGGACCGGTGGCAGGGATGCCCGACAGAAGCCACCCGCAGGGCAGGTGCGATGGACACCGAGATCGCCGTGAAGCCCGCTAGGCGTCACGGAAATGGCACATCGTCGTGACGGTTGTCGGCCGAACCGCCGACCGTCGCCGGGATCAGCCGGTGCCTGCTACCGGCCGGGGCTGATCGGTCGCGCCGACGGGGCGGGCGTCGACGTACCGAGGGCCGCGGGTCGGGAGCGCCGGTCCCGACCGGACAGTGGTCGCGACGACCGGGAGGTGCGTCAGGGGACCTGCCGCGGCGCGGACGCCACTGCGCCGTGCCGGTCGATGCCGCCGCCCGGCGGCGTCGACGAGGGCCGGTGCGGCGACGGAGCGGGCGGCGACGGAAAGTCCCTTGAGGACGGCGGGCGACCCGCCGTCGTGAATGTAGACGACCACTCGGACGAGAGTAGGGAGGCAATTGGAGGTTTATGTCGGGTTATGCGTTGTTGCGTGACGCGCGGTCTCCAGAAGGTGAACATCCGGATGAACGGCCTGTCGGGCGACGTCGATGACGATCGGCGCAGGCGGTCGAATATGGAACGACGAGGCAGGAACCGCGCGTGGGGCAGGGGGTGGCCGACCGGGAAGTTCGGTCGGCTGCCGGCGTGCGGTGGCCGTCGATCCGCACCGTTGGCGCAGGATGACGGACCGTAAGATGCCGGATGTAAACCATCTGTTCGGTGTCGCGTAGGTCGGAAATCTGACCGAAGTCGACCCGTTGTGCCAGTGGTGTGGGGTGGCTAAGCTCTTCATGCGCGCCCCAATCGCCCGCTTCCCCCGTGGCAGGCGATCGGGGCGCGCTTCTACGTCGACGGGCCCGCACGCCACGCGTGCGGGCCCGTTTCCCGTGCGCCCGCCGTGCCCCCGGGTGGCCCCGGAGCCGCGGCGGGTCGCGCGCCGTCGGTCAGATCCAGCGGCCGTCCAGCCACATCCGCGCCGACCACTCGGCGTACGGGAGCAGCTTGCCGACGAAGATCGGATGGAAGTACGCGAAGCAGAGCGCGACCAGCAGGACGTACGCCCCGGCGATCACCCCGCCCACGAGCCGGCGGTCCTGGCCGGCGTCGAGCGGCGCGACGGTGCCGCCCCCGGGCGGGCCGGCGGGGGTGACGATCGCGCCGAGCACGTAGACCACCGCCAGCACCAGGAACGGCAGCACCGGCGCGGTGTAAAAGGAGAACATCGTCCGGCCGTCCACTGCGAACCAGAACCAGGGCAGCAGGCCGGCCGCCACGACGAGCAGGATCGCGCCGGCCCGCCAGTCCCGCCGGGCCAGGCCCAGCCACGCCAGCGCCACCAGGGCGGGCAGGAACGACCACCAGAGCAGGGGCGTGCCGAGCAGCAGGACCTCCGAGGCGCAGCTCGGCGCGCCGCAGGGCCCGTTGCCCGACCAGTAGAAGGCGACCGGCCGGCCCAGCAGCAGCCACTGCCACGGCCACGACTGGTACTTGTGCGGGTCGTCCAGGCCGGTGTGGAAGCCGTACGCCGCCTTGTGGTACTCGACGAGGTTGTGCAGCGCGCCGATGACCGGGGTGTCGCTCAGCGGCGCGTTCGGGTACCGCTCCGCGAGCCGGTAGTAGCCGTCGTCGCCGAGCAGCCAGCCGGACCAGGTGGCGACGTAGGTGACCACCATCAGCACCCCGGCCAGCACCAGCCAGGGCAGCTCGTCGAGGACGGTGTCCCGCCACGGCCGGCGGGCGCCCGCGGAGCGGCGGACCCCGACCTCCCAGAGGATCACCAGCAGCGCGAACACGGGCAGGAAGTAGAGCGCGCTCCACTTCACCGCGCAGGCACAGCCGAACAGCACCCCGGCGGCCAGCCGCCACCACGGCCAGCTCCGCCAGCCGCCCGCCGGCCGCCCGGCCCGCCCCGGCCGGCCCGGGTCGAGGCCCGCCTCCAGTGCCCGGGTCCACCGGCGGCGCCGGGCGTCCCGGTCCAGCACCAGGGCGCCGAACGTGGCCAGCACGAAGAACAGCAGGAAGATGTCGAGCAGCGCCGTGCGGGACAGCACCAGGTGGAAGCCGTCCAGCGCGAGCAGCAGGCCGGCCGCGCAGCCGAGCGCGGTCGAGCGGAACATCCGCCGGCCGATGCGGACCAACATCAGCACCGACAGGGTGCCGACGACCGCCGCCGAGAACCGCCAGCCGAACTCCGGGGCGGTGGTCATCAGGTGCCCCGGCACGGAGATGCCGTGCTCGGCGTCCGAGTAGCCGAAGGCCCACTCGCCGAGCCCGATCAGCCACTTGCCGAGCGGCGGGTGGACCACGTACGAGGGGCCGTTGTCCTGGTAGTTCCACTCGACGCCCTTGTCGACCAGGGCCCAGCCCTCACGGGCGTAGTAGATCTCGTCGAAGATCTTCCCGGGCGGATGGCTCAGGCCGACGAACCGCAGGATCGCCGCGATCGCGACGATCACGCCGGTGGCCAGCCAGGAGCGCCCGTCCAGCCGGGCCTCCACGGTCGCCAGCCGGCGCCGGACGATGCCGGGAACGCCGCCGCCGGGAGCCGGGGACGATCCTTCCGCCGGCGCCCCCGCCGTGGGATCGGGTCCCGCCTGGTCCGCGCTCTGTGCTGTCGACGCACTCGTCACCCGGCGATCGTAGGCTGCCAAGGTGCCCGGTGGCGCCCGTCGCCTCCGATACCGGCACCCCTGTCGATGAAGGAGCCGTTCCCGTGGGTGAAATGTCCGACACCGGGCGCCTGATCCTCCTCGGCGCGCCGCTCGGCAACCCGGCCGACGCCTCGGCCCGCTTCCGCGAGGTGCTCGCCACCGCCGACGTGGTGGCCGCCGAGGACACCCGCCGGCTCACCCGCCTGGCCCGCGACCTGGACGTCACCGTGGCGGGCCGGATCGTCTCCTACTTCGAGGGCAACGAGGAGCGGCGCACCCCCGAGCTGGCCGACGTGTTGACCGCCGGCTACGTGGTCGCCCTGGTCACCGACGGCGGCATGCCGAGCGTCTCCGACCCCGGCTACCGGCTGGTGCGGGCCGCCCTGGACGCCGGCGTGCCGGTCACCGCCGCGCCCGGCCCGAGCGCCGTCACCACCGCGCTGGCGCTGTCCGGGCTGCCCTGCGACCGGTTCTGCTTCGAGGGCTTCCTGCCGCGCACCCCCGGCGCCCGCCGGTCCCGGCTGCGGGCGCTCGCCGCCGAGGAACGGACGCTGGTCTTCTTCGAGGCGCCGCACCGGATCGCCGGCGCGCTCGCCGACCTGGCCGCCGCGTTCGGCGCCGACCGGCCCGCCGCGCTGTGCCGCGAGCTGACCAAGACGTACGAGGAGATCGTCCGCCGCCCGCTCGGCGAGCTGGCCGACTGGGCCGCCGCGGGGGAGCCGCGCGGCGAGATCACCCTCGTGGTGGCGGGCGCGCCCGAGACGGCCCCGGAACGCCCCGACGACGACACCCTGCGGTCCGCCGTCGCCGCCCGGGAGGCCGCCGGCCTGTCCCGGCGGGACGCGATCACCGAGGTCGCCACGGATTACGGCCTGCGCCGGCGCGACGTCTACGGCGTCGTGCACGCCTGACGCGCGGGGCGACTCACCAGGCGGCGACGAGGAAGCCGAGGGTGATCACCAGCGGGCCGGCCACGGCGCCGGTGACCGCCCAGCGGCGGGTCCGGGGGTCGGCGAGCCGGGTGGCCCCGGTCCACCTGGCGATCCCGGCGCAGCAGCCCAGCACGACCAGCAGGCCGAGCAGCCAGCGCAGGTGCCCGGCCGCCCCGGCGTCCGCGTACGCGGTGCCGCCGTCCGGGCCGGTCATCCGGGCCGGCAGGGTCGCGCCGGTCGCGGTCCGTTCCGCGGCCACCCCGCTGACCCGTACGCCGTGCGCGATCCACCGCTCGTCGGCGGGGGCGAAGTTGCCCCGGCAGCGCTGGGCGAGCCCGCCCCCGGTGCAGTCGACGATCACCGCCGTGCCCCGCGTGGCGTGCCCCACCGCCAGCCAGAACGGCCCCGCGCTGACCCAGGCGAAGAAGGCCGCGACCAGGCTCAACGCCAGCAGCACGGCCAGCCCCGGCAGCGGATCGGGCGGGCGCGGGGCGCGCCGGGCCTGCCGGTCCCCGTCCCGGGACGACCGCTGCCGTTCGTGCGGCGGCTCCTCTCTGATCGGCGTGCCGTCCCAGTGCACCTGCTCGATCGGCGGCCAGTACGCGCCGTCGTCGCCGTCGGGCGTGCCGCCGGGGTCGTCGCCGTCCGGCGTACGCCCGTCGGCGGGACGTCCCCGGCGGGCGTGGTGGGGCTGGCGGACCGGGACCCGGCGCGGCACGGCGTCGACCGGCGCCTCGGTCGTGGGCTCGACCTCGGCGGCCGGCTCGGCGGCCTCGGCCGGTTCGGCGGGCGCCCCGGTGGAATCGGCGGGCGCCCCGGTGGGCGGCCGGGCGGACCCGGCGGGCGGCTCCGGCGGCGCGGCGGGCGGGACCACCCGCGGATGCGGCGCGACGGTGCCGCGCGACGCGCCGGCCGCACCGCCGTCCGGCGGGCCGGAGGGGCGGTCGTCGTGATCCCGGGCCACTCGTCTGCGAGTCACGACGTTCATTGCACCCCGTCACTCGCACACGAACGGGCAGCTCAGGCCGCGTGTCGACGGCAAATCGGACAAATGGCGGACCCGATCCGGCCGGTCCGCCGACCCGCGAGCCCTATTGATTCGCGGTCACCCGAAGCGGGTCACTAGGCTTGCTGGTCATGAGTCACGTTCTCGCGGCGGTTGCCTGGCCGTACGCCAACGGCCCGCGCCACATCGGCCACGTCTCCGGTTTCGGCGTTCCCTCCGACGTCTTCAGCCGGTACATGCGGATGGCCGGCCACGACGTGCTCATGGTGTCGGGCACCGACGAGCACGGCACCCCCATCCAGGTGCAGGCGGACGCCGACGGCGTCACCCCGCGCGAGCTGGCCGACCGCTACAACCGGGTGATCGTCGAGGACCTGCACGGCCTCGGGCTCTCCTACGACCTGTTCACCCGCACCACCACCCGCAACCACTACGCCGTGGTGCAGGAGCTGTTCGAGGGGATGTACCGCAACGGCTACATCGTCCCGAAGACCACCATGGGCGCGATCTCCCCGTCCACCGGCCGGACCCTGCCCGACCGCTACATCGAGGGCACCTGCCCGATCTGCGGCTACGACAGCGCCCGCGGCGACCAGTGCGACAACTGCGGCAACCAGCTCGACCCGATCGACCTGATCGACCCGAAGTCGCGGATCAACGGGGAGACCCCGAAGTTCGTCGAGACCGAGCACTTCTTCCTGGACCTGCCCGCCCTGGCCGAGGTGCTGCGGCAGTGGCTGGACACCCGCGAGGGCTGGCGGCCCAACGTGCTGCGCTTCTCGCGGAACCTGCTCGACGACCTCCAGCCCCGGGCCATCACCCGGGACCTGGAGTGGGGCGTGCCGATCCCGCTCGACGGCTGGCGGGACCGCCCCGACAAGCGCATCTACGTCTGGTTCGACGCGGTGATCGGCTACCTCTCCGCCTCGATCGAGTGGGCCCGCCGCTCCGGCGACCCGGAGGCGTGGCGCAGGTGGTGGTCCGCCGACGCCGAGGGCAAGGACGCCCGCGCCTACTACTTCATGGGCAAGGACAACATCGTCTTCCACTCGGTGATCTGGCCGGCGCTGCTCTCCGGCTACTCGGGCGAGGGCGACCGCGACGGCCAGCCGGGCGAGCTGGGCCGGCTCAACCTGCCCACCGAGGTGGTCTCCAGCGAATACCTGACCATGGAGGGGCGCAAGTTCTCCTCCTCCCGGCGGGTCGTCATCTACGTCCGGGACTTCCTGGAGCGGTACGACGCCGACGCGCTGCGCTACTTCATCGCCGCCGCCGGCCCGGAGAGCAACGACACCGACTTCACCTGGGCCGAATTCCTCCGCCGCAACAACGACGAGCTGGTCGCCGGCTGGGGCAACCTGGTCAACCGCTCCATCTCGATGGCGGCGAAGAACTTCGGCGCGATTCCGCCCGTCGACCCGGCCGGGCTCACCGAGGCCGACGAGGCGTTGCTCGCGGTCGCCCGGGCCGGCTTCGCGACGGTCGGTGACCTGATCGCCCGGCACCGGCAGAAGCAGGCCATCGGCGAGGCGATGCGGGTGGTCGCCGAGGCCAACAAGTACCTCTCCGAGCAGGCCCCGTGGAAGCTCAAGGGCGAGGCCGACAAGCCCCGGATGGGCACCATCCTGCACGTCGCCCTCCAGGTGGTCAGCGACGCCAACACGCTGCTCACCCCGTTCCTGCCGCACTCCGCGCAGAAGGTGCACGAACTGCTCGGCGGCACCGGGGTGCACGCCCCGATGCCGGTCATCGAGGAGGTCGACGACCTCGACGGCGGGCCCGCGTACCCGGTGCTGACCGGTGACTACTCGGTCGGCGCGCGCTGGGAGTCCGTGCCCCTGGAGGTGGGCCGGGCGTTGGCCGCACCGAAGCCGGTCTTCCGCAAGCTCGACCCGTCGATCGTCGACGAGGAGCTGGCCCGCCTGGCCGGCTGATCCCGCGCGTGCCGACGGGCGCGGCCCCCGAGGGGGTCGCGCCCGTCGTCGCCGCGCCAGGCCGTGCGGCCGCGCCCCGGCCGGGCGGTCAGGCCCGCGCCATCGCCGGCGCGCCGATGAAGTCCATGATGCTGCGGTTCACCTCGGGCGCGTTCGTCCACGGAATGCCGTGCGGCGCGCCCTTCAGGGTGACCAACTGGCTGCCGGCCAGCAGCGGTTGCAGCCGCTGCCCGGTCTTCGGGTACGGCAGCACCGCGTCGGAGTCGCCCTGCACGATCAGCACCGGCACGTCGATGCGGGACACGTCGCCCCGGAAGTCGGTCTGCCAGGCGTCCACGCTGTCGTGGGTGCCCTTCGCCGAGGCCCGGGCGCCGATCTCCCAGTGCGCCCGGAACGCCTCCTCGCTGACCAGCTTGCCCCTGTTCTCCTGGTAGTTGAAGAACGCCTCGCAGAAGGTGGTGAGGTAGGCGAAGCGGTCGTCGAGGATGGCCTGCTGGAAGCCCTGGAAGAGGCTCTTCTCGACCCCCTCCGGGTTGTCCGAGGTCTTCAGCAGGAACGGCGCGAGCGGGGCCAGCAGCACCGCCCGGTCGACCCGCTGCGAGCCGTACACGCCCAGGTAGCGGGTCACCTCGCCGGTGCCCATCGAGTGGCCGACCAGGATCGCGTCGCGCAGGTCCAGCTCGCTCATCAGCACGTCGAGGTCGGCGGCGAACGTGTCGTAGTCGTACCCGAACGCCGGTTGGGCCGAAGCGCCGAAACCCCGCCGGTCGTACGTGATCGTCCGGTACCCGGCGGCCAGCAGCGGCCCGGTCTGCTTCTCCCAGGTCGCCCCGTTGAACGGGAAGCCGTGGATCAGCACGATCGGCTGACCGGAGCCGTGGTCCTCGTAGTACAGGTCGATGGGGGCGGAGTTCTCCGTTCCCACGGTGATGAAAGGCATGCGCGTCTCCTGGTCACGTGATGGCCGGACGCGTGCGGGTTCCCACCCCGTCCCCGGTTATGCCGGCGAGATCCGGCACGGGCCGGGTCAGAGCCGGTACGGCAGGTCCACCACCCGGTCCTCGGTGACCTCGGCGGCCGGCGCCCACGCCTCGTAGACGCCCCGCTCCTGGCACTGCGCCCCGGTCTCCGCCACCGCGTCCGGATCCGGTCGGCGCAGCCGCAGGCGGAGCCAGCCGGTCTCCTCCCGCAGCACCAGGCAGGGCACGCCCCGCCAGTCGGCCAGCCGCAGCCGGCGGGCCGCCCACTCGACCGGGTACCGGGCGGCGCGGGTCATCGCCAGCACCCGGAACCCGCCGGGCAGGTCGGCCACCGCCTCGTAGTCGCCGCCGGCGTAGCCGCCGACCAGCCGGGTGGAGCGGGGCGCCTCGCCCGTCGGCACGTACTCCTGGTCGGGGGAGAGCCCCGGCACCGCCGCGAGCAGGTGCCGCCACTGCGGGCCGGCCATCCGCAGCCAGCCGCGCTGCTCGGCCTGGTAGCTGTAGAGCACCACCTCCACGCCGTCGGCCGGGTAGGCGAGCAGGGTGGCGTTCGCCGGCATCGGCAGGTCCGCGAAGTCCCGCGTGACGAACTCCGGGACGAGCTGGCCGCTGCTCGGCACGAACCCCGTGCCGAGGACCGCCGCGCCGAGCCGGTCGCGGGGCGCCAGCGCCGTCAGGCCGCGGTGCGCCTCGCCGACCGGCACGTCGTAGTCGGCCGGGTCGGCGGCCCGCCAGCGCAGCGCGTACGTCACGTCCGCGCCGTCCCGGGCGTCCGAGCCGTCGGTGCGCAGCACCGTCGTCGCCCCCGGGGTACGCAGGTGCGCCACGTCGTGCTCCCGGTAACAGAAGCCGTGCGGCAGCCACCCGCGCACGTACCCGGCGAGCTGCCGGGCGGAGAGCACCTTCACCATCCGGGTGCCGCGCCGGACCACCGCCGAGGCGCGCACCGCCGCCAGCGTCGGGTCGCCGGCCGCCGTCGGCTGCTGGCTGAGCTGCTGCACGTACGACCAGCCCCGCTCCCGGTGCAGCGGCACCAGCAGCGGCGCCTCCGGCTCCTCGGCCGGCTCCGTCGCCGGATACACGTCGCTGACCTCGGTGGCGTGCACGAACCTGCGCCACGGCCGGGGCGTGCCGGGCCGGGACCACTCGAAGCCGGGCGCCTCGGCCGCGCTGGACAACTCGTACGCCGCGCCCCGGGCGATCTCCTCCGCCGGGTACACCGCGCCCTCGTAGGTGACGCTGAGGCCGTTTCCGCTGGTCTGAGGGGTGACGGTCACCCCGCTGACGCTAGGCCCGACATGTGCCGAGTCGGTGAACGGCCGGTGGCGTCCCCGCGACGCGGGCCGCCGACGGTGTGTGATGCTGGCCTGCGATGAGCGAGCCCACCGAAACCCGCAAGCAGCGCGCCGCCCGCCGGGCCGGGGAGTTCCCGCCCGCCCCCGAGCCGCTGCCCCGCCCCGTGCTGGACAGCCACACCCACCTCGACATCACCGTCAGCGAGGCCGGCGTGCCCCCACAGGGCGCGACGGTCGAGCCGGGGGCGCGGGTAGCTGCCGACGCCAGCGGCGGCCCCGCCGCGGACCCCGTCGCCGCGGTCGTCGCCGTCGCCGCCTCCGTGGGCGTCGACCGGCTGGTGCAGGTCGGGGTGGACGTGGCGTCGTCCCGTTGGGGCGCCGACGCCGCCGACGCCCACCCGGCCGTGCTGGCCACCGTGGCGCTGCACCCGAACGAGGCGCCCCGCCTGGCCGACCTCGACGAGGCGCTGCGCGAGATCGAGGCGCTCGCCGCCCGCGACCGGGTACGCGGCATCGGCGAGACCGGGATGGACTTTTTCCGCACCGGGGAGGAGGGGCGGGTCGTGCAGGAGGAGAGCTTCCGCGCGCACATCGCCATCGCCAAGCGGTACGGCAAGGCGCTGGTCATCCACGACCGGGACGCGCACGCCGACGTGCTGCGGATCCTCGACGACGAGGGCGCGCCCGACACCGTGGTGCTGCACTGCTTCTCCGGCGACGCCGACTTCGCCGCCGAGTGCGTCCGCCGCGGTTACCTGCTCAGCTTCGCCGGCACCGTCACCTTCGGCAGCGCCGGCGCGCTGCGCGAGGCCGCCGCGCTGACCCCGCTCGACCAGATCCTGGTGGAGACCGACGCGCCGTACCTGACCCCGATGCCGCACCGCGGCCGGCCCAACGCGTCGTACCTGATCCCGCTGACGGTCCGGGCGCTGGCCGAGACGACCGGCGCGGACCTGGACGACCTCTGCGCCGCCATCTCCGCCACCGGCGACCGCGTCTTCGGCCCGTGGTGACCGGCAGGCCCCCCGCCACGGGCCCCCTCCGCACGGCCGCAGCGGCCCGCATAGGCTACGGGGCGTGACCGGTCTCCTCGGCCCGGCGGAGATCCGGGAACTGGCCGCCCGGCTGGGTGTCGCCCCCACCAAGAGGCTCGGCCAGAACTTCGTGCACGACCCCAACACGGTGCGGCGCATCGTCACCGCCGCCGGGCTGACCCCGGACGACGTGGCGCTGGAGGTCGGCCCCGGCCTCGGCTCGCTCACCCTGGCCCTGCTCCCCGCCGCCGCCCACGTGCACGCCGTGGAGATCGACCCGACGCTGGCCGGCGCGCTGCCGGAGACCGCCGCCCGGCACGCCGGCCCGGACGCCGCCCGGCTCACCGTGCACCACGCCGACGCGCTGCGCGTACGCGCCGCCGACCTGGCCGACCCGGCGCCGACCGCGCTGGTGGCGAACCTGCCCTACAACGTGGCCGTGCCGGTGGTGCTGCACCTGCTCGCCGAGCTGCCCAGCCTGCGGCACGGCCTGGTGATGGTGCAGAAGGAGGTCGCCGACCGGCTCGTCGCCGGTCCCGGCTCCAAGGTGTACGGCGTCCCGTCGGTCAAGCTCGCCTGGTACTCGCACGCCCGCGCCGCCGGGAAGGTGCCGCCGAACGTGTTCTGGCCGGTGCCGAACGTCGACTCCGGACTGGTCGCCTTCACCCGCCGCGAGCCGCCCCGCGACGACGTACCCCGGGAACGGGTCTTCGCCGTGGTGGACGCGGCGTTCGCGCAGCGCCGCAAGACCCTGCGCGCCGCGCTGGCCGGCTGGGCCGGCGGCGCGGACCGGGCCGCCGCCGCGCTCGTCGCCGCCGGCGTCGACCCCGGCGCGCGCGGCGAGTCACTCTCCGTCGAGCAGTTCGCCGCCATCGCCGCGTCGGCCCCGGCCGCCCCGTCCGCCGCACAGTAGGCTGACGCCGTGCCCGCCCCGGGCCATCCGCACGTGTACGCGTACGACCTGGTCGACGGCCGGTGCGTGCCGGCCGCCGACGCCGCCGAGGAGCTGATCGTGGAGAAGCCGTTCGACATCCGCCTGCGCCTGCGGGACACCGCCCCGTGACCGAGGCCTGGGGACCGGACGACGAGGACGAGCAGCGGCGGCGCGGCGCCAGCGGACCGGTGCGGGTCCGGGTGCCCGCCAAGGTCAACCTGCACCTCGGGGTGGGGCCGCTGCGCCGCGACGGCTACCACGAGCTGAACACCGTCTACCACGCCATCTCCATCCACGACGAGCTGACCGCCCGCCGGGGCGACACGCTCACCCTCACCATGGAGGGCGAGGGCGCCGGCGAGCTGGCCCTGGACGACTCCAACCTGGTCATCCGGGCGGCCCGCGCCCTCGCCGGGTACGCCGGGGTGACGCCGCACGCCCGGCTGCACCTGCGCAAGCAGATCCCGCTGGCCGGCGGGCTGGCCGGGGGCAGCGCCGACGCCGCCGCCGCACTGGTCGCCTGCGACGCGCTCTGGGGCACCGGGCTGTCCCGCGACGAGCTGGCCGGGATCGCCGCCGACCTGGGCTCCGACGTGCCGTTCCTGATCCACGGCGGCACGGCGCTCGGCACCGGCCGGGGAGAGGCGGTCAGCCCCGTGCTGGCCCGCCCCACGTCCTGGCACTGGGTGGTCGCCGTCGCCGACGGTGGCCTCTCCACCCCGGCCGCCTACCGCGAACTGGACCGGCTCCGCGACGCCGGCACCGCCGGTGCGCCGCTGGGCAGCACCGACGCGCTGCTCGCGGCGCTGCGCCAGCGGGACCCGCGGGTGCTCGCCGCGACCCTCGGCAACGACCTCCAGGACGCCGCCCTGGCCATGCGCCCGTCGCTGGCGGCGACGCTGAAGGCCGGCGAGGCGGCCGGCGCGCTCGCCGGCATCGTCTCCGGCTCGGGGCCGACCTGCGTCTTCCTCGCGGTGGACGCCGCCGACGCCGAGCGGATCGCCGCCGAGATGGCGTCGGCCGGGGTGTGCCGCGAGGCACGGACCGCCCACGGCCCGGTCGCCGGCGCCCGCATCATCTGACCGCCGACGCTCCGGCGCCCGCTGACCTGGAACAAGCCGGCCGCCCCGCTGGTTGACCCGCGGCGGGGGCGGCTCCGGCCGGGGCGGGCCCCGGCGCCCGCGTACCCTGGGAGGCTCAGGCGTCCCAGGTGCCGACCGGCACGGGGACGCCTTGATCATGGGAGGTGAGGTCGTGGCCAACATCGTCAACCTGGACCGGGTGTCCAAGGGCTACGGCGCCGCCGGGCCACTGCTCACCGACGTCTCGCTCGGCCTCGACGACGCCGACCGGATCGGCGTGGTCGGCCTCAACGGCGCCGGCAAGTCCACCCTGTTGCGGCTGCTCACCAAACAGGAGGAACCGGACGACGGGCGGGTCACCCACCGCCGTGACCTGCGGGTCGCCTGGCTGCCGCAGAGCCTGACGCTCGCCCCCGACGCCACCGTCCGGGACGTGGTGCTCGGCACGGCCTGGCTCGGCGAGAGCATGGGCGCCGAGCACGAGTGGGC
The DNA here is from genome assembly GCF_055587185.1 of Micromonospora sp. NPDC048040. NCBI lineage: Bacteria > Bacillati > Actinomycetota > Actinomycetes > Micromonosporales > Micromonosporaceae > Micromonospora > Micromonospora sp. NPDC048040. The sequence continues at coordinate 392,815 of NZ_JBVJGT010000002.1, read as the reverse complement.
CGGCGACGCCGGCGTCCGCGCCATCCTCGACGGCCTCGGCATGCCCCATCTCGGGCTCGACCAGCCGGTCGGCCCGATGTCCGGCGGCGAGCGGCGGCGCGTGGCCCTGGCCGCGCTGCTGGTCCGCGAGTCCGACCTGCTCATCCTCGACGAGCCCACCAACCACCTCGACGTCGGCGGCGTCGACTGGCTGGCCCGCCACCTCGTCGGCCGCAAGGGCGCGCTCGTCGTGGTCACCCACGACCGGTGGTTCCTCGACGCCGTCTGCACCACCACCTGGGAGGTCGCCGACCAGACCGTCCGGGCGTACGAGGGCGGCTTCGCCGCCTGGACCCTCGCCCGCGCGGAGCGCGAGCGGGTCGCCGCGGCCACCGAGGCCCGCCGGCAGAACCTGCTCCGCAAGGAGATCGCCTGGCTGCGCCGCGGCCCGCCCGCCCGCACCTCCAAGCCACGGTTCCGCATCGACGCGGCCAACGCGCTCATCGCCGACGTCCCGCCGCCGCGCGACACCATGTCGCTGCAACGGCTCGCCACCGCCCGGCTCGGCAAGCAGGTGTACGACCTGGAGCAGGTGACCCTGCACGCCGGCCCGAAGGAGATCCTGCACGACGTCACCTGGCAGGTCGGCCCCGGCGACCGCATCGCGATCCTCGGCCGCAACGGCGCCGGCAAGACCACCCTGCTGCGGATGCTGGCCGGCGTCACCCGCCCCGACGGCGGGCGCCTTGCCACCGGCTCGACCGTCCGGCCGGCCTTCCTCTCCCAGGAGTTGGCCGAGCTGCCCGGTCACCTGCGGGTCCTCGAAGCCGTCGAGGAGGTCGCCCGCCGGGTGCAGCTCGGCGACCGGGAGGTCTCCGCCGCCCAGCTCGCCGAGGTGTTCGGCTTCGACGACCGGCGGCTCTGGACCCCGGTCAGCGACCTCTCCGGCGGCGAGCGCCGCCGGTTGCAGATGCTCCGGCTGCTCGCCGGGGAGCCCAACGTGCTCCTGTTCGACGAGCCCACCAACGACCTCGACACCGACACCCTCGCCGCGTTGGAGGACCTGCTCGACTCCTGGCCCGGCACCATCGTCGTGGCCAGCCACGACCGCTACCTCATCGAGCGGGTCACGGACGTCGCGTACGGGATGTTCGGCGACGGGCGGCTGGTGCACCTGCCCGGCGGCGTCGACGAGTACCTCGCCCGGGCCGCCGGCCGACCCGGACCGGTCCCGACCGAGCCGGCCGCCGCGGTCAGCACCGACGCGCCGGCCGAGGTCGGCATGTCCGCCGCCGAGGCGCGCCAGGCCCGCAAGGAACTGGCCCGGCTGGAACGGCAGATCGCCAAGCTGGAGCAGAAGGAGGCCGCCCTGCTCGACCAGCTCGCCGCGTACGCCACCGACTACGCCAAGGTCGCGGAACTCGACGCGCAACTCAAGGAGCTGCGGGCCGAGCGGGAGCGGACCGAGGAGACCTGGCTGGCCCTGGCGGACGAGATCCCGGCGATCTGAGCGGGCCTCGTCGTGGCGTCGCACGCGGGAGGACCCCCGTGTGCGGCGTCACACCGCCACGTGCGGGACAATCGTCCGCGACCCCTCACCCGAACGGCGTTGGAGACACAGACATGGCCCACACCCCCGTCAACCACCCCGCGCGGCCGGTCTACCGGGCGATCGGCGGGCTGACCGGTCTGTACCTGGTGGCCTTCGGCGTGCTCGGCATCATCGCGAGCGCCGGCAACGAGGTCCTCGCCCAGGATGACACCCAGGTCCTCGGCCAGGGCACGAACCTCGGCTTCTCGCTGCTCGTCGCCCTGCTCGGGGCGGCGGTGCTGGCCGGCACCGTGATCGGTCGCAACATCGACGTCATGATCAACCAGTGGCTGGCGTACGCCATCATGGTGATCAGCCTCGCCGGTCTCGCCTTCCTCCAGACCGAGGCCAACATCTTCAACCTCAGCATCATCACCGTCATCGTGCTGATGGTGGTCAGCCTGGTCCTGCTGACGGCCGGCATGTACGGCAAGGTCGGCACCGAAGAGGAGCAGGAGGCCTGGCAGAAGGCCCGCCTCGTGCTCTGAGTCGTTGCTGGTTGCTCTCCGGGTTGTCGCCGGAGCCCGACCCGCTCCGGGCGGTCAGGCTTGATCCCTCCGCGGGTCGGGCTCCGGCGACAACCGACCTGGTCCCGCTCCATTCCGGCCCTGCGGCCGGTGGGGTGGGACATTTGTGGTTCCGCCTCTGCCGAATGTTGCCTTCGGGCGTTTTGGCGGACATCGGCCTTCTGTGCGGGTGACAATCGGGTGATTGTCACTACTCGGGCGGAGGGGCCATGGTGCACTTTCCGGTAAACCACCCGGCGCGGCCGATCTACCGGGTCCTCGCCGGGCTGGTCGGGCTCTACATCCTGGTCTTCGGGCTCTGGGGCACCGTCCAGACGCTGGGCGAACCACTCTTCGACCGGGGCGACACCTGGGTCCTCGGGCTCCGCACCAACCTGGCGTTCTCGCTGGCCTCGGTGATCTTCGGAATCGTCCTGATCATCGGCGCCTCACGGCGCGGCAACCTCGGCCACTACATGAACCTGACCGCCGGAGTCGTCTTCCTGGTGACCAGCATCCTCATGATGGCCGTGCTCCAGACCGAGGCCAACTTCCTCAACTTCTCGATGTCCACCGTCATCGTGTCGATGTTCTTCGGCCTCCTCCTGCTCGGCACCGGCCTGTACGACAAGGTCGGCACCGACGAGCACGCCGCGGAGGAGCGGCGCCACCGCCACCACCCCGTCTCCGAGGCGCACACCCGCTGACCGGCGGGCGGACTCAGCGCCCCCGCACCGTGATCAGGCCCGGCTTGGCCTCCAGGTGCGACAGCCCGTTCCAGGCCAGGTTGACCAGGTGCGCCGCCACCGTCTCCTTCCGCGGCTTGCGCACCTCCAGCCACCAGCGGCCCGTCAGCGCCACCATGCCCACCAGCGCCTGCGAGTAGAGCTCGGCCAGCTTCGGGTCGTACCCGCGGCTGGAGAACTCCGCGCCCAGGATGTGCTCCACCTGGTGTGCCACGTCGTTCATCACGCTGCTGAAGTTGCCCGTCGCCGAGAGCACCGGCGACTCGCGCACCAGCACCCGGAAGCCGCTGGTCTCCTCCTCGATGTACGTCAGCAGGGCCATCGCCGCCTGCTCCAGCAGTTCGCGCGGGTGGCCGGCGGTCAGGGCCGTGGTGATCCGGTCCAGCAGGGCCCGGACCTCCCGGTCCACCACCACCGCGTAGAGCCCCTCCTTGCCGCCGAAGTGCTCGTAGACCACCGGCTTGGAGACCTTCGCGCGGGCCGCCACCTCCTCTATCGAGGTGGCGTCGAAACCGCGCTCGGCGAAGATCTGCCGGGCGATCGAGATCAACTGCTCGCGGCGCTGGGCGGCCGACATGCGTACCCGTGAGGAGGGCTTGCCGGCGGGAACCGCTCGCCGCCGGCCGGTGCTGCCGTCGCTGCCAGGGGCATCCGCCATGTCGTTACTCCGCCGGCGCTCGGTGACGCCCTGTCGTGGGATGGCGCCGCCGGTGTGCTGGCTCATCTGGTCGCCCCACCGGCGGCCGGTCGGGTGGCGCTGCCGCGCCGTCCGACCGTATCCCCGCCGGGCCCGGCCCCCACGGCACCGGGCCGTCCGTCGTTGCCCCCGCTGTGCTCGGTCACCCGGCCCATACTGCCAGGTAGCCTTCGCCGGCACCGCCCGGTTTACCGCTCGGTGAGCGGCTTGACGAGCTTCGCCGCGATGCGTTCGGTCTTCGGCCACCGCACGTCCCAGGCCGCGCCGACCTTCTCGAACAACCAGATCACCCGCGCCGAGATGTCCACCTGACCCCGTAGCACGCCGTGTCGGGCGCTGGTCGGGTCGGCGTGGTGCAGGTTGTGCCAGCTCTCGCCGAGCGACAGGATCGCCAGCGGCCAGAAGTTCGACGCCCGGTCACCCTGGCGCATCGCGAACGGCCGCTCGCCGTAGACGTGGCACACCGAGTTGATCGACCAGGTCACGTGGTGCAGCAGCGCGATGCGGACGAGGCCGCCCCAGAAGAGAGCGGTCAGCGCGCCCTGCCACGACCAGGTGAGCAGGCCGCCCATCAGCGCGGGCCCGAGCACCGAGACGGTCACCAGCAGCGGGAAGAGCCGGTCCACCCGGTTGATGTCGCGGTCGGCGAGCAGGTCCGGGGCGAACCGCTTCCGGTTGGACAACTCCCGGCCGAAGAGCCAGCCGACGTGCGCGTGGAACAGGCCCTTGACCAGGCCACGGACGCTCTCCCCGAACCGCCACGGCGAGTGCGGGTCGCCGTCGAGGTCGGAGAAGGCGTGATGGCGGCGGTGGTCGGCCACCCACTGGATGATCTCGCCCTGCACCGCCAGCGAGCCCGAGACCGCCAGCGCCACCCGCAGCCACCGCTTCGCCTTGAACGAGCCGTGCGTGAAGTACCGGTGGTAGCCGACGGTGATGCCGAGCCCCGAGATCGCGTACCAGACCGCGGCCACGGCCAGGTCGGTCCAGCTCAGCCAGCCGCCCCAGGCGACCGGTACTGCGGCGACGAGGGCCAGGAAGGGGACCACCACGAACGCCCAGAGGGCGACGAGGATGCCTCGGGACTGGCTGCCCTGGGTGAGGGGTTTGGGGCCGGCGGCGGCGGGCTCGAGGAGTGTGGTGGACATGGCACCTCGCAGCAGAGGGAAGGGAGATCACGAAGTTACGCCTACGTCACCGTAACTTAGGTTCCCTCGGCGCGCAGCGGACAGCGTCGAGCATGAATGTCCCGGTCTGTCGTACGCGTGTTCTAGCGTGCTGCTCATGACCGATTTCCTCGCCGCCGAGGTGCGTCGGCTGCGCACCGTCGAGCAGCTCTCCGTCCGCGAGATCCGGGCGCGCACCGGCCTTGGCCGTAACCGGGTGCACGAGTTGCTGCGGGGCGTCCCGCCGCCGGAGCGGACGCGCCGGCCGCGCGCCAAGGACGACCTCAGGTCCGCAGCCGTGGAGTTGCGCGCCGAGGGGCGGTCGGTCAACGACATCGCCCAGCAGCTCGGCGTGGCCAAGTCCACCGCGTATCAGTGGGTCAGGCACCTGCCGCTGGACGCGGACTCGGCGGTCGCCGAGCGGCGGAGGGAGCATTCGGCGCTGATGTCCGAGGCGCGGTGGGCGGCGCACCGCGAGGCCCGGGACGCCGCCAGGCCGCGGAACGGGCACGGGCGGCGGGCGTGGTGGGGTCCCTCGACGAACGGGATCTCCTCCTCCTCGGCGCGGCGATCTACTGGTGCGAGGGGACCAAGTCGAAGCCGTGGCGGCGGGACGACCGCCTCCAGTTCGTCAACAGCGATCCGGGCCTGCTCGCGCTCTTCCTGCGCTTCCTGGAGGTGTGCGGGATCGGCCGAGACGTCCCCGGCTATCGCGTCAGCATCCACGAGACGGCCGACGCCGAGGCCGCCGTGTCCTGGTGGGCGCGGGAGCTCGATCTGCCGGTCGAGCGCTTTCGGCCCGCCAGTCTCAAGAAACACCGGGCGGTGACGGTGCGCCGCAACACCGGTGATGACTATCGTGGCTGTTTGGTGATCACCGTGCCGCGCAGTCGCGAGCTCTACTGGCGGATCGAAGGTATGATCGCCGAGCTGTTCCGGATCACGGGCGGCGGTAACAAAAACTGACGGTTCGTAAAGCTTGACATTCATTGGGGTGTGGGGTAACGGCAACCCGCAGGCCTTTGGAGCCTTGAGCTCCTGGTTCGAATCCAGGCACCCCAGCTCAAACCGTATCTACCGGCATTCGTGCGGCCGCGCCAGACGTCGGCCCACTGTCTGGTTAGCATGGCCGCGAGAGTGTCCGCCGTCCCGACGGGAGCCCGCGTCGTGTCCCAGCCCCACCTCCGCACCGTTGTCGTGCTCGCCGCCGGGGAGGGCAAGCGGATGAAGTCGGCGCTGCCCAAGGTGCTGCACCCGCTGCTCGGTCGTACCCTCGTCGGCCACGTGCTCGCCGCGGCCGCGCCACTGGCCGCCGACCGCACGGTGGTCGTGGTGGGTCACGGTGCCGACCAGGTCCGCGCGCACCTGGCGGAGATCGCCCCCCAGGCCACGCCGGTGCTCCAGGCCGAGCAACTCGGCACCGGGCACGCCGTCCGGATCGCCCTGGACGCCGCGCCGGACGCGACGGGCACCGTGGTCGTGATCAACGGCGACGTGCCGCTGCTCCGCCCGGAGACGGTGGCCGCGCTCGTCGAGGCGCACGAGGGCGTGGGCGCGGCGGCGACCGTGCTCGCCGCGGAGGTGCCCGACCCGACCGGCCTGGGCCGGATCGTGCGGGACGCCGACGGGCGGCTGGAGCAGATCGTCGAGGAGCGGGACGCCACCCCGGCGCAGCGCGCGGTCCGGGAGATCAACGCCGGCATCTACGCGTTCGACGCGGCCCGGCTGCGCGACGCGCTCGGCAAGCTGTCGACCGACAACGACCAGGGCGAGGAGTACCTGACGGACGTCTTCGGCCTGCTGGTCTCGGCCGGCGAGCCGGTGGCGGTGCACGTCGCTGCCGACCATGTCGAGACGCTGGGCTGCAACGACCGGGTCGAGTTGGCCGCGCTGCGCCGCCTGCTGCGCGACCGGGTCAACGAGGCCTGGATGCGGACCGGGGTCAGCCTGCTCGACCCGGACACCACGTGGATCGACGTGACGGTCGCCCTGGACCGGGACGCGGTGGTCGACCAGAACACCCAGCTGCGCGGCGGCACGGTGGTCGGCACCGGCGCGGTCGTGGGGCCGGACGTGACGCTGATCGACACCGTGGTCGGCCCCGGCGCCACCGTGCTGCGCAGCCACGCGGTGGGCGCCGAGGTCGGTCCGGGCGCCACCGTCGGGCCGTACGCGTACCTGCGGCCGGACGCCCGGCTGGCGGAGAAGGCCAAGGTGGGCACGTTCGTCGAGGTGAAGAACTCCGAGGTGGGCGCGGGCGCGAAGGTGCCGCACCTGTCGTACGTGGGGGACGCGACGATCGGCGCGAAGGCCAACATCGGCGCGGCGACGATCTTCGTGAACTACGACGGGGTGAACAAGCACCGCACGACGGTCGGCGAGGCCGCCTTCATCGGCTGCGACACCAGCCTGATCGCGCCGGTCGAGGTGGGCGCGGGGGCGTACGTGGCGGCGGGCAGTGCGATCACCCAGGACGTGCCGCCCGGCGCGCTCGGGGTGACCCGGGCGCCGCAGCGCAGCATCGACGGCTGGGTGGCCCGCAAGCGGGCCGGGACGGCCTCCGCCGAGGCGGCCGAGCGGGCCGGCGGGGCCGGTGGTGCTGGTGGTGCTGGTCGGGCCGACGAGGGTGCGTCGGCGCGCGCTTTCGGGGCAAGCGAAGGTGAGGCAATCCACGGGGATGCCGAGGCGGTCAGCCCGGCGTCCGGCGCGGGGGATACTGCAACCGAATAGTCCCCGGCCCACCACCACCGTGCCGGGTACCACCGACCAACGGGAGCAGACGGGCCCATGGGCAGCATCGTCGCCGAAAACCGCAAGAGCCTGATGCTTTTTTCCGGACGTGGCTTTCCGGAGTTGGCCAAGGAGATCGGTGAGGTGCTCGGCGTCGCGCCGACGCCGGCCGACGCGTACGACTTCGCCAACGGTGAGATCTTCGTACGGTACAAGGACTCGGTGCGCGGTTCGGACGCCTTCGTGGTGCAGTCCGTGACGCACGGGGTCAACACCTGGGTCATGGAGACCCTGATCATGATCGACGCGCTGAAGCGCGGTTCGGCCAAGCGGATCACCGTGGTCCTGCCGTTCTACCCGTACGCCCGGCAGGACAAGAAGCACCGCGGCCGGGAGCCGATCTCGGCGCGCCTGATCGCGGACCTGTTGAAGACGGCCGGAGCCAACCGCATCCTCACCGTCGACCTGCACACCGCGCAGATCCAGGGCTTCTTCGACGGCCCGGTCGACCACCTGTTCGCGATGGACATCCTGGCCGAGTACGTCCAGCACAAGTACGCGGGCCGCCCGATGACGGTGGTCGCGCCGGACTCGGGCCGGGTGCGGGTGGCGGAGCGGTGGACCGACCGGTTGGGCGGCTGCCCGCTGGCCTTCATCCACAAGACCCGGGACCCGTTGAAGCCGAACCAGGTGGTGGCGAACCGCGTGGTCGGCGAGGTCGAGGGGCGGGTCTGCCTGATCGTCGACGACATGATCGACACGGGCGGCACGATCTGCAAGGCGGCGGACATCCTCCGGGAGTCCGGCGCCGCCGACGTGATCGTCGCCTCCACCCACGCCCTGCTCTCCGACCCGGCGACCGAGCGGCTGAAGAACAGCCCGATCAGCGAGGTTGTGGTGACCAACACGCTGCCGCTGCCGCCGGAGAAGCAGCTCGACAAGCTCACCGTGCTGTCGATCGCGCCGCTGCTGGCGCGGGCGATCCGCGAGGTGTTCGACGACGGCTCGGTGACCACCCTCTTCGGTGGCCTGAGCTGACCACCTGACGCGCGTGGGCCGGGCGGGGGTGATCCCTCGGCCCGGCGTCCGCGTCGCCCCTGCGGGGTGGCGGAAACGGTGATATGGGGACTGCCGGAAAGCGCGGAATCAGCTCGGGTAGACTGGTGCGGTTGCCACGGCGAGGGTGCCCGGCGGGCCGCTGACAAGCGCCGCACGGAGGCACCGTCATCGACGCGGTGCTCCGGGCAGTCGTTCTCGACGCATGAGCCCCAGCGAGCCCCTCGCCCCAGCACCGCCAGTCGACAAGCCGCCGCAGCGAAGCATCAGGAGTTTCCCCGTGTCCGAGGTAAAGATCAGCGCCGAGCCCCGTACCGAGTTCGGCAAGGGTGGTGCCCGTCGTACCCGCCGGGCCGGCAAGGTGCCCGCCGTGCTGTACGGCCACGGCGAGAAGCCCAAGCACATCGCGCTGCCGGCCCGTGAGTTCGCGGCCGCGATCCGCAAGGGCGGCGCCAACCAGCTCTTCGCGATCGAGGTCAGCGACGGCACCCAGGTGCTGGCGCTGCCGAAGGCGATCCAGCGTGACCCGATCAAGGACACCTTCGAGCACGTGGACCTGCTGCTGGTCCGCCGGGGCGAGAAGGTCACCGTCGAGGTCCCGGTCCAGCTGACCGGTGAGGCCGCGAAGGACACCCTGATCGTGCACGACCACGACACCCTCTCGGTGACCGCCGACGCCACCAAGGTGCCGGACCACCTGGAGGCGTCGATCGAGGGCCTGGAGGCGGGCACCCAGGTGACCGCCGGCGACGTGGAGCTGCCGGCCGGCGTCGAGCTGGTCGCCGACCCGGAGCTGCCGGTCGCCGCGGTGACCGCCGCGCCGACCGCCGAGCAGCTCGAGGCCACCCTCCCCGAGGTCGAGGAGGCCGCCGAGGAGGCCGAGGCCGAGGTCGGCGAGGAGACCGCCGAGGCCGCCGAGGCTCCGGCCGCCGAGGGCGAGGAGACCGCCGAGGCGAAGACCGAGGCCTGATCGGTCCGCATCGTTGCCACAGGCGTCCCCGCGCGGTCGGGGGCGCCTGTCGGCGTATCGGTGCCCTGGCAGGTGGGTGAGGGCGAGCAGCGGGAGGGGCGGGGCGTGACGGACGAGACGGGGCCGTGGCTGGTGGTCGGCCTGGGCAACCCCGGTCGGGAGTACGCCGGCAACCGGCACAACGTCGGCTTCATGGTGGCCGACCTGCTGGCGGGTCGGCTCGGCGCGAGGTTCGGCCGGCACAAGCGGGCGGTGGCGGAGGTCGCCGAGGGGCGGCTCGGGCTCGGTGGGCCGAAGCTGGTGCTGGTCAAGCCGCTGACCTACATGAACCTCTCCGGCGGGCCGGTGGCCGGCCTGGCCCAGTTCCACAAGGTGCCGCCTGGCCGGGTGATCGCCGTGCACGACGAGCTGGACATCGGCTACGGCCAGGTGCGGGTGAAGTGCGGCGGCGGCGAGGGCGGGCACAACGGCCTGCGGTCGATGTCGAAGTCGCTGGGCACGAAGGAGTACGTCCGGGTGCGGTTCGGCATCGGCCGGCCGCCGGGACGGCAGGACCCGGCGGACTACGTACTGTCGGATTTCAGCGCGGCCGAGCGCAAGGAACTGGAGTTCCTGGTGGACCGGGCGGCGGACGTGGTGGAGTCGGTGATCACCAGGGGCGTGGAGCCGACGCAGAACCTCTACCACGGGGTGTGAGCACCGTATCGCCCGCGGTGAGCCGGTAGTCTTCGCCTTTCGGCGTGGCGCACCGGCGACGCGGCTCGGCGTGCCGGCGCGGAGCGTGGCGAGGCGACGGGAGCAGGAGTCATGGGCAGTCCTCCGATGATCGACGGCGCGTTCGCCCGGTGGCTGGCGGCCCGGGCCGGCCAGGCGCTGCTCGCGCTGCGGGCCGAGATGGGTTACGCGGACGCGGGCGCGCTGAAGTCGGCGGGCGACAAGGTCTCGCACGACCTGATCCGCACCGAGCTGGCGAAGTGGCGGCCGGGTGACGCGGTGCTCTCCGAGGAGGACGAGGGGTCGCGCCTGGCCTGGGCGGCGGAGGTGAACGCCGGGGCGGTGTCCCGGCTGACCGCGGACCGGGTGTGGATCGTCGACCCGCTGGACGGCACCCGGGAGTTCGCCGAGGAGGGCCGGTCGGACTGGGCGGTGCACGTGGCGCTCTGGGCGCGCACCGCGCCGACGCCGCACGGTTTGGTCGCGGGGGCGGTGGGGTTGCCGGCGCAGCACCGGGTGCTGGGCACGGACTATCCGCCGGCGTACCCGCCGATGACGGTGGAGGCGGCGACCGCGCCGGGCGGGCGGACGATCCGCCTGGCGGCGAGCCGGAGCCGGCCGCCGGTGTTCCTGACCGACCTGGCGGAGGACGTCGGGGCGCACCTGGTGCCGATGGGCTCGGCCGGGGCGAAGATCGCCGCGGTGGTGACGGGTGAGGTGGACGCCTACATCCACGCGGGCGGGCAGTACGAGTGGGATTCGGCGGCGCCGGTGGCTGTGGCGACGGCCACCGGACTGCACGCTTCCCGGATCGACGGTTCTGCGCTGAAATACAACGAGGCGGATCCGCGCCTGCCGGACCTGCTGGTCTGTCGCAAGGATCTCGCCAGTCGGTTGCTTGCAGCGCTGGAGCGTCATTCCGGGTAGCCTGAGCGGCACTTCTTGGCATGCCCGACCGGAAAGGTCTGGAATCAGATGAGCGGATTCGACCGAAGCGAGCCCGTGTCATGACCGCCCCCGCCGCCTACCAGGTGTCCCACCTCGACGCGCTGGAGGCCGAGAGCATCTTCGTGATGCGCGAGGTGGTCGCCGAGATGGAGCGGCCGGTGCTGCTCTTCTCCGGCGGCAAGGACTCGATCGTCATGCTCCGGCTGGCCCAGAAGGCGTTCGCCCCGGCCAACATCCCGTTCCCGGTGATGCACGTGGACACCGGCCACAACTTCCCGGAGGTCCTGGAATACCGGGACCAGCGGGTCGCGGAGCTGGGGCTGCAACTGGTGGTGGCGAGCGTGCCGGAGGCCCTGGCCAGCGGTCTGGTCCGCGAGTCGGCCGACGGGATGCGCAACCGGATCCAGACCCCGGTGCTGCTGGAGGCGGTGGAGAAGCACCGCTTCGACGCACTCTTCGGCGGCGCCCGCCGCGACGAGGAGAAGGCCCGCGCCAAGGAGCGGGTGTTCAGCTTCCGCGACGAGTTCGGCCAGTGGGATCCGAAGAACCAGCGTCCCGAGCTGTGGACGCTCTACAACGGCCGCCACCACCCGGGCGAGTCGATCCGGGTCTTCCCGCTGTCCAACTGGACCGAGCTGGACGTGTGGCACTACATCGCCCGCGAGCGGATCGCCCTGCCGTCGATCTACTACGCGCACGAGCGCGAGGTGATCGAGCGGGACGGGATGCTCTACGCGGTCAACGAGTTCTTCCGCCCCCGGGCGGGCGAGGAGCGGTTCAAGGCGCGGGTGCGCTACCGGACGGTGGGCGACGCGTCCTGCACCGCGGCCGTCCGCTCCGACGCCGACACGGTGGAGAAGGTCATCGAGGAGGTCGCCGCCACCCGGATCACCGAGCGCGGCGCGACCCGCGGCGACGACCGGGTCAGCGAGGCCGCCATGGAGGACCGCAAGCGGGAGGGCTACTTCTGATGACCACCGAGACCGTCGCTCCGGCGACCACCGAGACGGCCGGTCGCCCCATGGACCTGCTGCGCTTCGCGACCGCCGGCAGCGTGGACGACGGCAAGTCGACCCTGATCGGGCGGCTGCTCTACGACACCAAGTCGCTCTTCACCGACCAGCTCGCCGCCGTGGAGGCGGTCAGCGCGGCGCGCGGCGACGAGTACACCAACCTGGCGCTGCTCACCGACGGCCTGCGGGCCGAGCGGGAGCAGGGCATCACCATCGACGTGGCGTACCGCTACTTCGCCACGCCGCGGCGGAAGTTCATCATCGCCGACACCCCCGGGCACATCCAGTACACCCGCAACATGGTCACCGGGGCGTCGACGGCGGACCTGGCGCTGATCCTGGTGGACGCCCGCAAGGGCCTGGTCGAGCAGTCCCGCCGGCACGCGTTCCTCTGCTCGCTGCTGCGGGTGCCGCACCTGGTCCTCTGCGTCAACAAGATGGACCTGGTCGACTACTCGCAGGAGGTCTTCGAGCGGATCGCGGACGAGTTCACGGCGTTCGCCGCGAAGCTCGACGCCCCCGACCTGACCGTGGTGCCGATCTCCGCGCTCAAGGGCGACAACATCGTCAGCCGGTCGGAGAACATGCCCTGGTACGAGGGGCCGTCGCTGCTGCACCACCTGGAGCGGGTGCACATCGCCAGCGACCGCAACCTGGTCGACGTCCGGTTCCCGGTGCAGTACGTGATCCGGCCGCAGTCCACCACCGTGACCGACTACCGGGGCTACGCCGGCCAGGTCGCCTCCGGTGTGCTCAAGCCGGGTGACGAGGTGATGGTGCTGCCGTCCGGCTTCACCAGCCGGATCTCCGCCGTGGAGACCGCCGACGGGCCGGTCGCGGAGGCGTTCCCGCCGATGTCGGTGACCGTACGCCTCGAAGACGAGATCGACATCTCGCGGGGCGACATGATCTGCCGGCCGAACAACGCCCCGGCGGTGGCCCAGGACATCGAGGCGATGGTCTGCTGGATGGACGAGACCCGCCCGCTCCAGGTCGGCGGCAAGTACGCCGTCAAGCACACGACCCGCGCGGCGCGGGCCATCGTGCGCGGCCTGCACTACCGGCTGGACATCAACTCGCTGCACCGGGACGACTCGGCCGGTGAGCTGAGGCTCAACGAGATCGGCCGGGTGCGGCTGCGCACCACCGTGCCGCTGCTCGCGGACGAGTACCGCCGCAACCGCACCACCGGCGGGTTCGTCATCATCGACGAGACCACCAACCGTACGGTCGGCGCGGGGATGATCGTCGAGGCGCAGTGAGCCTCATCGACGGGCGGGCGCCGACGCCCGCCCGTCGTCCGCCGCGCTGACCACGCCGGCCGTGCCCGCCGTCGGGCCGGCCACGCCGGCCGCCGGGCTGGCCGTGTCCTCGGTGGCACTGGCCGCGCCGGCGACCGTGGCCCGCGCGGTCGCGCGGGCCACGAGGCGCGTCCAGATCCGGTAGCCGATCCAGCGGACCACCGGGACGGCCCGGCGCGTGAGCTGCCGCCAGGCGCGGAAGGCGAAGACAGCGCCGGCCGGCATCAGCAGCAGCGCGGCCACCCCGCCGGCAGGGGTGTCCCTCGCCGGGGCGAGGCCGCTGACCACCAGCCCGCCGAGTGCCGTCGCGGTGAGCGCCAGACAGAGCACGACGGACGTCGAGCCGAGCTGGCGGCGTAGTTGGAGGCGGACCGCCGGCGGCTGCCGCCGCCAGACCGGCAGGGCCGACCCGGCGACGACCGCCAGGAGCGCCACGGCGGCGAGCCGCTCGGGCCGCCCGCCGTCGACCAGCGCGAAGAGCGCCCAGTGGCCGGTGCCGGCCAGCGCCGCCGCGTCGAACAGGCGCCAGCACAGGGCCACCGCGACGGCCTCGTGCGCCGCGGCGACCCCCCGCGCGTGCGGGTTGGCGGCCAGGGCGTCGGTGAACCCCCGGGCGGCCCGGCCGACCCGGTCCCGCGACGCGTCCATCCGCGCCAGCAGGGCCAGCGCCGGCTCGTACGTCGGGTCCAGGACGAGGGCCTGCCGGCATGCCTCCCGGGCTGCCCGGAGCCGGCCCATCCGCAGGTGGATCCGGGCGTCCAGCAGGTGGATGTCGGGGATGTCGGGGCGGATCTCCCGCGCGGTGTCGGCGTGCCGGCGGGCGACCACGACGCGGGTGGGGTTGCCGAGGGTCAGCAGTGCCTCCGCGAACAGCGCGTGGGCCTCCCAGGACCGCGGCGCCACCTCCAGGGCGCGTTGGGCGGCGGCCGCCGCGTGGCCGGGGTGCCCGGCCGCCAGCAGGATCCGGGCCTTCTCCGCGAGCAGGTGCTCCTGGGCGCGGGCGACGCCGAGGGCCTGGTCCACCAGGCGCATGGCCTCCGCCAGCTGGCCCGTCGACCGGTGACAGCGGGCCAGGTGGAGCAGCAACCCGGCGTGCTGGGGTTGCTCGGCCAGCGCGCCGCGCAGCACCTGCGCCGCCTCGGCGTGCCGTCCGACGCGGCTCAGCGCCTGGGCGCGCTCCTGCGCGACCGTTCCGGCATCGCTCACGTCGCCTCCCGTTCCGGCACGATCCGGTCGACGCCACACCCTACCGACCGTCCTGACCGGATGGTCGAGCCGCGCAGTCAGTCCAGCCGGGTCGCTCCCGGCCCGGGCAGGACGGTGACGTGGCCGGGCGCGGCGAAGCCGCGTTCGGCGTACGCGGCCGTGACGGCGGCGGCGACCGCGTCGGCGCGCTCCGCGTCGACCAGGGCGAGGACGCAGCCGCCGAAGCCGCCGCCGGTCATCCGTGCCCCCAGGGCGCCGGCCGACAGGGCCGCCTCGACCGCCGTGTCGACCTCCGGCACCGTGATCTCGAAGTCGTCGCGCATCGAGGCGTGCGAGGCGGTCAGCAGCGGGCCGATCTCGCGTACCTTGCCGGCGCGCAGCAGGGCGACGGTGTCGAGGACACGCTGGTCCTCGGTCACCACGTGCCGCACCCGGCGGCGGGTCTCGGCGTCGTCGAGCCGGGCCAGCGCGTCGGCCAGCCCGTCGGTGGGGACGTCCCGCAGGGCCGCGACGCCGAGCAGCCCGGCCGCCGCCTCGCAGGACCTGCGGCGGGCGGCGTACTCGCCGTCGGCGTGCCGGTGCGGGGCCCGGCTGTCGACCACCAGCACGGCCAGGCCGGCCGCGTCCAGGTCGAACGGGATGTGCTCGACGGACTCGTCGCGGCAGTCCAGGAAGAGCGCGTGCCCGGCGCGGCAGCGGATCGCCGCCGACTGGTCCATGATCCCGGTCGGCGCGCCGACGTAGCCGTTCTCGGCGCGCTGGGCCAGCCGGGGCTGCCGGTCGGCGGGCAGGTCCAGCCCGCCCAGGTCGACCAGGGCGGCCAGCACGGCGGCCTCCAGCGCCGCCGAGGAGGAGAGCCCCGAGCCCAGCGGCACGTCGGAGGCGATCGCCAGCCGGGCGCCGGGCACGGCGTGTCCCGCCTCCCGCAGGGCCCAGACCACCCCGGCCACGTACGCGCCCCAGCCGGTGACCCGGCCCGGCCCGGCGACCTCGTCGGCACCGAAGGCGATCGTCTCGCCGGACAGCTCGGACCAGACCGTCCAGCGCTCGCCGGGCCGCGGCGCGGCGGCGGCCACCGTACGCAGCGGCAGGGCGAAGGGCAGCACGAAGCCGTCGTTGTAGTCGGTGTGCTCGCCGATCAGGTTGGCCCGGCCGGGAGCCGCCCAGCGGCCGGCGGGCGGCTCGGCGTACGCCGAACGGAAGCCGGCGGTGGCGCGGGCCGCGACGTCGTCGGTCACCGCGGCGCCACGAGGTGCGTGCGGTAGAAGGCCCAGGCGTCGCCCACCATGTCGTGCAGGGTCGGCTTCTGCGGCACCCAGCCCAGCTCCTCGCGGGCCAGCGCGGACGAGGCGACCAGCTCGGCGGGGTCGCCCTCGCGGCGTGGGGCCACCTCGACGGGCACCGGGTGCCCGGTGACCTCGCGGACCACGTCGACGACCTGGCGGTTGGTGAAGCCGTTGCCGTTGCCCAGGTTGTAGATCCGGTGCTGGCCGGCGGTCGCCGCGCCGAGCGCGAGCAGGTGGGCGCGGGCCAGGTCGGCGACGTGGATGTAGTCGCGCACGCAGGTGCCGTCGACGGTGGGGTAGTCGTCGCCGAAGAGCTGGAGCTTCTCCCGGCGCCCGGCGGCCACCTCGAGCGCGATCGGGATCAGGTGGGTCTCCGGGTCGTGCCGCTCGCCGAGCGCGACGTCGCCGTCGAGGTGCGCCCCGGCCACGTTGAAGTAGCGCAGCGACACGGCGGCCAGGCCGTGCGCGACCGCCTCGGAGGTGAGTGCCATGTCGACGGCGAGCTTGGTGGCTCCGTAGGTGTTGGTGGGGGCCTTGACCGCGGTCTCCGGGATCGGCAGCTCGGTGGGGTTGCCGTAGACGGCGGCGGTGGAGGAGAAGACCAGCCGGGGCACGCGTGCGGCCCGGACGGCGTCGATCAGGGCGAGCGAGCCGACGGTGTTGGTGTGCCAGTAGAGCTCCGGCTTCACCATCGACTCGCCGGCGGCGATGAGGGCGGCGAAGTGCAGCACCCCGTCGAAGCCCGCCTCGGGGGTGAGCACCCGGGCGGCGTCGTGGAGGCCGGCGTCGACGTGGGTGGCGTCGGGGGCGAGCGCCTCCCGGTGGCCGGTGCGCAGGTCGTCGAGGACGACCACCTGGTGGCCGGCGTCGAGCAGCATCCGGGTCACCACGCTGCCGATGAAGCCGGCGCCGCCGGTGACGAGCAGTTTCACGTCGGTCTCCTCCCGCCCGGCCGCCGCGTCGCGGCCATGTCGTGATCACCCTACGGCCGGTCGCCGTGCTTCCGCGCTCCATCGACGTCCCCGCCATTTCACCATGAACTCCCATGTTCGAACAGAGGTGAACATGGCGCACCCGGCGGCCCGGCGCTGTCTACCATCACTGTCATGCGGGAAGCGGGTGGTCCCGGGCTGCGTCGACGCGCCCGGACGCGACCGCGCCGCGAGCCGGGCCCGCTGGCCCGGGCCGTCGCCCGGATCGTGGTCCGCGCCGCCGACGGCGCCACCCGCGCGGTGACGGCCCTGCTCGGCGCCAGCCCCGCGGCCGGTCGGGAGCGGATCAGCGAGGCGGAGCTGCGCGACCTGGTCGCCGCCAACACCCTGCTCGACCCGGTCGAGCGCCGGATCATCGACGAGGTGCTGGTCGCCGGCGCGAGCCTGGTCCGCGAGGTGATGATGCCCCGCACCGAGGTGGTCTTCCTCTCCGCCCGGCTGACCATCGCCGAGGCGGAGCGGCTGGTCCGGGCCGAGACGCACACCCGCTACCCGGTCGTCGACGGCACCCACGACGACGTGGTCGGCTTCGTGCACCTGCGCGACGTGCTGCTGCGCCCCGACCTCGACCCCTGCACCACCGTCGGCGAGCTGACCCGGGAGGTGAAGCGGCTGCCCGGCAGCAAGCGGGTGCTCGCCGCGCTCAGCGAGATGCGCCGGGAGCGCCACCACCTCGCCGTGGTGGTCGACGAGTACGGCGGCACCGCCGGCATCGTCACCCTGGAGGATCTGATCGAGGAGTTGATCGGGGAGATCCACGACGAGTACGACACCGCCCCCGACCCGGTGCACGCCGGCCTGCCCGCCGTGGTGGACGGCCGGCTCAACCTCGCCGACTTCGCCGAGCGCACCGGGGTGACCCTGCCCCCGGGGCCGTACGAGACGGTGGGCGGCTTCGTGATGGCGGCGCTTGGCCGGCTCCCGGTCGCCGGCGACGAGGTGCCGGTGGCCGGCGGCCCGGCCGGCGCCGGCGGCCCGGCAGCCGACGACCCGCCCGGCGGCTGGCTGCTGCGGGTACACACGCTGGAGGGTCGCCGCGTGGCCCGGCTCACCGTCTCCGCCGTGCGCGTGCCGGAACCCCGGCGCGAGGTCACCGCCCCGGCACCGGTGGGTCCGAGCCGACCCGCCGGCCCGTCATGACGTACGCCAGGCGTTGCTGACAGAATTGCCGGCATGTCCGACGTTCCCGCCCGCCCCCGCGTCTTCTCCGGCATCCAGCCGACGGCCGACTCGTTCCACCTCGGCAACTACCTGGGCGCGGTGCGGCACTGGGTGGCCCTGCAGGACACCCACGACGCCTACTACTGCGTGGTCGACCTGCACGCGATCACCGCCGGCCACGACCCGAAGGTGCTCACGCAGCGTTCCCGGCTGGCCGCCGCGCAGTTGTTCGCCGTGGGTCTCGACCCGGAGCGCAGCACGCTGTTCGTGCAGTCGCAGGTGCCCGAGCACCCGATGCTCGCCTGGGTCCTGGGCTGCATCACCGGGTTCGGCGAGGCGAGCCGGATGACCCAGTTCAAGGACAAGTCGCAGAAGCAGGGCGGCGAGCGGGCCAGCGTCGGCCTGTTCACCTACCCGATCCTCCAGGCCGCCGACATCCTGCTCTACCAGGCCCACGCCGTGCCGGTGGGCGAGGACCAGCGCCAGCACCTGGAACTCTCCCGCGACCTGGCCCAGCGGTTCAACTCGCTGTTCGGGCAGACCTTCACCGTGCCCGCGCCGCACATCGTCAAGGACACCGCGAAGATCACCGACCTGCAGGACCCGACGGCGAAGATGTCGAAGTCGTCGTCCTCGCCCGCCGGCATCATCGACCTGCTGGAGGACCCGGCCCGCTCGGCCAAGAAGATCCGCTCGGCGGTCACCGACACCGGCCGGGAGATCGTCTTCGACGCCGAGACCAAGCCGGGCGTCTCCAACCTGCTCACCATCTACTCCGCCCTGACCGGGCGGAGCATCGACGACCTGGTGGCCGCGTACGCCGGCAAGGGCTACGGCGACCTGAAGAAGGACCTCGCCGAGGTGGTGCGGGAGTTCGTCACGCCGATCCAGGAGCGCACCCGGACCTACCTCGACGACCCGGCGCAGCTGGACAAGCTGCTCGCCGCCGGCGCGGAGAAGGCCCGCGTGGTCGCCGCGGCGACGCTGCGGGCCGCGTACGAGCGGGTGGGCTTCTTCCCGCCGGTGCGCGGCGAGTAGCGCCGCGGCGCGACGGGGTGAGGGTGGACAGGTCGGTGGCCGGAGGGATGGCGCGGAGCGTGGATCGCAGGGACGGGGCGCCGGACGCCGGTGACACCATCCAGATCGGCATCGCGGTGGACATCCCGGAGCCGTGGGGCGGCACGCTCACCCGACGCCGGGTCGAGGCCGGCGACCCCCAGGTCGTGCCCGCGCACGTGACCCTGCTCGGGCCGACCGAGATCCCGGTGGCGACGCTGCCGGCGGTGGAGCGGCACCTCACCGCGGTCGCCGCCGCCCACCTGCCGTTCACGCTGCACCTGCGGGGCACCGGCACGTTCCGGCCGGTGACCCAGGTGGTCTTCGTGGCGGTGGCCGCCGGGATCAGCGAGTGCGAGCTGCTCGCCGCCGCGATCAGCGCCGCCCCGGAGCTGCGCCGCGAGGCGCGCTTCCCGTACCACCCGCACGTCACCGTCGCGCAGGACGTCGCGCCGGAGGCGCTGGACAAGGCGTACGAGGACCTGGCCGACTTCTCCGCGATGTTCGAGGTGGAGGCGTTCACCCTCTTCTCGCACAGCGGGCAGACCCGGTGGCAGCCGCGCCGGGACTTCCGGCTGGGCGGCTGACCCCGTCCGCCGGTGCGCCGGGGCGGCCGGGGCGACGACGCCGACCGGGCGACGCGCCGGGCCGGCGAGGGCCGGCGGCAGGTTGCCCCCGTGACGGCGATAGATCGGCGAGGATGACGGCGTGAACGTGTGGGGCCGCATCGAGGCGGGCGTCGACCGCCGGATCAGCGCCGCGCGCCGCCGGTCCGGTGCCGTCGACCACCTGTGGCGGGCCGGCGTGCTCTACGCCGAGGTGCTGGGCGGGCGGCTGGCCGCCGCGATCGCCTACTACGGCTTCTTCGCGGTGTTCGCGCTCGCGCTGGTCGCGTACTCGATCTTCGGGGCCATCCTGGAGGACAACGACGAGGTCAGCGCCGCCGCCGCCGGCTTCCTGCGGGAGAACCTGCCGTTCCTCGACCCGGTGCAGATCGCCGAGAGCAGCGGCACGGTCGGGGTGGTCGGCCTGATTATCCTCGTCCTGACCGGCATCGGCTGGGTGGAGGCCATCCGCTCCTCGCAGCGGTTGATGTACGGGCTCAACCAGCAGCCCGGCAACCTGGTGGTGCGCCGCCTGGTCGACCTGGGCGTGCTGCTCGTCGTCTTCGTGCTGCTCGGCGTCTCGGTGGCGGCGGTGGACGCGCTGGAGTCGCTGCTGCGCTTCCTGCTGCGCAGCACCGGCTCGGTCGGCCTGACCACGGTCAGCGCGGTGCTCAGCGTGCTGGTCAACGCGGTGCTGGCCACCCTGCTGCTGGTGGCGGTGCCGCGGCTGCGGATGAGCCGGGTCCGGCTGCGCCCGGTGGTGCTGCTCGTCGCGGTCGGCATCACGCTGCTGAACACCGTCGGGCGCTACTACGTCGTGCGCACCGAGCGCAATCCGGCGTACACGGTGGTGGCGGGCGCGGTGGGGCTGCTGCTCTACCTCTACCTGCTCAACCAGCTGGTGCTCTTCGGCGCGGCGCTCGCCGCGACGAGCCGGCGCGGCCGGGTGGTGGACCTGGCGGAGGGCCCGCCGCCGGCCGACCTCGACGCGGACACGGATCCCGGCGCCCCCGGCGGGGCCGGATGAACGGGGGAGCGGGCGTGCGGATCTCGGTGGACCCGGGCTCGGCGGTGCCGCCGTACGAGCAGGTGCGCGGGCAGCTCGCGGAGCTGATCGGGACGGGCCGGCTGGCGGTCGGCACCCGGCTGCCGACGGTGCGGCAGTTCGCGGCGGACCTCGGGCTGGCGGTCAACACGGTGGCCCGGGCCTACCGGGAGCTGGAGGCGGCCGGCCTGCTGGAGACCCGGGGCCGGCACGGCACTTTCGTCGCACCCGGCCGCGATGATGCGCTGGACCGGTTGCAGCGGGTGGCAGCCGACTACGCCGCCGAGGCCGCCCGGTTGGGGGTGTCGCCGTCGGCGGCGCTCGCCCTCGTCCGCGCGGCCCTGGACGCGGCGCGGCCGGGCTGACGGCGCGACGGCGGAGGCGGGTGGCCGCGCGGACGAGGATCCGACCGTCACGGGGACGGCGATTGGGCCGAATGCCACCCGGGCTTCCGGGGGGACGGACGATGATGGGCGCGTGGGCGCACTCGTGACACTGGACCTGCCGGAAGACTCCCCGATGCTCGGCCTGCCGTGGATCATCACCTTCGGCCCGCTCGGCGAGGCCGACGAGTGGGAGCCGGTGGTCTGCGGCCCCTACGAGCGACCGCACGCCCTCGCGCTGGCCGAGGCGGTGGTCGCCGAGGAGCAGCTGATGGCGGTGGTCGAGCCGCTGCTGCCGGCGGTGTCGGCGGAGGAGATCCGGGGCGAGATCGCCGCCGCGCAGGTCGCCGCCGAGGACGAGTCGGCGCGGATCGAGGAGGCCGACCTCTACGGCGACTTCGAGGACACCATCGACGAGGAGTTCGAGGCGACGGCTGCGGAGGAGCACCGCACCGAGCCGCTCGCCCCGCCCAGCGAGGCCGAGATGCGGGCCGGCTTCGCCCGCATCGCCGCGAAGCTCACCGGCGGCGCCGCCTGAGCCGACCGGCGGCGGGGACGGGCTCGCGGCGGTGACGAGGCGGCGGGCGGTCAGGGGCGGCGCGGCGGCCGGTGCAGCACGCAGAACTCGTTGCCCTCCGGGTCGGCCAGCACCTCGAAACCCTCGTCGCCGCGCTGTCCCACGTCGGCGCGCCGGGCGCCGAGCCCGATCAGTCGGCGGATTTCGTCGGCCGGGTCACCGTCGGCGACGAGGTCCAGGTGCAGCCGGTTCTTGCCGGGCTTCGGGGTGCCGGAGCCCTGGAGCCAGACCGTCGGCGCACCGGCCCGGTCGTCCGAGGGCCAGAGCTTCGCGCTGCCGTCACCGCCGGCGTGGACCGTGTAGCCGAGGGCGGCCGACCAGAAGCCGGCCATCAGGTCGAGATCGACGACGTCGAGGGTGTACTGCGTGACACGAACCACCATGGGTTCGTCGTACCCGGGCGGGCCGGGGGCGACACCTGTCCGGGATGGACGCCGGCGCCCCGCGGAGCGGACTCCACGAGGCGCCGGCGCCATCTCACCCCCCACCACAAGGGGTCGGTGGCCCAGCCGCCCGTCGGCGCGGGGCACAACGGACGACCAGGTCGATGACGGGTTACCCGCTCAGCGCCGTTCGAACCAGGCAGCCGCGTCGACCGGGAGCAGGTGACCCGTGCCCTGGCCGGTGAGCGCCTCGCTGGCGGCGATCGGCTCGCCGTACCCGTCGATCAGGGCCGGGGCACCGCTGATGTTGACCACGCAGGTCAGCACGGTGTCGCCGGCGGCGCGGCTGAAGGCGAGCACACCCGGCCCGGTCTCCAGCCAGGTGACCCCGCCCGCGTCGGCGGCCAGCGCCGGGTGCGCGTGGCGGATCCGCAGGGCGGTGCGGTAGAGCTCCAGCGTCGAGCCGGGCACGCCGGCCTGGGCGGCGACCGAGAGGGCGCGCCAGGTCGTCGGGGCCGGCAGCCAGCTCAGCTCGCTGCCCTCCGGCCCGAAGCCGTACGGGGCCAGCTCGCCGCTCCACGGGATCGGCACCCGGCAGCCGTCCCGGCTCTCGCCGGTGCGCAGGAACGCCGGGTCCTGGCGCAGTTCGTCCGGCAGGTCGAGCACCTCCGGCAGGCCCAGCTCCTCGCCCTGGTAGACGTAGGCACAGCCGGGCAGGGCGAGCATCAGCAGGGTGGCGGCCCGCGCCCGGCGCAGCCCCTCGGCGCCGTCGCCGTATCGGGTGACGTGCCGCTGCTTGTCGTGGTTCGACAGCACCCAGGTCGTCGGCGCGCCGACGATGGTCGACTCGGCGAGCGCGGTGTCGATCACCTTGCGGAACGATTCGGCCGACCACGTCGCGTCGAGGAAGTCGAAGCTGAACGCCTGGTGCAGCTCGTCGGGGCCGATGTATCGGGCCAGTCGCTGCGGGGTCTCGGCCCACGCCTCGGCGACGGCCATGCGGCCGCCGGGGTAGCTGTCCAGGATCGGCCGCCAGGCGCGGTAGATCTCGTGCACCTCGTCCTGGTCGAAGTAGGGGAGCCGACCCTTGCCGAGCAGCTCCACCTGGCGCTGCCCCGTGGTCATCGTGCTGAAGCCGACGTCGGGCAGGCCCTCGGCCTTGATCATGCCGTGCGCCACGTCGACCCGGAAGCCGTCCACGCCCCGGTCCAGCCAGAAGCGCAGGATGTCCTCGAACTCGGCGCGGACCTCCGGGTGGCGCCAGTTCAGGTCCGGCTGCGCCGGGTCGAACAGGTGCAGGTACCACTGGCCGTCGTCCACCCGCGTCCAGGCGGGGCCGCCGAAGATGCTCTCCCAGTCGTTCGGGGGCAGCTCGCCGTCCGCGCCCCTGCCGTCGGCGAAGAGGTACCGCTCGCGCTCGGCGGATCCCGGGCCGGCGGCCAGGGCGGCCTGGAACCACGGGTGCCGGTCGGACGTGTGGTTGGGCACCAGGTCGACGATGATCCGCAGGCCGAGCGCGTGCGCGTCGGTGATCATCGCGTCGAAGTCGGCGAGGGTGCCGAACATCGGGTCGACGTCGCGGTAGTCGGCGACGTCGTAGCCGCCGTCGACCATCGGGGAGGTGTAGAAGGGGGTCAGCCAGAGCGCGTCCACGCCGAGGTCGCGCAGGTACGGCAGGCGTTCGCGGATGCCCTGCAGGTCGCCGATCCCGTCGCCGTTGGAGTCGGCGAAGCTGCGGACGTAGACCTGGTAGACGACCGCGGAACGCCACCAGTCGTCGTCGGAGGTCAGCGGCGTGGGGTTGCTGACGGTCATCGGAGGCGGTTCCCCGTTCTGTGACGCGCGGGACAGCACACCCGGCGCGGTGCGGGTGGAAGGCGCGGTCTGAGCAGGATGCCGCCCGGTGCTGCAAGAGTCAAGCATTTCTTGCGCAAGGGATGCCCCGGTCACGCCGGGCGAACGCCCACGGCCGGTCCGCCCGGTCCCGGGTGGGCGGCAGCCGAGGTGGACGGTCAGGCGGGGACGGCGAGCGCGGGCGGCGCGGGGCGCTGGCGGCCCGGGGCGCCGCCGCCGGCCGGGGCGACCGCGGTGGAGCCGCGCACCACCAGCTCGGGCCGGAACACGTACTCCGAGTGCGGGGCGGCGTGCCCGTTGATCTCGTCGACCAGGGCCCGGACGGCGGCGACCGCCATCGCGGCCACCGGCTGGCGCATGGTGGTCAGCGGCGGGTCCGTGAAGGCCATCAGCGGGGAGTCGTCGTAGCCGACCACCGAGAGGTCGGTCGGCACGGACAGGCCGCGCTGCCGGGCGGCCCGGATCGCGCCGAGCGCCATCAGGTCCGAGCCGCAGACGATGCCGGTGACGCCCCGGTCCAGCAGTCGCGCGGCGGCCGCCTCACCACCCTCCACACCGAACAGGGAGAGCTCGGCCAGTTCGCCGAGGTCCGCCTCGGCCGCGCCGGCCAGCCGGCCCATCGCGGCCCGGAAGCCGGCCACCCGCCGCTGCACCGGCACGAACCGGTCCGGGCCGGTGATCAGGCCGATGCGGCGGTGCCCGAGCGCCACCAGGTGGGCCACGGCCAGTTCGGTGGCCTCGCCGTCGTCGCAGGAGACGAAGGGGGCGGGGATGCCCGGCGCGTACCCGTTGATCATCACGATGGGCAGCGGACGGGCGATCAGGGCGCGGTACCTGTCGTGGTTGGCGGCGGTGTCGGCGTGCAGGCCGGAGACGAAGACGATCCCGGAGACCTGCCGGTCCAGCAGCATCTCGACGTACTCGTCCTCGGTGACTCCGCCCGGCGTCTGGGTGCACAGCACCGGGGTGAACCCGCTCTGCGCCAGCGTCGACTCGATCACCTGGGCGAAGGCGGGGAAGATCGGGTTGTCCAGTTCGGGCACCACCAGGCCCACCAGGCCGGCGCTGCGCTTGCGCAGCCGGGCGGGGCGCTCGTAGCCGAGCACGTCGAGAGCGGTCAGGACGGCCTGCCGGGTCTCGGGGGCCACGCCCGGGCGGTCGTTGAGCACCCGCGACACCGTGGCCTCGCTGACTTCGGCCTGCTGGGCGATGTCGGACAGTCGAGCGCGCATGGCCCGCACTTTAGCTCACGAGCAAGATCTTGCGTACACTCCTGCAAGCCCTTCCATTCTCTGAAACCCCTTGCTAACGTCCCCGCAACACGCGAGAGCAGCGGCGCAGCACATCGGGCGCCGGTTTGGCAAGAAATTTACAGAGGTTTCCACTGGCGGGTCGCCCTTCCCCCGGGGGCCGCCATGACGACAGGAGTACCGATGCGCATCCGTACCGCGGGTGTGGTCGCCGTCCTCGGCCTGGCGCTCGCCGCCTCCGGCTGCGGCAGCGACAGCAGCGACGAGCCGGCCGCGAAGGAATCCACCAAGGCCGCCGCCGGCGGCAAGCTGGTGATCTGGGCCGACGACAAGCGCACCGCCGCCCTCAAGCCGTTCGCCGAGAAGTTCGGCCAGGAGAACGGCGTCACGGTCGAGGTCCAGGCCGTCTCCAAGGACCTCCAGACCAACTTCGTCACCGCCTCGCAGCAGGGCAGCGGCCCGGACGTCGTGGTCGGCGCGCACGACTGGATCGGCAACCTCGTCCAGAACGGCGCCATCGACCCGGTGCAGCTCGCCGCCGAGCAGAAGAGCGGCTTCAACGAGACCGCCGTCAAGGCCGTGACCTTCAACGGCCAGCTCTACGGCGTGCCCTACGCCATGGAGAACCTGGCGCTGATCCGCAACACCGAACTGGCCCCCGAGGCGCCGAAGACGATCGAGGACCTGGTCGCCGCCGGCAAGAAGCTCAAGGCCGAGAAGAAGGCCAGCGAGATCCTCTGCCTCCAGTCCGGCCAGAACGGCGACGCGTACCACATCTACCCGCTCTACACCTCCGGCGGCGGGTACCTCTTCGGCACCGCCGCCAACGGCGACTACGACCCGAAGGACCTGGGCGTCGGCAAGCCGGAGTCGATCGAGGCGTTCAAGAAGATCGCCGCGCTCGGTGAGAAGGGCGAGGGCGCGCTGAAGCGCTCGATCACCGGCGAGAACTCGATCGCCACCTTCACCGGCAAGAAGTGCGCCTTCCTGGTCTCCGGCCCGTGGGCGATCGCGGACGCCAAGAAGGCCAACATCAAGTACGACATCTCCCCGGTCCCCGGCTTCGCCGGTGGCAAGGAGGCCCAGCCGTTCGTGGGCGTCCAGGCGTTCTACGTGGCGTCGAAGGGCAAGAACAAGGCCCTGGCCCAGGAGTTCGTGGCCAACCACGTCACCACCCCCGAGCTGGCCGTGGCGCTCTACAACGCCGAGCCCCGCCCGCCGGCGCTGACCGCCGCGCTGGACCAGGTCAAGGGCACCGACCCGGACCTGGCCAAGTTCCAGGAGGCTGGCAAGAACGGTCAGGTGCTCCCGGCGATCCCCGCCATGGCCACCATCTGGGACCCGTTCGGTAAGGCCGAGGCCGCCATCATCGGCGGCGCCGACCCGACCAAGACGATCACCGCGGCCGGCAAGACCATCTCCGGCCAGATCAAGTAATGAGCACGTCGCTGTCCGGCCCGGGACCTGCCACACAGGACCCGGGCCGGGAGCCCGTCGGCTCCGGGCTCCCGCGCCCGTCCCGCACCGCGCGGCACCACGCGCCGATCACCGCGACCGGTCTGCTCGTCAAGGTGATCCTGCTCGGCCTGACCGCCGGGATCGCGATCTGGGCGGCCTTCCCGCTCGTCGAGGCGGAGAAGTGGATCGGGCTGGCAGTCCTGGCCGCCACCACCGCCGGGCTGTTCTACCTCTACCTGACCCGGCGGCACATCCCGGCGAAGTACCTGGTCCCCGGCACGCTCTTCCTGATCGCGTTCCAGGTGGTCCCGGTGCTCTACACGGCGAGCACCGCCTTCACGAACTTCGGCGACGGTCACCGCGGCACCAAGGACGAGGCCGTCGTCGCCATCCAGACCGCCTCGGTCAAGCAGGTGCCCGGCTCCACCGAGTACGCCCTGTCGGTCGCCACCAAGGGCGACCCGGCGACCGGGCCGCTCGTCTTCCTGGTCTCCGACCCGGCCACCGGCGTGGTCTCGGCCGGCGACAGCGGGGGGCTGCGCCAGCTCGACGCCGCCCAGGTCACCGTCGCGCCCGGCGGCAAGGTCACCGCCGCCGAGGGCTACACCGTGCTCAACTTCGGTCAGGCCAGCGCGCGCAGCCAGGAGATCACCGACCTGGTGGTGCCGACCTCCGGGGGCGCGGTGCGCTCCGCCGGCCTGTCCCGCGCCTACGAGGGCAAGGCGGTCCGGGCGTACGACGCCGGCTGCGACTGCATCAGGGACACCGAGACCGGCCGGACCTGGACGGCGGACGAGGAGACCGGCGCCTTCGTCGCCGCCGACGGCGAGCGGCTGGCCCAGGGCTGGAAGGTCACCGTCGGGCTCAAGAACTTCTCCCGGGTGCTCACCGACCCGGCCATCTCCGGGCCGTTCTTCGGCACCCTGCTGTGGAACTTCGCCTTCGCGATCGGCTCGACCGGCGGCACGTTCCTGCTGGGCATGTTCATCGCCCTGGCGCTGCACTCGCCCCGGATGCGGGGCACCAACCTCTACCGGGTCCTGCTGATCCTGCCGTACGCCATGCCCTCCTTCGCGATGCTGCTGGTCTGGCGGGACATGTTCAACACGGACTTCGGCCTGATCAACAACCTGTTCGGGATCGGGGTGGACTGGTTCGGCCAGGAGTGGTCGGCCCGGATCGCGGTGGTCCTGGTGCAGCTCTGGCTGGGCTACCCGTACATGTTCCTGGTCGCCACGGGCGCGTTGCAGGCCATCCCGAAGGAGTTGACCGAGGCGACGTCGGTGGACGGCGCGTCGCCCTGGCAGTCGTTCCGGTCGGTCACCCTGCCGCTGCTGCTGGTCGCGCTCTCCCCGCTGCTGATCGCGTCGTTCGCGTACAACTTCAACAACTTCAACGCGATCTACCTGACCACCGAGGGCGGCCCCTTCCCGGCGGACAACCCGACCGCGGGGGCGACCGACCTGCTCATCACGTACACCTACCGGCTGGCCTTCGGCGCCCAGGGAGCCCAGTTCGGCCTGGCGGCGGCGGTGTCGATCTTCATCTTCACCATCGTCGCGGTGGTCTCGGCGGTGAGCTTCCGGCGCACCCGCAAGCAGGAGGAGGTGTACTCGTGACCTCGCTGCACGGCACTTCGGTCGCGGGCGGCGGCACCGGCGCCGCCCCGGCCGCCAACCGCAACGCGGGCCGGGGCCGCAACCGGTGGTTCGCCCGGGTCGGCTGGCGCCATCTCGTCGGCGTGCTGGCGGTCGCGTTCAGCCTCTTCCCGATCCTGTTCGTGCTCTCGGCCGCGCTCAACCCGCTCGGCACGCTCTCCTCGACCGAGCTGGTGCCGACCGGCGCGTCCTTCGACAACTTCGTGGACCTGTTCGACCGCACCGCGTTCGGGTGGTGGTTCGTCAACTCGCTGCTGATCGCCGGGGTGGCCTCGTTCGCGTCGGTCTTCCTGTCGGCGCTGGCGGCGTACGCCTTCTCGCGGATGCGGTTTGCCGGGCGGCGCGTCGGGCTGCTGTCGCTCCTGCTGATCCAGATGTTCCCGCAGTTCCTGGCGATCGTGGCGATCTTCCTGATCTTCACCACGATCACCGACCTGTGGCCGGCGATCGGCTTCAACACGCCGTGGGGCCTGCTGCTGCTCTACCTGGGCGGCGCGCTCGGCGTGAACACCTGGCTGATGAAGGGCTTCTTCGACACGCTCCCCCGGGAGCTGGACGAGTCGGCCACGATGGACGGCGCCACGCACGCCCAGGTCTTCTTCCGGATCATGCTGCCGCTGGTGGCGCCGATCCTGGCGGTGACCGGCCTGCTCGCCTTCATCGGCACCATCAACGAGTTCCTGATGGCGAACGTCTTCCTGACCGACAGCGAGTCCAAGACCCTCGCGGTCGGCATGTTCGGTCTGGTGGCCGGGGAGCGGAACAACAACTTCGGCATCTTCGCGGCGGGCACCCTGCTCACCGCCATTCCCACGGTGCTGGTCTTCCAACTGGTCCAGCGCTACATCGTCTCCGGCCTCACCGCCGGAGCTGTCAAAGGATAGACCGGACAGGTGGCCGCTCCTCGCCGAGGTCGAGGCGAGGGGTGCCGCTCTGTCGCGACCAGCCGGGTCCGCCGGCCGGTCAGCAACACGCAGCGCTGCGGCAAGGGCGTCGGCGTCCGACGTACACCGGAGCAGTCGCGGGTCGACCGCCGCGGTCGGGAAACCGGCCGCGGCGGGTGCCCCCTTTCTCTCCCCGTCCGATCGACGCGAAAGGCGCCACCATGTCCCTGTTGCCGCACCACGACGGATCCGCCCTGTACGTCCCCGAGCAGGAGCCCTCGCTCGGCGACACCGTCGACGTCTTCGTCCGGGTGCCGGCCGGCGCCGACGCCCGCCAGGTGCACGTGCGCACCACCGGCGACGGTGAGCCCCGGTTCACCGAGGCGGTCGTCGACCGCACCGACGGCGACGACGTCTGGTGGCGGGTCCCGGTCGAGGCCCGCAACCCGGTCAGCAACTACCGGTTCATGCTCACCGGCCGCCGCGGCTACCGCTGGCTGAACGCCGCCGGCGTGGCGCACCACGACGTGCCGGACAACGGCGACTTCAAGCTGGTCACGTACGCCCCGCCGCCGGCCTGGGCCCGGGACGCGGTGATCTACCAGATCTTCCCGGACCGGTTCGCCCGCTCCGCCGCCGCCGACGGGCGCGACCTGCCGGACTGGGCGATCCCGTGCGACTGGGACACCCCGGTGATCGGGCGCGGCCCGGAGACCCCCTACCAGTTCTACGGCGGCGACCTGGACGGCGTCACCGGACGGCTGGACCACCTGGACCGGCTCGGCGTGAACACCGTCTACCTGACGCCGATCTTCCCGGCCCGCTCCAACCACCGCTACGACGCGTCCAGCTTCGACACCGTCGATCCGCTGCTCGGCGGGAACGCCGCGCTGGCCCGGCTTGCCGACGCCGTACGCGCCCGCGGCTGGCGGCTGCTCGGCGACATCACCAGCAACCACACCGGCGACGCGCACGAGTGGTTCACCCGGGCCGCCTCGGACGTGTCCGCGCCGGAGCGGGAGTTGTACTACTTCGACGAGGTGACCGGCTGCGACAACTCCAGCTCGGCGCGTCTGACGCCGCGCTGCGACCTGGAGCTGTCGTACGAGTCCTGGAACGGGGTCAAGTCGCTGCCGAAGCTGAACTGGGGCAGCGCCGAGCTGCGCCGGCGCTTCGCCACGGCCGAGGACTCGCTGCTGCGCCGCTGGCTGCGACCGCCGTACGGGCTGGACGGCTGGCGGGTGGACGTGGCGAACATGACCGGGCGGCAGGGCGCCGACGCGTACACCCACGAGGTGGCGGCGCTGCTGCGCCGGGTGGTCGCCGAGACCCGCGCCGACGGCCTGCTGCTGGCCGAGCACGGCCACGACCACACCGGCGACCTGGACCGCGACGGCTGGCACGGGACGATGAACTACGTCGGCTTCACCGACCCCGTCTGGTCCTGGCTGCGGCACGGCGACGACCCGCTGCCGAACTTCCTCGGCACCCCCGGCGGCGTGCTGCGGCGGGACGCCGACGCCGTACTGGCCACCATGAACGCCTACCGGTCGCTGGTCTCGTGGCGGTCGTACACCCACTCGTGGCAGCTGCTCGGCTCGCACGACTCGGCCCGGATCCGCACCGTGGTCGGCGACGCCGCGCGGCAGGAGGTCGCCGCCGGTCTGCTCGCCACCATGCCGGGCACCCCGGTGATCTTCGCCGGCGACGAGCTGGGCCTGACCGGCACCAACGGGGAGGGCTCCCGGACCCCGATGCCGTGGCACCGGCCCGAGACCTGGGACGAGTCGACGTTCGCCGGCTACCGGGCGTTGGTCGCGCTGCGCCGCGCCGAGCCCGCGCTGCGCCACGGCGGCCTGCGCTGGCTGCACCACGACGCGGACACCCTGGTCTTCCTGCGGGAGGCGGCGGCCGGCAGCGTGCTGGTGCTGGCCCGCCGGGCCGCCGGCGCTCCGGTCCGCCTGGCCGGGCTGCGGGCGGCGGAGAACGTCTACGGCGGTGCCCCCGCCCTCCGCCCCGACCCGGACGGCACGGTCACCCTGCCCGCCGACGGCCCCACCTTCCAGGCCTGGCGCCTCGCCTGACCCGGGGCCGCCCGCGCCCCGCCCTGCTCTGCGCGCCGCCGGGGCGGGGCGGGGCGGGGCCGGGCGGGATAGGGGTCGGTCAGGGGGCGAGGAGGGCGCGGACGCCGGCGAGGTAGGTGGCGCGGTCCGGGCGGCCGGTGAGGAGTCGCTGGAGGAACCAGCCGATGACCAGGGCGAAGAGGCCGGCGGCGACCGCCTCCGGGTCGGCGTCGGCGGCCACCTCGCCGGTGCCCTGGGCGCGGCGGACGAGCGCCTCGAAGTGGCGGCGGATGCCGTCGTACTTGTCGGCCACGAACTCGGCCAGCACCGGGTCCCGCTGCGCCTCGCCCCAGACCTGGATCGCGATCCGCAGGGCGCCGTCGTCGCCGGTCTGCGTCTCCACGTACGCCAGCGCGCGGTCGAGCGCCTCGACCAGGGGGAGCGGTGGCTCCCGCCGGAGCAGGTCGTCGAGGACGACTCCGGCGCCGCCGACCGCCTCCTCGGCGATCGCGTTGATCAGATCCGCCTTGCTCGGGAAGTAGCGGTAGACGGCGCCCACGGAGAGACCGGCCTCGGCGATCACGTCCTGCATCGTCGTGCGGTGGAAGCCCTCCCGCAGGAAGCACCGGCGGGCCGCGTCGACGATCTGGCGGCGGCGGGCGGCGAGGTGTTCCGGGGAGACGCGGGGCACGGGACACATCGTAAATCGAACGTTCGTTCTTGACAGTCGCGCACCACAGCGGCAGCCTGGAGTCATAAAAGAATGAGCGTTCGTTTTAGGAGGCTCCCATGTCGACCCGCACCCCGCCGCCCCTGCCGGCCGCCCTCGGTGTCGCCGCCCTGGCGGCGGTCCTGCTGGCGCTGCTCGTGCCCCTCTTCGCGGCTCCGGCCGCCAACCTGGCGCCGCGCGACCTGCCCGTGGCAGTCGCGGGCCCGGCGCCCGCCACCGGCGAACTGGCCGCCCGGCTCGCCGCCGCGCGGCCGGGAGCCTTCGACGTGACCACCCTCCCGGACGCCGCGGCAGCCGACCGGGCCCTGCGCGACCGAGAGGTGTACGCGGCGTTCGTCGCCGGCCCCGAGGGCGTCGCCCTGCACACCGCGCCGGCCGCCAGCCCGGCGGTCGCCGCGCTGCTCACCGAGGCGGCCGCCCAGCTCGCCGCCGGCCGCCCGGTGCCGGTGGTCGAGGTGGTCCCCGCCGCCCCGGACGACCCCCGGGGCGCCGGATTCGGCGCCGGCTTCCTGCCGTTCGCGATGGCGAGCCTGCTGGCCGGCGCGCTGCTGACCCTTCTGGTCGCCGGCCGGGTCGCCCGGCTGGTCGGCCTGGTGGTCTTCGGCGTCCTCGCCGGGGGCGCCGGCGTGGTCGTGCTGCACGGCTGGCTCGGCGTGCTCGACGGCGATCCGGCCGCCGAGGCGGCGGCGGTCGGGCTCTTCGCGCTGGCCTGCGCGGCCACGGTGGCGGGTCTCGGGGCGCTGCTCGGCCGGCCGGGCCTCGGCCTGGGCGCACTGCTGGTCTTCCTGGTCGGCAACCCGCTCTCGGCGGTCAGCGCGGCACCCGAGCTGCTGCCGCAGCCGTGGGGCACGGTCGGCCAGTTCCTGCCGGTGGGCGCCGGCGGCACCCTGCTGCGCTCGGTGGCCTTCTTCGACGGCGCCGGGTCCGCCCGGCCGCTCGCCGTCCTCGCCGGGTACGCGCTGGCCGGGCTGGTGCTGGTCCTGGTGGGGCGCCGGCCCTCCGGCGCCACCGCGGCCGGGTCGCCGCACCCGGTCGCCGCCGGGTCGCCGCGCCCGGTCGGCCCCCGGGCGGTGGCTGACACGCCCTGAACCGCCCCGCTACTACGGTCCGTCGTTGGTGGGGGAGGATGTGCGCGTGGAAGCTCTCAGACTGATACTGCGCTACGTCCATCTGATCGGTTTCGCCCTGCTGCTCGGCGGCGCGATCGTCCAGTACATCAGCGGAAAGCTGCGGATCAACCCGGCCATGCTCTGGGGTTCCGTGATCATGCTGCTGACCGGCATCGGCCTCTCCGCGCCGCTGCGCGACGGCAACGAGCCGGACCCGGCCAAACTTGTTACCAAGTTGGTGCTCGCCCTGCTGATCTTCGTCATGGTCTTCTTTTCCCGGAAGCGGGACGCGGTCAACCGCGGCCATTTCCTTGCGATCGTCGGGTTGACCCTGGTCAACGCGGCGGTGGCGGTCTTCTGGCGGTAACGTTTCCGCCAGGGGCTGCCCGGAAAAAACGGACGTTTCCGCGACGCCCCGGCGCTCACCTACCAGCACTCAGAGTGATCTGCCCCACCTAAGGGTTACGTAGGGGTAACAGGCGCTCAACGTTCGTGCACGATTGTCGGCCGGTGGGTGGGCGCGGGCGTACGCTCCCGTCCGTAACGTGGGACGCCGGCGGCGCAGCGCAGCCGGCTCATAGGGCTGCCACCGTGCAGGACGCGGTGTGCAATGGGGAAGGAGACGTCTTGCGCTCGGTGCGTGGGATGCGGATTGCCTCGGTCTTCGCGGTGGGTGGGCTCGTGCTGAGCGCCGCCGCGTGCGGTGAGGCTCCCGAGGACAGCAACAACGCCGGCAGCGGCGACAAGAAGTACAGCGCCTGCATGGTGACCGACGTCGGCGGCATCGACGACAAGTCGTTCAACACCTCGGCCTGGAAGGGTCTGGAGGAGGCCAAGAAGGCCAACCCCAACATCGACATCAAGTACGTCGCGTCGAAGGCCGAGGCGGACTACGAGGTCAACCTGACCCAGTACGTCAACCAGAAGTGCGACTTCATCCTGGCCGTCGGTGGCCTGATGGGTACCGCCACCTCGAAGATCGCCAAGGCGAACCCGAACCAGCAGTTCGGCATCGTCGACGCGAAGCTGCCGGAGAGCAACGTCTACCCGATGCAGTTCGACACCGCCCAGGCCGGCTTCCTCGCCGGTTACCTGGCCGCCGGCATGACCACGAGCGGCACGGTGGGCACCTACGGCGGCATGAAGATCCCGCCGGTCACCATCTTCATGGACGGCTACGTCGACGGCGTGGCCCACTACAACAAGACGAAGAGCAAGACCGTCAAGGTCGTCGGCTGGGACAAGGCGAGCCAGAACGGCTCCTTCACCAACGACTTCGTCAAGCAGGACGAGGGCAAGAAGGTCAGCGACGCGCTGGTCGCCCAGGGCGCCGACATCATCATGCCGGTCGCCGGCGGCTCGGGCCTCGGCACCACCGGCGCGGCCAAGGCGTCGGGCGGCAAGTACAACACCATCTGGGTGGACGTCGACGGCTGCGAGAGCACCCCGGACTGCTCGGCCATCATCACCACGGTCGCGAAGAACATCCCGGGCGCCGTCAAGGATGCCGTCGTCAAGGCCGCCAACGGCGAGAAGCTCTCGCACGACCCGGGCTACCTGGGCAACCTCGCCAACAACGGCGTCGGGCTCGCCCCGTACCACGAGTTCGACAGCAAGGTCCCGGCCGAGCTGAAGGCGGAGATCGACAAGCTGAAGGCGGACATCGCCGCCGGCACCGTCACCGTCACCTCCGCAGCCCAGCCGAAGTGAGGCGCCGCCGACCCACCCCGGTGAGACGATCACCGGGGTAGGGCCGGCGAGCGGTACAGCACGACGTTCCGGCCGTCCCGGCGTCGCGGGGAACCCCCACGGCGCCGGGGCGGCCGATCCGCTCCACCCCCGACGACGGCCCTGCGCCACGAGCGGTCCCCCGGCAGCTACGCTGCACCATCGCTTCGCACTCCAGGAGGTTGCGCTGAGACTCGAACTGCGCGGCATCACCAAGCGGTTCGGTGATCTGGTCGCCAACGACCACATCGACCTGACGGTGGAGCCTGGAGAGATCCACGCCCTGCTCGGCGAGAACGGCGCGGGCAAGTCGACCCTGATGAACGTGCTCTACGGGCTCTACCAGCCCGACGAGGGCGAGATCCTGGTCGACGGCGAGCCGTTGAAGCTGCGGGGGCCCTCCGACGCGATCGCGGCGGGGATCGGCATGGTGCACCAGCACTTCATGCTGGTGCCGGTCTTCACCGTCGCCGAGAACATCATGCTCGGCGCCGAGCAGGTCCGGGGCGGCATCGCCGGCTTCCTGGACCGGCGGCGGGCCCGGCGCGAGGTCGCCGAGGTCTCGGAGCGCTACAACCTGCGGGTCGACCCGGACGCGGTGATCGAGGACCTGCCGGTCGGCATCCAGCAGCGGGTGGAGATCGTCAAGGCGCTCACCCGCGACGTCGACCTGCTCATCCTCGACGAGCCGACGGCGGTGCTCACTCCGCAGGAGACCGAGGAACTGCTCACCGTCATGCGGTCGCTCAAGGCCGCCGGCAAGTCGATCGTCTTCATCACGCACAAGCTGGGCGAGGTCAAGGCGATCGCCGACCGGATCACCGTCATCCGGCGCGGGAAGACCGTCGGCACCGCCTCTCCCGAGGCCAGCCGGGACGAGCTGGCCGCCCTCATGGTCGGCCGCAGCGTCCGGCTCACCGTGGAGAAGGAGCCGGCCACCCCCGGCAAGCCGATCCTGGAGGTCGCCGGCCTGGTCGTCGACGACGACCGGCAGATCCGGGCGGTCGACGGGATCGACCTGACCGTACGCGCGGGCGAGGTGCTCGGCGTGGCGGGCGTGCAGGGCAACGGCCAGACCGAGCTGATCGAGGCGATCATGGGGCTGCGCCCGACGCTCGCCGGCACGATCACGCTCGACGGTCAGCAGGTCAACGGCTGGTCGACCAAGAAGGTGCTCCGCGCCGGCGTCGGCTACGTGCCGGAGGACCGCAGCGTCGACGGCGTGGTCAAGGAGTTCTCCGTCGCGGAGAACCTGGTGCTCGACATCTACGACCGGCCGCCCTTCGGCAAGGGCCTGGCGCTCAAGCCGGACGCCATCGCGAAGTCGGCGAAGGAGCGGATCGCGCAGTTCGACGTCCGCACCTCCTCGGCCGACGCGCCGGTCGGCACCCTCTCGGGCGGCAACCAGCAGAAGGTGATCGTGGCCCGGGAGCTGTCCCGGCCGCTGAAGCTCTTCATCGCCGCCCAGCCGACCCGGGGCGTCGACGTCGGGTCCATCGAGTTCATCCACAGCCGGGTCATCCGCGAGCGGGACGTCGGCACCGCCGTCATGGTGGTCTCCAGCGAACTCGACGAGGTGATCGGCCTGGCCGACCGGATCGCCGTGATGTACCGCGGCCGGATCATCGGCATCGTCGGCCCGGACACCCCGCGCGAGGAGATCGGCCTGCTGATGGCCGGCATCACCCCCGACGCGGCGCCCGCCGCCGCGACCGGTACGACCGCGGACGCCACGACGGCCGACGGCGGCGCGGCGGCCCCCGCCGCCGAGGGCCCTGGTAGCGAGGACGAGGCATGAGCGAGCGAAGCGAGCGAATCATCAGGCTCTGTGCGGTGATGCCTCATGGCGGCACGGAGCGAAGCGGAGTGCCGGCATGAGCAACCCGAACCCCCCGTCGGGCTCCCCGGACAAGGCGCCGGCGACCGAGGCGCAGGCCGCGCAGACCGCACTCGGCAACACCGAGCGCGCCGAGACGGCCACCTCCCCGAAGCAGCCGGAGCCGGAGGCGAAGCCCTCGCTGGGGCGGCTGTTCCTGGACAACCTCTGGGCCGCGAACACCTTCACGGTGACGCTGCTGTCGCTGGTCCTGGCGATGGTCGTCGGCGCCGTGCTGATGATCGTCTCCGACCCCGAGGTGCTGGCCACCTACAGCTACATCACCGCCCGGCCGTCCGACGCGCTCAACGCGAGCTGGACGCTGGTCAGCGAGGCGTACGGCAACCTGTTCAAGGGCGCCGTCTTCGACCCCGAGGCGGTCGGCTTCCAGGCCGTGATGAGCCCGATCTCCGAGACGCTCACCTACACCGCGCCGCTGGTCTTCACCGGCCTGTCGGTGGCGCTGGCGTTCCGGGGCGGCCTGTTCAACATCGGCGCCCAGGGCCAGGCCACGATGGGCGTGATCCTGGCCGCGCTGGCCGGCTTCCTGCTGCCGTTGCCGCCCGGCCTGCACCTGCTCGTCGCGGTGCTCGCCGGCGCGCTCGGCGGGGCGATCTGGGGCTTCATCCCGGGCATCCTCAAGGCGCGCGCCGGCGCCCACGAGGTGATCAACACGATCATGCTCAACTACATCGCCACGTACTTCCTGACCTGGATCATCGTGCAGAACGGCATCCAGGACCCGAACCGTACGGACGCGATCAGCAAGCCGGTCGACCCGTCGGCCCAGCTGCCCCGGCTGTTCGGCGACGGGCTGCGGGTGCACGCCGGCATCATCCTGGCGGTGCTGGCCACCTGGGCCGTCTGGTGGCTGCTGAACCGCTCCACGCTCGGCTTCGAGCTGCGCGCGGTGGGCGCCAACCCGGACGCCGCGCGGACCGCCGGCATCAGCGTCACCCGGACGTACGTCCTGATCATGGTCTTCGCCGGGATCCTGGCCGGCCTCGGCGGCTCGAACATGGTGCTCGGCACCACCGCCAGCGCGCTCACCCCGCTGGTGGTCGCGCAGATCGGCTTCGACGGCATCCTGGTGGCGCTGCTCGGCCGGGTGAAGCCGTGGGGCGTGGCGCTGGCCGCGCTGCTCTTCGGCGCGCTCCAGGCCGGCGGCAACCGGATGCAGTCGTACTCGGGGATCTCGCTGGAGCTGGTCACCGTGCTCCAGGCGCTGATCGTCATCTTCATCGCCGCGCCGGCCCTGGTGAAGGCGATCTTCCAGCTCCGGGCCGCCCGCGCCGCCCGGTTGCAGACGAGCCTGGCGAAGGGCTGGTAACTCATGTCCACCATGGCTGTCGAAGACGTCGCCGTCGCCCCCGTCGACCTGGGGTTCTGGACCCGCACCCGCAAGGTCGGCGCCGTGCTGCTCGGGCTCGGCCTGCTGGCGACGGTGCTGTTCGGGGCGCTCGCCACCGGCGAGCAGGCCCGCTTCACCCTCAGCGAGGACGCCGCCGGCGCCGCCCTGAAGATCGACGGCACGCTCGGCGCGATTCTCTTCGGAGTCGTCGCCGTGGCCGCCGGCGTCGCGATGCTCGCCGGGTTGCCGAAGCGCTGGTTCACCCTCGTGCTCGGCGTCGGCCTGGTCGGCTTCGTGCTGTCGTTCCTCTGCTGGCAGGTCTCGGCCGCGCCGAACGGGCAGAACTTCATGCCGCTGGTCAACATCGTCCGGGGCACGTTCATCCTGGCCCTGCCGCTGATCTTCGGCGCGCTGGCCGGCGTGCTGTGCGAGCGCTCCGGCGTGGTCAACGTGGCCATCGAGGGGCAGTTGCTGATGGGCGCCTTCAGCGGGGCGCTCTTCGGCAGCCTCTCCGGCAACGTCTGGGTGGGCCTGGTCGCGGCGGCGCTCGGCGGCGCGTTCATCTCCCTGCTGCTGGCCGTCTTCTCGATCCGCTATTTGGTCGACCAGGTGGTCATGGGCATCGTGCTCAACCTGCTGGCGGTCGGCGTCACCGGCTTCCTCTACGAGCGGCTGATGCAGCCCAACGCGCAGAAATACAACAGCGCGCCCCGGTTCAGCAACTGGGAGATCCCGCTGTTGTCGGACATCCCGCTGATCGGGCCGGCGCTGTTCCGGGGCAACATCTTCCTCTACCTCGGCCTCCTGCTGGTGCTGGTCATCCACATCGCACTGTTCCGCACCCGGTGGGGCCTGCGGACCCGCTCGGTCGGCGAGCACCCGACCGCCGCCGACACGCTGGGCGTCCGCGTGCTCGGGCTGCGCTACCGCAACGTGCTGCTCGCCGGGGTGGTCGCCGGCATCGGCGGCGCCTCGTACACGCTGGCGCTCTACTCGTTCACCAAGAACATGATCGGCGGCAAGGGCTTCATCGCCCTGGCCGCACTGATCTTCGGCCGGTGGAGCCCGACGGGCGCCCTGCTCGCGGCGCTCTTCTTCGGCTTCGCCGACCAGCTCGCCACGTACCTGGGCGCGATCAACAGCGCCATCCCGAGCCAGTTCCTGGCCATGCTGCCCTACCTGGCGACGATCCTGGCGGTGGCCGGTCTGGTCGGCCGGGTCCGGGCGCCGGCCGCCGACGGCAAGCCGTATATCAAGGGCTGACGGGGAGCACGACATGGAGATCGACTGGGAGCGGCTGCGGGCCGCCGCCACGGACGTGATGCGGCACGCGTACGTGCCGTACTCGAAGTTCCCCGTCGGGGCAGCCGCCCTGGTCGACGACGGCCGCGTGGTGGTCGGCTGCAACGTGGAGAACGCCGCGTACGGCGTGGTGCTCTGCGCCGAGTGCGGCGTGGTCTCCTCGTTGCACGCCACCGGCGGCGGCCGGATCGTCGCCCTGTCCTGCGTCGACGCCACCGGCGAGCCGCTGATGCCGTGCGGCCGGTGCCGCCAGCTGCTGTGGGAGCAGGGCGGCCCGGAGTGCCTGATCGAGGCCAGGGGCGGCCCGCTGCGGATGGCCGAGCTGCTGCCGCACGCCTTCGACGTGGCAGACCTCGAGGCGGTCACCGGGGAGGCGCCGGTGCCGGTGGTGCCGGAGCGGTTGGCGGCCTGGCGCGGCCGGGGCACGGTCTTCGTTCACCCCGACCTCTCCGCCGGCCAGCAGGTCTGGACGGCCTACTGGGAGCGGTCCGCGGGCGACAGCGAGGGCGCCGAGACCGGCGTGCTCGAGGAGGGCCCGAGCTGGGACGACCCGGCGGAGGCGATCGCCTGGGGGCACGCCCGCACGCCCCGGGTCGTGGTCGTGGACGCCTCGGGCACGATCTTCTGGGCCGGCGAGGGCGAGCCGCCGATGGAGATCCCTGTCCGCTGGGGTGGTTGAGTTCAGAGCCGGCTGGGGCCTGCCGTGCCCGGCTCCGGTTGGTTGAGCTTGGGGATCGGGCCGACCATGACCGGCTCCGGGCGGTCAGGCTTGATCCCTCCGCCGGTCACGGTCGGCCCGATCCGTCGGTGGTCGGTGGTCGCGGCCCGTCGGCCGGTTCCGCAACGATTGATAGGAACTCAAAGGTGAGCGCTTTTACGGCGGTTGACGTCATCCGGGTCAAGCGGGACGGGGATGTGCTCTCCGACGCGCAGATCGACTGGGTGGTGGATGCGTACACCCGGGGGCTGGTCGCCGACGAGCAGATGTCGGCGTTGGCCATGGCGATCCTGCTGCGCGGCATGACCGCGCCGGAGATCGCCCGGTGGACCGCCGCGATGATCGCCAGCGGGGAGCGGCTCGACCTCTCCGCCGTCGACCGGCCGACCGTCGACAAGCACTCCACCGGCGGCGTCGGCGACAAGATCACCCTTCCGCTGACCCCGTTGGTCGCGGCGTGCGGCGCGGCCGTGCCGCAGCTCAGCGGTCGTGGCCTCGGCCACACCGGCGGCACGCTCGACAAGCTGGAGTCCATCCCCGGCTGGCGGGCGGCGCTGCGCAACGACGAGTTCATCGCCCAGCTCCGGGACGTGGGCGCGGTGATCTGCGCGGCCGGCGCGGGGCTCGCCCCGGCCGACCGCAAGCTGTACGCGCTGCGCGACGTGACCGGCACCGTCGAGGCCATCCCGCTGATCGCCAGCTCGATCATGAGCAAGAAGATCGCCGAGGGCACCGGGGCGCTGGTGCTCGACGTGAAGGTCGGCTCCGGCGCGTTCATGAAGTCCGTCGAGCAGGCCCGCGAGCTGGCCCGGACGATGGTGGAGCTGGGCGGCGCGCACGGCGTGCGGACCGTCGCCCTGCTCACCGACATGTCGACCCCGCTCGGCCTGGCCATCGGCAACGCCGTCGAGGTGACCGAGTCGGTCGAGGTGCTGGCCGGGGGCGGCCCCGCCGACGTGGTCGAGCTGACCCTGGCGCTGGCCCGCGAGATGCTCGACGCGGCCGGGCTGCCGGACGCCGACCCGGAGGCCGCGCTGCGCGACGGCCGGGCGATGGACTCCTGGCGCGCGATGATCCGCGCCCAGGGCGGCGACCCGGACGTTCCGATGCCGACCGCGAACGAGGCCGAGGTGGTCCGCGCGGACGCGGACGGCTTCGTCGCCTCGGTCGACGCGTACGCCATGGGGGTGGCCGCCTGGCGGCTCGGCGCCGGACGGGCGCGCAAGGAGGACCCGGTCAGCGTGCCGGCGGGGGTGGTGCTGCACAAGCGGCCCGGCGACCCGGTGCGGGCCGGCGACCCCCTCTACGAGCTGCGCGCGGAGCACGCCGCCCGGATTCCGGCGGCGCGGGACGACGCCGCGCGGGCGGTGCGGATCTCGCCGACCGCGCCCGCCGCGACGCCGTTGGTCATCGAGCGCATCGGCTGAGCGGGGCGGTCGCCGGGGCGGCATGGTGCCGGCCGGCTCGGAGCGCTATCCTCCCTGGCCAGGGGGACAACCGGCGCCGAGTCGTCGCGAGCAGACAGGACATTTCCGCCGTGACCGTACCTGCCCCCGATCCACGGGAGGTGCGTGAGGCGAGCCTGGACGAGTTGTCCCGGCTGCGTCTCCCGCTGCCGCCACCCCAGTTCCCGCTCGTGTGGGAGCCCGGCGACCAGATCGAACTGCGACCCACCGCGGAGATCGAGGCCCGGATCGCCGTGCTGCACCTGATCCTCGCGCGCTGCTTCGGGATGCCGCCGCAGGCCGCGATGAGCTGGCTGCTCGCCTCGCACCTGGTCGAGATGGTCACGCCGCCGGAGTTCCAGTTCGTGACCGGCGGCAAGGGCGACCACCGGTCGTTCGTGCTGCACCATGACGCGCTCTTCGCGCTGGCCTGGGTGCTCGGCCTGACCAAGCAGCTCGACCCGACCCTGCCGGTGGACGAGCGGCTGGTGGAGCGGATGCCGCACATCCCCGGCGGGGAGACCTTCGGCCAGTGGCGTGCCCGGATCCTCGCGGCCCCGCAGCACCCCGCCGACGCGGCCGCGCTGCTCGACCTGCACTACTGCCTCGACTGGGCGTACCTGGAGACGGAGCGGGCCGGCCGCACGCCGCCCGGCCTGGTCGACGCCAACGCCATCGGCCAGCGCCGGTGGGCGCTGGAGTGGGCGGTGGTCCTGCGGGGGCCCTACCACGACGAGCCCCCGGGCTGGGAAGAGGTCGACCTCTCCACCTGACCCGCCGGGCCGGCCGGGGCCTCACCACCCCGATTTGCCGGGTCAGCGCGGGCCCGGCCGCCAG
This sequence comes from Micromonospora sp. NPDC048040, assembly GCF_055587185.1. Classification (NCBI taxonomy): domain Bacteria; kingdom Bacillati; phylum Actinomycetota; class Actinomycetes; order Micromonosporales; family Micromonosporaceae; genus Micromonospora; species Micromonospora sp. NPDC048040. Next base: position 350,441 of record NZ_JBVJGT010000002.1, on the reverse strand, counting down.
ACGGTGAGGTCCACCGCGACGGTCACCCGGACCGGCTCGGGCAGCGCGGCGACCCGGGCGGCGAGCCCGGCCGGGTCGGTGTGCCACGCGCTCGGGCCCATCCCGACCAGCGTCGCGACCTCCGGCCCGGTCAGCGCCAGCTCCCGCCGGTGCCCGGTCGACGCCACCTGCGCGAAGCGCCCGCCCAGGCTCTCGGCGACCCGGTCCGCCTTGGCCGGGTCCACCCGGAGCAGGCCGAGCGCGCCGACCAGCTCGGCGAGGTGCTCCTCGGCCGGCGTCACCACCAGCAGGGACCCGGCCGGGTCGAGGACCCGGTGGAACTCCGCGCCGTTGCGCGGGGCGAAGACGTTCAGCAGCACGGCGGTGCCGGCGTCGGCCAGCGGCAGCCCCTGCCAGGTGTCGGCCAGCGCCGCCGCCGCGCGGGGATGCGCCCGCGCCGCCCGGCGCAGTGCCGGCTTCGACACGTCCAGGGCCAGGCCCACCGCGTCCGGCAGCGCCGCCAGCACCGCCGCGAGGTGCCGGCCGGTCCCCGCACCGGCGTCCACCACCAGGGGGTACGCCCCGGGCCGCGCCGCGCGGACCCGGTCCGCGGCCTCCGTCGCGGCGGTGGCGAGCGCGGTCGAGATCAGGTCGTAGTGGCCGGCGGCCAGGAAGTCGGCGCGGGCGGCCACCATCTCGGCGGTGTCCCCGGCGTGCGGGGCGCGGCCGGCGAGCAGGTTGACGTAGCCCTGCCGGGCGACGTCGAAGCTGTGCCGGCGCGGGCAGCGCAGCGCGGTGGCGGTGCCGGCGGCGGCCTCCGCCAGCGGCTCGGCGCAGACCGGGCAGCGGAGCCGGTCGACGATGCGGGTGTCCACGTCAGGCGTCCAGGTACGTCAGCACCGCGCGTACCCGCCGGTGGTCGTCGTCGCAGTCGCGCAGGTCGAGCTTCGTGAAGATCGAGTTGATGTGTTTGCTGACCGCCTTCTCGGTGACCACCAGGCGCTGCGCGATCGCGCCGTTGGAGCGTCCCTCGGCCATCAGCGCCAGCACCTCGTGCTCGCGCGGGGTGAGCCGGCCCAGCGGCGCGGCGTGGGCCGGCCGGGCGAGCAGCTGCGAGACCACCTCGGGGTCCATCGCCATGCCGCCCCCGGCCACCCGGTGCACCGCGGCGACGAACTGCGCCACGTCGGCCACCCGGTCCTTGAGCAGGTAGCCCACCGCGCCCGCGCCGTCGGAGAGCAGCTCCCGGGCGTAGAGCTGCTCGACGTACTGGGAGAGGACCAGCACCGGCAGGCCGGGCACCCGGGCGCGGGCGGCCAGCGCCGCCCGCAGCCCCTCGTCGGTGTGCCCGGGCGGCAGCCGGACGTCCACCACGGCTACGTCGGGGCGGTGCTCCAGCAGGGCGGCGAGCAGGTCGTCGCCGGTCTCCACGGCGGCCACCACCTCGTCGCCGTACGCGGTGAAGAGCCGGATCAGCCCGTCGCGCAGCAGCACCAGGTCCTCGGCGATCACGATGCGCACGGCAGCTCCACGTCGACCACGGTAGGCCCACCGTCCGGGGAGCTGATCCGCACCCGGCCGTCGAAGACCGCGAGCCGCCGCCGGATGCCGGCCAGACCCGTGCCCCGCGCCGGGTCGGCGCCGCCCCGACCGTCGTCGGAGACGGTCAGCCGGACCGTGCCGTCGACCCGGTGCAGCCGCACCGCCACCCGGGCCGCGCCGCTGTGCCGGGCGGCGTTGGTGATCAGCTCGGCGACGGTGAAGTAGAGCGCCGACTCCAGCGGGGGCGCCAGCCGCTCGGGCAGGTCGACGTCCAGGTCGACCGGGAGGGCCGCGCCGAGGGCGAGGGCGGCGACGCCGCCGGCGAGCCCCCGGTCCGCCAGCACCGGCGGGTGGATGCCGCGTACGACGTCGCGCAGCTCGGACAGGGCGGTGCCGGCGGCGGAGCGGGCCTCGGTGACCAGCCCCCGGGCCGCCTCCGGGTCCCGGGCCAGCAGTTCCTCGGCGAGGCCGAGGTTCATCGCCATCGCGACCAGCCGCGCCTGCGCGCCGTCGTGCAGGTCGCGCTCGATCCGGCGCAGCTCGGCCGCCTGGGCGTCGACGGTCTGGGCGCGGGTGTCGGCCAGCTCCTCCACCCGCTCGGCGAGGGCCGCCCGGGCGGTCGGCGCGAGCAGTGCCCGGGTCAGCCGGTGCTCCAGGTGGAGCAGCCCCCGGGGCAGCCAGTACGCCCCGACCCCCACCAGCAGCGCGAGCACCACGGCCAGCGCGGCGTTGCGCAGCGAGTCGATCGGCAGGCCGAGGAAGTTGTCGATCGCGCCGGGCGCCACCGTGTGGATCAGCGGCAGGGCGAGGCCCTGCGCGACGCCGAGCCAGAGCCCCACGGCCAGCACCACGGCGACCGGGGCGAGACAGAAGTGGGCGAACAGGAACGCCAGGTCCCGATAGGTGGCCGGATCCCCGGCCGCCGTCCGCAACCGGGCCGCCAGCCCGCCGGTCACCGGCCGGTACGGGGACCGGACCGGTGGGCCCGGCACCCGGCGGCGCTGCCGGTCCAGCAGCGTCCGGGTGCCGGCGAGGGTGCGGTCGAGCAGGGGCAGGCCGACACCGAGCAGGCTGAGCCCGGCGGTGAGGAGCGTGGCCAGCGCGAGCCCGATGCCCGCCCCGGCCAGCCCCGCCCCGACGGCCAACTGGTGCAGCTCCCGCCATGCCCGCCGCACCCCACTCATCGGGCCATTGTCCCAGCCGGCGCGGCGTCCCCCGCCGGCGCGGTTACCGGCTCGGCCTCCGGCGTGACGCCCGGCAGGGGAGCGGGGCCGGGCACGGGGCGGGTACGCGCCGGCCAGAAGGCGGCCCGACCGGTGAGCGCGGCCAGCGCCGGCACCAGGAGCCAGGAGAGCCCGAACGTCGAGATCAGCACGCCGACCGCGACGGCGAGCCCGATCTGGGCCAGCATCGGCGACACCACGAGCACCCCGAAGCTGCCGGCCAGGATGACCCCGGCGGCGGCGACCGCCGGGCCGGCCCGGCGTACCGCCTCCGCGGCGGCCTGACGGGCCGGCCGTCCCGCGCGCAGTTCCTCCCGGAACCGGGCGATCATCAGGATGTTGTAGTCGGTCCCGATCGCGGTGACGAAGAGGAACACGACCAGCGGCAGTTGGAAGTTGAGCCCCGACTGGCCGCCGATGACCTGGAACACCAGCACGCTGGTGCCGAGGGTGGCGGCGAACCCGAGCGCGACCGCCGCGAGCAGGCCCAGCGAGGCGAGCAGGCCGCGCAGCATCAGCAGCAGGAGCAGCCCGATCAGCCCGGCGGCCACCGGGAAGATCAGCCGGAGGTCCTCGTCGAGCACGGTCCGGATGTCGGCGAAGGTGGCGGTCTCCCCACCGACGTACGCCCGGGTGCCGGGCGGTGCGGCGGCGTGCGCGGCCGGGCGTAGCTGGTTCTCCACCGCGTCCATCGCCCGCTGCGAGTACGGGGGCTCGGTGAGCAGCAGCCGCACCCGGGCCACGTCCCCCTCGATCTCGACCCCGCCCGGGGCCGCCACGATCGGCACCTCGGCGAGGCGCGCGGCGAACCGTTCGGCGGTGGCCGCGTCCACCCCGGCGCCGGTGAGGTACACGACCGTCGGGGAGAGCGTCCCGGCGGGCAGGCCCGAGTGGAGCCACTCCAGCGCCCGGGCCGACTCGGAGCCGGGTGGCAGCGTGTCGAGTTCGTAGCTGGGCCGGACCTGCAGCGCGCCGAGACCGAGCAGCAGGAGGGCGGCCACCGTGGCCAGCGTGACCCGGGCCGGCCGGCGGGCGACCAGACGGGCGGTCCGGGCCGACCGCCCGGTCGCCTCGTCGCCGCCGTGGCCCGGCGTCGACCCGGCACCCGGCGCGACCAGCTTCGCCGGCCACCAGGCCCGGCGGCCGAGCAGTGAGTAGACCGCGGGGAACAGGGTCAGCGCGGCGGCCACCATGAGCAGGACGGCGACGGCCAGCGCCGGGCCGAGCACCTGGAAGGACGCGAGCCGGGAGAGCACCAGCGCGCCGAACGCCACCGCCACGACCAGCGCGGACACGGTGACCACCCCGCCGATCCGGCTGGCCGCGTGGACCATCGCGGTACGGCGGTCGTCGCCGGCCCGGAGACGTTCCCGGTAGCGGAAGAGCAGGAAGACGGCGTAGTCGGTGCCGATGCCGAGCAGCACGACCGGAAGCAGGCCCGTGGTGGAGGCGTCCAGGGCGTATCCGAAGACCTTCCCGCCCAGGGCGAGCAGCCCGGCGGCGGCCTGCGCGACCAGCAGCACGAGGAACAGGTTGAGCAGCGCGATCGCCGGGCTGCGGAAGACGACCAGCAGCAGGACCAGGATCACCAGCATCATGGCGCCGTGGACGATCATGTCGAGCAGGAAGCTGTCGGCCGCGCCGGCGGCCTGCCCGGTCCAGCCACCGACCAGGCCGGTTCCCGCCAGCGCGTCGTCGGTGGCCGCCCGCAGCCGCTTGACCGTCTGGACGGTCGTCTCCGCGTGCGCGGCGTCGGGCAGGCGTGCCTCGGCCAGGCGTAGCCGCCCGTCCGGGGCGGTCGCGCCGGCGGTCACCCCGGTGACGCCGACGACCCGCAGTTGCTGCGGCAGCCGGTCGATCCGGGCGCTGTCGTCGGCGGTCAGCGCCGCCCCGTCGGCCCGTCGGACGACCAGCACCGCGCTGCTGCCCGGTGGTTCGGGGAAGATCCGGGATCCGATCGCGGCGGCCCGCGCGGACTCGTACCGGTCGGGCAGGAACTCGGCCTGGCTGTCGGCGGGCCGAGGCCCCTCCGGCCCGTAGACGGCGAAGGTGGCGGCGGTCAGCGCGGCGATGGCGAGCAGCCAGCCGGCGATCACCCGCCCCGGACGCCGGACCACCGCCGTGGCCAATGTCGTGAACACGTGCAACTCTCCCCGTCTCGGCTTCTGGTGACGCCAGTGACGCTAGGCAGCCGGACGGGTCACTTCGATGGTGCGCGCACGCCGGTCGGATGGTGGTGCCTGCACCACCATCGGTTCACCGTCGGGCCCGGTCCATCCCGGTCAGGTGGTCGACCACGCGGTGGGTCAGCGCGTCCAGCGCGTCGACCTCGTCGGGGGTCAGCAGGTCGATGAGGTGCCGGCGGACGGCCGCCACGTGGCCCGGGGCGGCGGCCTCGATCGCGCGCCGGCCCTCGGGGGTGAGCGCGACGACCGCGCCCCGGCCGTCCGTCGTGCACTCCTCGCGGGTGACCAGGCCGCGCTGCCGCATGCGGGTGAGGTGGTGGGAGAGCCGGCTGCGGGACCAGAGCATCCGGTCGGCCAGCTCGCTGAGCCGCAGCCGCTGGTCGGGGGTCTCCGAGAGGTCGGACAGGACGTCGTAGTCCGGCTCGGACAGGCCCGCGTCCCGCGCGAGCTCGCGGGCCAGCTCCAGGTCGAGCAGGCGGCGCATCCGCCGGTAGCCCCGCCAGGCGCGCTGCTCCCGGTCGTCGAGCCAGCGTGGTTGCTCCATGCCGTCATCGTAGCCATCTGGTTGACATGTCATCAACCCGCTCCTAGGGTGCGTGACATGTCAACCAAATTGCCCGGCCGGCTGGTCCGGCTGCTGACCGGCCTCGTGCTGTTCGGCCGTCTGAACGTCATCGTCGCCAGCCCTCGATCCGGCCGGGTGGGCCGCCGGCCAAGCGACTGGTTCACCAAGGTCGCCCGGCTCACCGCCGCCCTCGCTCCGCTGCGGGTGTCGGCGTGACCGCCCGCCTGTGGGAGCTGTTCGGCGAACGCGGCCGGGGCGTGCTGGTCACCCTGCGCCGGGACGGCCGACCGCAGCTCTCCAACGTCGACTACCTGGCCGAGCCCGGCCTGATCCGGTGCTCCACCACCGCCGGCCGGGCCAAGGTGCGCAACCTGCGCCGCGACCCCCGGGTCAGCTTCCACGTCACCACGGTCGACGGCGGGGCGTACGCCGTGGCGGAGGGGATGGCCGCGCTCACCCCGCCGGCGGCGGCGCCCGACGACGCCACCGTCGAGGAGCTGGTCGAGGTCTACCGGCGGATCCGCGGCGAGCACCCCGACTGGGCCGACTACCGGGCGGCGATGGTCGCCGACGGCCGGCTGGTGCTCCGGCTCACCGTCGACCGGCTCTACGGCTGGCGCCCCTGACCGACGCGACGTCGCCCCGGTCGGGCCGGCGTGGCACGGGCGGCCTCCCGGGGCGCGTGACCCCGACCCCCGCCGGTCGCCGGCGCGGTCCGGGGCCTCTCGGTCCGGCTCTGCGAGTACGGCAGCGTGGGCCGGGAGGGCGGGGCCGACTAGGGTCTGGGCATGGTCGCGACAATCCGTTACGAGGACATCGTCAAGGTCCCGAAGGCGCTGCTGCACGATCACCTCGACGGCGGCCTGCGGCCGGCGACAATCGTCGAGCTGGCCGCCGAGGCAGGCCACGAGCTGCCCACCACCGACCCCGAGGCGCTCGGCCGGTGGTTCGTCGAGGCGGCCAACTCCGGCTCCCTGGAGCGCTACCTGGAGACGTTCGCGCACACCGTCGCCGTCATGCAGACCGCGCCGGCGCTGCGCCGGGTGGCCCGGGAGTGCGCGCAGGACCTGGCCGCCGACGGGGTGGTCTACGCCGAGGTGCGGTTCGCCCCCGAGCAGCACCTGGAACGGGACCTGACCCTGGACGAGGTGGTGGAGGCGGTGCTGGCCGGCTTCGTCGAGGGCAGCGCGCTGGCCGCCGAGGCGGGCACCCCCATCCGGGTCGGCACCCTGCTCACCGCCATGCGGCACGCCGCCCGGTCGCAGGAGATCGCCGAGTTGGCCGTCCGGCACCGGGACGCCGGGGTGGTCGGCTTCGACATCGCCGGCGCCGAGGCCGGCTTCCCGCCCACCCGGCACCTGGACGCCTTCGAGTACCTCCAGCGGGAGAACTTCCACTTCACCATCCACGCCGGTGAGGCGTTCGGCCTGCCGTCGATCTGGCAGGCGATCCAGTGGTGCGGGGCGGACCGGCTCGGTCACGGGGTGCGGATCGTGGACGACATCACCCCCGGCCCGGAGCCGGTGCTCGGCCGGCTGGCCGCGTACGTGCGGGACAAGCGGATCCCGCTGGAGCTGTGCCCGTCGTCGAACGTGCAGACCGGCGCCGCCGCCTCGATCGCCGACCACCCGATCGGGCTGCTGCGGGACCTGCGCTTCCGGGTGACGGTGAACACCGACAACCGGCTGATGAGCGGCACCTCGATGTCGCGGGAGATGGCCCTGCTGGCGGACGCCTTCGGCTACGGCTGGAAGGAACTCCAGTGGTTCACCATCAACGCGATGAAGAGCGCCTTCATCCCGTTCGACGAGCGGCTGAAGATCATCGACGAGGTGATCAAGCCGGCGTACGCCAAGCTGCTGGGCTGAGCGCGGGCCGCGCGGCCGGCGTCAGGGGCGGTGCGGGTGGCCGGCGAGCAGGCCGGCCACCCGGCGCAACACCTCGCCCGCCCGGGCGGCCTCCGCGCCGAGGCCGGTCTGCCGGCGCAGCACGGCCGGCTCGCTGCGCAGCAGCGTCAGCCCCCGGCGCACCAGCACCCGGGGTGCCTTGCGCTGTTCGGCGAGGTCGCGGGCCAGCCGGCGCACGAAGGTCGCGCCGCGCGGCCGGCGCAGGGCGTACGCCCCGGCGAGCAGCCCCCGCCGGCGGCACTCCTCGACGATGTCGGCAGCGAAAATCCCTTCGGCAACGAAGAGTGGCGAACCAGCTATGTCGAATGGCCGGGTGGACACGCGGCGGTCCTCACCGATCGCATAAACCGGCACATCGGCCTTGCCCTCCCTGGCCAGTCGGGCAATCGTTTCCACGGCGGCTTCGGCGTCCCAGGACCGGGGTGACTCCCAGTCGACCAGGCCGTCGCGTCGCGGCAACGTAGGGTCGTCGCCGTCCTTGTAGAAGTCGTCCAGGCATAGCACCGGGAGGCCAGTTCGCTGCGCTATGTACGACTTTCCCGAGCCGGAAGGGCCGGCGAGCAGGACAACGCGGTGGGGGTGATCCATTACCTTCAGTGACTCCGGCCAGACGGACTGCGATCAAATTGCATCAACATCTCATCACACCTCGAGTGACGGCCAACCTGGGCTTTCTCTTTGAGGGGTAGCGTGATGGAATCTCGGATGGTCCGACCCGCCGGGTCGGCCGCTGGGCGTTGCCCGAGGGCGACGCGGACGCATAATCGCGAGGGCGGTGACGTGAGCAAACGGCCAAAGACGGCGGGCTCCTTCCTGTCGCGGCTGCGCCGGCCGGCCGGTCGGCTCCGCGACATGCCGATCTGGTCCAAGCTCGGTCTCATCATGATCGTGCCGACCATCGCCACGGTCGTCGTGGGCACCAGCGGTCTGGTGGACCACCTGGAGACCCTCAACAATGCCAACCGCGCGGGTGACCTGGCCAATCTCGTCGGCTACTCGGGTGACCTGGTCGACACGCTCCAGGACGAACGGACCAACGCGCTGCGCCTGCTGGGCGTGCCGAAGGGGCAGGACGCGGCCCGCTTCAAGCAGGCGTACGAGGAGGCCAACGGCCGGGTCGACAAGGCATGGGGGCCGTACTCCCAGCAGCGGGGCAAGGTCGAGGACCTCCCGGCCAACCTCGAGACCCTGCTCCGCGAGATCGACCAGACCCTGACCGACCTTTCCGGCACCCGCAGTCAGGTCTTCAACGGCAAGCTCGGGCTCGTCCCCGCGATGCAGGCGTACGACGGCCTGATCGACAACCTGCTGAGCGTCCGCGACTCGGCCACCCAGCTCGCCGGCGACAACGAGCTGAGCGACCAGATGCGCGCCGCGACCGCCACCGCCCGGAACAAGGAGTTCCTGTCCCGCCGCCGGGACGTGGTGCACCGCGCGTTCATCCAGCAGCGGCTCACGCCGAACCTGCGCAACGAGTACATCGCCGCCAGCACCGGCTCCAGCCAGTGGCTGCAGAGCTTCCGGGTGGTGGCCTCCCAGTCCGAGCAGGAGTACTACGCGCAGGTGGTCGCCGGCCCCGACCTGCGCGAGGCGAACACCTACAACAGCTGGCTCAACGGCATCACCACCGCCGACACCCTGACCGGCGCGCCGTTCGACGCGGACGAGTGGGACGCGGCCATGGTGGCCAACGCCAAGCTCATCCGCACGGTCGAGTCGAAGATCGACGGCGACGTCGTCGCGGTCGCCGACGACCTGCGCTCGGACGTGCAGCGCCAGGTGTTCCTGGAGACCGGCCTGCTGCTCAGCATGCTGCTGCTGGCCATCCTCTTCGCCTACCTGGTCGCCCGCTCGATGGCCCGCTCGCTGCGCGACCTGCGGCAGGGCGCCCTCTCGATCGCCCAGTACGGCCTGCCCCAGGCGGTGGCCCGGCTGCGTGACCCCCAGGTCACCGGCCAGCTCTCCCCGGTGCAGCTCGCCAACCAGATCGCCGAGCCGCTGCCGGTGCGCAGCAAGGACGAGTTCGGCCAGGTGACGGAGGCGTTCAACGCGGTGCACCTGGAGGCGGTCCGTACCGCCGCCGAGCAGGCCGCGCTGCGCGCGTCCGTCGCCACGATGTTCGTCAACCTGGCCCGCCGGTCGCAGATCCTGGTCGACCGCCTGATCGGTCACCTGGACCGGCTGGAGCGCGGCGAGGAGGACCCGGACCGGCTGGCCGAGCTGTTCCAGCTCGACCACCTGGCCACCCGGATGCGCCGCAACGACGAGAACCTGCTGGTGCTCGCCGGCGCCGACTCCACCCGCGTGCAGCGCGAGCCGGCCGCGCTGATCGACGTGCTCCGGGCCGCCCAGTCCGAGGTCGAGCACTACACCCGGATCGAGTTCGGGGTGATCGACCGGGACATCGAGGTCGCCGCGCACGCCGTCAACGACATGGTGCACCTGGTCGCCGAGCTGTTCGACAACGCCACCGCGTTCTCGCCGCCGGACTCGCACGTCATGGTCGAGGCCCGCCGGGTCGGCGACCGCGCGTCGCTCTACGTCGAGGACCGGGGCATCGGCATCAGCCCCGAGCAGCTCAACGAGCTCAACGAGCGTCTCGCCACGCCGCCGCAGGTGGACGTGGCGGTCTCGCGGATGATGGGCCTGGTCGTGGTCGCCCGGCTGGCGTCCCGCCACGGCGTCAAGGTCGAGCTGCGTCCCGGCACCGACCGGGGCACCGTCGCCGAGGTGGTCATGCCCACGTCGGTGCTCGTGCCCCGGGCCCTCTCCGGCCGCGTGCAGTCGTCGCCCGCCCTGCCCGCCTCCGGCGCCCCGTCGTCCGGCCCGGCGTTCGGCGGGCCGTCCTCCGGCCCCGCCCCGGCGTTCGGCGGGCCGTCGTCCGGCCCCGCCCCGGCGTTCGGCGCGCTGCCGGCGCTCGGCAGCCGCCCGGCCAACCCGACGCCGACCCAGCGCCCCGGCGAGTCCGGCAACCAGGTCACCCTGGGCGGCCGGCCGTTCGACCCGGCGCCGCGCAACGGGGCCGGCACGTCGGCCTCGACGGGTGGGACGCGGTCCATGCCGGCCTGGTCCGACCTGACCGGCGCCAGCGGCACCACCAACGGCGAGGCATTCCGGCCGCGCACCTCCAACGGCCAGCCGATCGATCCGCTGCCGCAGCGGCGGTCCAGCGACGACCCGGACGCGACCGGCCAGCAGTCCGCCGTCCCGCGGCAGCTCCCCAGCAGCCCCGAGGCCCGGCCCTACTCGGCTCCGCCGGTCCCGCCGATCTCCGCGCCGCCGGTGCCCTACGCGGGCCCGCCGGTGTCGACCCCGCCGATTCCCTACTCCGCGCCCCCGGTGTCCAGCCCGCCGGTCTCCGGCATGCCGGTCTCGGCGTCGCCGGTCTCCGGCCACCCGGTCTCGGCCGCGCCGTTCTCCGGCCCGCCGGTCTCGGCGCCGCCGAGCGGCTCGCTGCCGCAGCGCCCGGTTCCCGGCGCGCAGGGCCCGGCCACGCCGGCACCGCCGGCCTGGCCGCCGGTCGCCGGGGCGGAGCGTGACGCCGTGACCCCGCCGGTGCCCGAGCGCCTCGCCGCCGCGCTGGACATGACCACCGAGCTGCCGCGGCTGCCCCGCCCCGGCGCGGAGCACCCGACCGCCCAGGCCCAGGCCCAGGCCCAGGCTCCGGAGCCGGTCGCCGCGCCGGCCCGGCCGACCGCCCCGCAGCAGGCCCAGAACCGGCAGCGGTACGCGGACGAGACGATGGAGCTGCCGATCTTCCGGGAGCTCGAGTCGGCCTGGTTCCGGACCCGTCGGCCGGGCCCGGAGGAGGCGGCAGCGCCCGCCGCGAAGACGGCGGCCAACGGCGCCGCGACCCAGCAGTTCGCCCGGGTCGACGCCGGCGGTCCGGGCCCGCAGCAGACACCACTCGGGACAGGTAACGCACCGATGGCAGAGAAGCCGACGGCCGGAGGAGCGCCGCGCGAGAACGGATCGACGGTCAACGGGGCTGCCCGCCCCGGTGTCGCCGACAGTTTCGGTCATCGCCGGCCCTCGCAGCAGCAGGGCAGCGGCTGGCAGACCGCCGCCGACGACGGGTGGCGCGCGGCTTCGGCGGCGACCGAGGTGCCGGTGGCGGCGACCACCTCGACGGGGCTGCCCAAGCGCACCCCCATGGCACAGTTGGTGCCGGGCGCGGTGGAGAAGCCCACCACCTCCGTGCAGCGGCGCACGCCGGAGGGTGTCCGTGGCCTGCTCTCGGCATACCACCGGGGCGTGCAGCGGGGGCGTACGCACCCGTCGGACAGCAACCCGACCAACCCGGAGGCGACTCCGGGAGGGCAGCAATCCTCGCAGTCTGGCTCAGGCCCGGTGGCCGGGAGCAGGCAGAAGGAGCAAGAAGGATGACAACTACGCAGGATCTCGGTTGGCTGCTGGCCAACTTCGCGGACCGGGTGCCCGGCGTCGCGCACGCGGTCGCCGTCTCCGCGGACGGCCTGCTCCTCGCGTCGTCTCGGGATCTCCCGCGTGACCGGGCCGACCAGTTGGCCGCGATCGCGTCCGGCCTGGTCAGCCTCACCCAGGGCGCGGCCCGCTGCTTCGAGGGGGGCGCGGTGCTGCAGACGGTGGTCGAGATGGACAACGGCTTCCTGTTCCTGATGTCCATCTCGGACGGCTCGTCGTTCGCGGTGCTCGCCGCCCGCAGCTGCGACGTCGGGCAGGTCGGCTACGAGATGGCCCTGCTGGTCGACCGGGTGGGCGACGCGTTGACCCCGCAGCCGCGTGCGGCCGCGGGCATGCTGGGCTGACGAACTGCTGACCGGTGAGGTCGGCGGGGCGACAACGACAACGACGGGCTCCATCCGGAGCCGGTGCCGGGTGCGAAGGAGGTGAGCGGCGACATGGCCGATCGTGACGAACCGACCGGGGCGTTGGTCCGTCCATACGCCGTGACCCGCGGTCGTACCCGCCCCCGTCTCGACATCGCGCTGGAGGCGCTCGTCGAGACGACGGTGCGCGGCCGGGCCGCTGCCAATGGCAACGGCGGCCAGGGCCGCGAGCACCAGTACATCGCCGCGCTGTGTGACGGACGTGTGCAGTCGCTCGCCGAGATCGCGGCGCGGATGCAGCTCCCGCTCGGTGTGGCCCGGGTGCTCATCGCCGACATGGCGACGGACGGCCTGGTCGCGGTCCACGAGCCGACCATTCTGGACGACTCGGACGACGCGGTGGGCACTGAACTGCTGGAGAGGGTGCTGAGTGGACTTCGCAGGCTCTGACATGTCGCACCGGCCGCCGGCCCCGAGCGGGCGCGTGACGTCGGCGAAGATCGTTATCGCCGGTGGATTCGGCGTCGGCAAGACGACGCTGGTCGGCTCGGTCTCGGAGATCACGCCGCTGACGACCGAGGCGATCATGACCTCCGCCGGCGTGGGCGTCGACGACACCCGGCAGGTGCCGGGCAAGACGACGACCACGGTGGCGATGGACTTCGGTCGTATCTCGATCGACCGCGATCTGATCCTGTACCTGTTCGGTACGCCGGGTCAGACCCGGTTCTGGTTCATGTGGGACGAGCTGGTGCGCGGCGCGATCGGCGCGGTCGTGCTGGTGGACACCCGCCGGCTGGCCGACTGCTTCGCGGCGATCGACTTCTTCGAGCACCGGCGGCTGCCGTACCTGGTGGCCATCAACTGCTTCGACGGGATGCAGTACCACGACCCGCAGGACGTCCGGGACGCGCTCGCGATCTCGAGCGACGTGCCGGTGGTGGCCTGTGACGCCCGGAACCGGGAGTCGACGAAGCACGTGCTGATCTCGCTGGTCGAGTACGTGCTCACCATGCGGCGCTCGCGCGCCGTCGCCCCGGCCTGATCGCTTCGACGAGCGCCCGGCGGCGGCTTCGGCCGTCATCGGGCGCTCGTCGCTGCCCGCGTCCGGGTCGGGCCGGCGTGGGCGGACGTCAGGACACCCGGGTCCAGGCGCCCGAGCTGACGGTGTAGAGGCCCAGTGACCCCTGGTCCATGCCGCCGTGCCGGATGGGGGTGAAGGAGTACATCCCCACCATCCCCTCGGTGACCTGGTTCTGCAGGAACGCCCGCAGCCGTCCACGGTCGACGCTGGTGGAGAGCCGGGCCGCGTCGGCGATCAGCTGCACGGCGTCGGACGCGTACGGGGCGAAGCCGCTGAACCCGCCGTGCAGCTGCACGTAGCGGTAGACGAAGTCCTTGCGTTGCAGCGCCGACATGGTGGTGTTGGCGAGCATGGCCCCGCCCAGCGAGACCGGGTGGACCGCGTACGCGCCCTCCATCAGGGAGGCGTTGGCGCCCTCCAGGGTCTCCTCGGCGACCGCGCCCGCGTCGAGGAAAACCGGCCCGTCGTAACGGGCCCGGCGCAGCGCCCCGACGGCGGCGGCGGAATCCGGGGCGGTCGCCCAGACCACCACGCCGTCCGGGCGGGCGGCGGCCGTCGAGCGGGCGGCACGACGGAAGTCCTCGCCGGTGCGGGGCAGCCGGATGCTGGCCGCCGGCTCCATCCCGGCCGTCCGCAGGGCCCCGGTCATGGCCCGTACGCCCGAGTCGCCGTGCAGCCCGTGCGCGGCCAGCACCGCCACCCGGCGCAGCCGCTGCGAGGCGACCAGCCGGGCCAGCCGCCGGGCCATGTCACCGGCGTCCGGGGTGAGCTTGTAGACGTACGTCCGCTGCGGCAGCGGCAGCACGATGCCGTCGCCGAAGCCGAGCGAGAGGAACGGCACCCGCTGCTGCTGCGCCACCTCGGCGAGGGCGATCGAGGTCTCGGCCATGGTGCCGCCGAGCAGGGCGTGCACGCCGGTGTCGCGGGCCAGCTCGGTGGCCTGCCGGGCCGCCAGCCGGGGATCGCCGGCGTTGTCCCGCACCTCCAGTCGTACGGTGCGGCGCAGGTTGCCGACCGGCACGCCCTTGTCGTTGAGCGCCTCGGCGGTGATGTCCAACGCCCGCTGCTGGAGTACGCCAAGTGCCGCACCGGGCCCGGTCAGCTCCAGGCTGGCCCCGATCAGCAGCTCGTGACCGCCCGGCGCGGCCGTCCTGACGGGATCCCCCTCGCCGGCATCGCCGCGCCCGCAGGCGCTGAGCAGCAGGCTGCCCGCCGTCGCGGCCAGCAGGCCGCGACGGGTGAGCACGGAGGGGTTGGTTGCTGATGTCGCCACGAGTCGCCTTCCCACCCCGGCGACCCCTGCCGCCGGCTGTTCCGCCGGGTATGCTCCCGGCCGCCGCGACCCGGCGTCAAATTATCCGGGTGTGGGCAGGAACACGCAGGTGGAAGGTGGTTTGTCCACTCAGGAGCGGTAGCCGGCGGAGCGGTACTCGTATTCCCGGTCGTCGTCGCGGTCGCCGGTGTCGCGGCTGAAGTCCCAGCCCCCGGCGGCCTCCCGGCCGGGTCGGCCGCCGACCGCGAACCCGCCGATCTCCTGCCCGCGGCGCCAGCCGCGGAAGTAGCCGGTGGTGTTCTCGGCGAGGCTCGCCGCGTCCCGGACGATCCGCAGCGGACGCTCGTCCCGCAACGGGGACCCGGGGACGAGGTTGGCCTGCGGGACCCGCCTGGGCAGCCCGGCCGCTGTCTCCGCGCCGACCGCCGGGCGGGCGGCCTGCTCGGCCGCCTGCCAGCCGGTGTCGGCCGTGGTGGACCAGTCCAGGTCGGACTCCTCGGCGTGCCCGACGAACCAGGCGGACTTCGCCTGGGCGAAGATCAGCAGGTCGCCGTCGCCCTCGTCGGAGACCGGCGGGGGCCGCCGCTCCACGGGTGGCGCCGGTCGATGCTCGGCCACCGGGCGCTCGGCGCGGGCGGCCGGGCGGCCGTTGCGTCCGGGCTCCTCGCGGTCGACCAGCCGCAGCGGCGGCGTCTCCGGGTCCGCGGCCTGGCCCGGCCCGCCACGCAGCGCGCGGTCGGCCAGCGGCGGCGGCTCGACCAGGCGCAGCATCGGCGGTTCCTGGGGCAGGTCGTCGGCGAGCCAGGGCGGGGTGACCCGACGCTCGGCGCCCGGGTCGGTCGGCGCGTCGATGCCGCTTCCGCCCCGGTCGCGGTAGGGGCCGGCGACCGGGTTCTTGGCCGGGCTGTCGGACGGGTCCTCCGGGTTGTTGACCAGTGGCCAGTTGGCCCGGGACCCGGGGGGAGCGGACTCCTGGTCGGGCCGCGGCGTGGGCACGGGCACGCTGTGGTCGGTGGCGCTGAAGCCGCCCGTGGGCGCGGGGGGCTCGCCGGTGGTCTTGGGCCGGGGCGGGATCACTGTGCGCTGCCGCTCGGCGCGGGCGCTCTGGATCGCCGCGGTGGTCAGCGTGGGCCGGAACGGCTCCCCGGCCTCGGCCGGGGGCACGGCGCCGCGCTGTGCCGGGGCGATCGGGGTGATGCCGGGCGGCGGGGGCGGCGGCGCGGAGACCGGGCGGTTGGTCGGGCCGTCGATCCGGCTCGGCGCCGAGGCCGGCCGCGAGGGCGGCGCGGAGACGGGCGGACCGGCCACCGCGGCCGGGGTCACCGGCGCCGGGGCGACCGGCGGCGGCGCGACGGGCGCCGGGGCGACCGGCGGCGGGCCGAGTGGCCGCGGCGCCGGGGGCGGCGTCGCGCCGGAAACGGGTTCCGGCCGGCTCCGGCGACCGCCGGACGGGGCCGACTCGGGCTCCGTCACCCGGGCGGGACGCGGGCCCGCTCCGGTGGGGGCGAGGCCGGGCAGGTCGCCGACCGGCTCGCCGCGTCGGGCCGCGGCCCGACGTCCGGGGGCCGACGCGGCGGGCGTGCCCGTGCGGGCGTTGAGCGCGCCGACCAGGGCCTCGCAGCCGGCGTCGCACGCCCGGACGGAGGCGACGGCCTGCCGCACGGTCTCCGCCACGGCGGAGGTGAGGACGCGGTTGACCGTGGCGCGCCGCGGCGTCTCGCTGATGGCGACCCGCAGGGCGGTCACAGCGTCGGTGAGCTCCTCGGCGCCCGCGACCCCGTCGGCCGCGAGCCGCGCCGCGATCGCGTCGGCAGCGACCGGAACCTCGCGGCCGCTGAGCATGCCCGGCTCGGGCAGCGCGTCCAGGACGGCCAGCGAGACCGGCTCGGCCGGGTCCGGGTACGCGCGTAACGCGGCCGGGTAGAGCTCGCGGAGCACCTCGCGCAGCGCGACGGCGGCGGAGTGCCGCCCGCTGGCCAGCGCGGCGTGCGCGGCGAGCACCTGCTTGTATCCGGCGAGGTCCCGGGGGGTCGGGAGGGTGACGGCGGAGAGCGCGCCGGCCTGCAGGGCGCGGGCCAGGCCGACGGCGCGCCGCTCGGCCGGGGGCGACTGCATCTCCTCCAGGGAGTCGTCGTCGGCGAACCGCTCGGCGAAGTCGTCGACGGAGTCGTCGTCGGCGATCGCCAGGGGGCGACCCGCGGCGCTGAGCAGCGAGGTGACCGTGTGGTCGTCGCTGTCGGCGGCGATCGCCGCACCGCTCGGCCCGCCCGACCGCTCCACGAGCAGCGCGACCAGCTGGGCGTAGCCAGCCGGGTCGTCGCCGATCTCGCAGACATGCAGCAGACGGCCTGCGTCGTCGACCACAGCGGACGTCAGCGCCGAACCGGCCGAAGCCGGTCGGTCGGCCGGATCCGCCGAGGCCAGACCGCAGTACACGCGCACGAGCGCCACGGCGTCGTCCTCCTCCCGGGACACAAGGCTTTCTCTGCCAGAGACTGATGCTCCCCGTAAAGGGTCAGTCGCGCCAGTCCACGACCGCAGAGATCTTGCCGACAATGGTGCGCCAACCCAGACTTGCGGTTTGTGCCCCGATTTTCTTCAGCCGCCGACGGCCGAAGAACCCACCGACGCCGCCGTCGACCGTGGCACGCAGCGCCTCGTCCAGGTCGTCCAGGCTGGAACCGGCGGAGAGCATGTCCAGCACCGCGGGCAGGCGCAGAGCGTACGCCAGGTCACGGGCCACCTCGCCGGCCTCGATGAGCAGCGTCGGGTCCCAGGTGTCGTGCCCGCCGCGGAGGTTCTCCACCACCAGGTCGAGCTCGTAGATGTCCTCGTCCAGCGGCGCGATGTCGGCCGGCTCCACCCGTTCGGACAGCTCGCCCCAACTGTCCAGTTGGGACAGGTCGTTGGGCGCGCCGGAACGGATGAAGCTGACCAGCGACTCGGGCGTCTTGAACAGCAGCAGCTTGCCGCGGTGGCTGAGGAAGACCGGGACCTCCTCGTCGCCCGCCTCGTCCTCGGTCTCGGCGACCGCCTCGGCGTCCTCGTCGTCGGCCGTGTCGCGGCGGGCCTTGCCGTCCTCCTCGTCGCTCTCGGCGAACTCCTGGGCGACCTCCTCGTCGAGGATGACGACCGTCTCGTCGTCCTCGTCCTCCTCGACGACCTGGCGGCGGGCCAGGAACGGGTCGTCCTGGTCGCGCTCGGCGACGTCGGTGGGGGTCAGTTCCCGCGCCGGCCGGTACGCCCGGAGCGTGTAGCCGGTGCCGGCGGGCAGCGCGATCTCCACCGGGTCGATCCGCAGCTCGTCCCAGAGGGCGCGGGCGGCCTCGGCCGAGACGGTTGCGGTGTCGGACTCGGCCGTGTCGTCCACGTCGTCGAGCTCGGGCTCGTCGGCGTCGGGCCGTTGGGGCGACTGGCGGGCCACGCTGACCTCCGTGTGCTTCGGGTTGCCCACCCGCCGGCGTGCGCCGCCGACGAGTGACTCTGGGCACATACCCTAGTGGGCGACTCCGGGTGACCGTGGCCGCACCCCGGTGGCGGAGCGGCCCGCCAACAAGTAGCCTCTCTACGCATGAAGGCCCAGGCGCTGCACGGACACCTCGACGCGCTGCTGCTCGCCGTGCTTGAGCAGGGCTCGATGCACGGCTACGCGATCATCGAGGCGCTGCGGAACCGCAGCGACGGCCAGCTCGACCTGCCCACCGGCACCATCTACCCGGCGCTGCGCCGTCTGGAGCGGGCCGGCCACGTGGCCAGCACCTGGAGCACCGTCAACGGGCGCGAGCGGCGGACCTACCAGCTCACCGACGCGGGGCGGCGGGCGCTGGCCGGGGAGCGGTCCGGGTGGCGCGAGTTCAGCAGCACCGTCGGCCGGTTCCTCGACACCGACGCCCCACCCACCGCGCCCGCCTGACGACGCCCCGCCCGGCCCGCCGACGGCCGGCACCGCGATCCGTGGGCACCTCTGCGGGGCGGCCGGCCCGCGGGGTCAGCGGGCGGCGAGCAGCCAGGTGCGGGCGGCCCGGCCGAGCCACACGTAGCCGGCGGCGGCCGCCACGGCTCCGACGAGCATCGGCGGCCAGGTGAGCGCGCCCTCCCACAGCCCGATCGACCACGCGAAGAGGGCCGCGCCGGCCAGCACGCCGAGGGCGAGGACCCCGGTCAGCGCCGCGCCCACCGCCCGGCCGATCGCGCCGTTGCCGCGCAGCGCCCACCGGCCGGCCCCGGCCAGCAGCAGCCCGACCGCCGCCAGCACGAACGCGGCGGCCCAGATCCAGTTCACCGAGGCCGACAGCAACTGGTAGCCGGCCGGCGGGCGGGGCCCGTCGCTCCAGCTCGCCCCCCGCCAGGTGAGGTCGCCGGCGACGAACGCGAGCGCGGCCAGCCCGAGCACCCGCAGCGACAGCCCGCGCAGCGCGCCCACCGCCAGCTCCGCCTGGTAGGCCGGGGCGAGCAGCGCCGCGGAGCCGAACTCGGCCACCGCCCGGCGCTGGGCCTCCGCCGCTGGCAGCCCGTCCTCCCGGTACGCGTCGACGGCGTCCAGCAGGCCGTGCCGCGCCTCGGTCAGCAGGCCGGACTTCAGCCGGCGCGGCCCGCGCAGGCGCGCGTCCAGCTCCCGCAGCCGCTCCTCCACCATGGTCGCGTCGTCGCACCGCATGGCACCACCCTGCCACGGATGGCCGCTGGGCGGCGTCCGGGGCAACCCTGGCCCGACCCGGAGGTGGGGGCCGGGGAGGAGCGGGCCGGGCTCAGGGGCGCAGCGCCAGGTACCCGCGTTCGGCGGCCTCCTGGAGCAGCCACTGGTCCCGGTACCAGCCGGGGGCCGCGACGAGATCCGCGTGCCGGCCGCGCTGGGCCACCCGGCCGGCGTCCAGCACCACGATCTCGTCGAGGTCGGCCAGCCCGCTGAGCCGGTGGCTGATCAGCAGCACGGAGTGCCCGGCCGGGGTGGCCGCCAGCGCGGAGGCGAGCACCGCGTCGGCGGCGGCGGGGTCGAGCCCCTCGGTCGGCTCGTCGAGCACCAGCACGCCCGGCGCGGCGAGCAGCGCCCGGGCCAGCGCGAGCCGCTGCCGTTGGCCGCCGGAGAGCTGACCGCCCTCCTCGCCGACCACGGTGTCCCAGCCGTCCGGCTGCGCGCGCACCCAGTCCAGCAGCCCGGCCGCCGCGGTCGCCGCCGCCAGTTCGTCCTCGTCGGCGTCGGGCCGCCCGAGCAGCAGGTTGTCCCGCACGGTGGCGTGGAAGACGTACGCCTCGGCGAGCAGCCCGCCGACCGCGCGGGGCAGCTCCCCGGCCCGGTACGTCGACAGGTCCCGCCCGTCCAGGGTGACCCGCCCGCGCTCGGGGCTTACGGAGCCGGTGAGGACGGCGGCGAGGGTGCTCTTGCCGGCGCCGCTCGGCCCGACCACGGCCACCCGGCGGCCGGGCGGCAGCTCCAGGTCGAGCCCGTCCAGGGCGGGCGCGGCGCCCTCCCGGTAGCGCACGGTCAGCTCCTCGAACCGCACGTCGTACGGCCCGGGGCCGACCGGCGCCCCGTCGGACGTGGGCGCCTCGTCCGCCTGCTCCAGCAGGGCGGCCACCCGGGTCAGGCCGGTGCGGAGCTGGGTCCACTGCCGGGCGGCCCCGACCAGCGCCAGCGCGATCTCGACGGCGGCGAGCGTGCCGACCGCCAGTACGCCGACCAGCACCCCGTCCACGTCCGCCGCCAGGGCGGCGAGCACCACCGCGCCGGCGGTCAGCCCGGCCACCAGCACCCCGGCCGCGTCGACGGCGAACCCGGTGGCGGCGAGCCGCCGCTCCAGCCGGGCCAGGCGCCGCGCGCGTTCCCCGGCCGCGTCCAGCGCGTGCCCGGTGGCGCCGAACGCGGCCAGGTCGGCGGCGCCGTGGGTGAGGTCGACCGCGTCGGTGGCGAGCGCGCCGCGCAGCGGCGCCAGTTCGGCGGCGGCGCGCCGGGTCAGCGCGGTGGCCAGGGCGGGCAGCGCGACCCCGGCGACCAGCAGCCCGACGGCGAGCGCCCCGGCGGCGGCCGGCGAGACGAGCGCCGCCCCGCCGACCGCGACCAGGCTGACCAGGGCCGCCGCCGAGGCCGGCACCAGCACCCGCAGCAGCAGGTCCTGAACCGCCTCCACGTCCGAGACGAGCCGGCTCAGGGCGTCGCCCGAGCGCTGCCGGAGCGTCGGCCGGGCGGCGAGGCTGGCGAACACCCGGGCGCGGACGTCGGTGATCAGCCGCAGCACGGCGTCGTGCCCGGCGAGCCGCTCGGTGTAGCGGAGCACCCCCCGGCCGACCGCCAGCGCCCGGACCGCGACGATCGCCACGGTGAGGCGGTCCAGTGGGGGCCGGCCGGCGGCGCTCATCAGGAGCCAGGTCGCGGTGGCCATCAGGGCGAGGCCGGCGAACTCGGTGGCGGCGGCGAGCAGCCCCGCGCCGAGCAGCCGGTTCAGGTACGGCCGGGCCAGTCGCAGCACGGTCCGCTCGGGGGAGCGGGCGCGGGTCTCGGCGGAGTCGCCGGGCGGCATCGGCTCGTCGGTCATCGGGTCGCCTCCCCGGCCGCCGCCGGGGTCAGCTCCGTGACCCGGCCGTCCTCGATCCGCAGGATCCGGTCCGCGTCGGCGAGCAGCGCCGGCCGGTGCGCCACCAGCAGGGCCGTCCGCCCGGCCACCAGCCGACGGGTGGCGTCGAGGACGACGGCCTCGCTCGCGGTGTCCAGCCGGGCGGTCGGCTCGTCGAGCAGCACCACCGGGGCGTCCCGCAGGAACGCGCGGGCCAGCGCGACCCGCTGCCGCTGCCCGCTGGACAGGCCGTGCCCGCGCTCGCCGAGCACGGTGGCGAGCCCGTCGGGCAGCCCGGCGACCACGTCGTCCAGGGCGGCGTCGCGCACGGCGGTGGCGAGGGCCGCGTCCGGGGTGTCGGGGGCGCCGAGCCGGATGTTGTCGGCCAGCGAGGCGGCGAAGAGGTGGGCCCGCTGCGGCACCCAGGCGACCTGGCGGCGCCAGGCGTCCAGGTCCGTGCCGGCCAGGTCCACGCCGCCGACGGTGACCCGGCCGGCGGTCGGGGCCACGAAGCCGAGCAACAGGCCGAGCAGCGTGCTCTTGCCGGCGCCGCTCGGGCCGACGACCGCGACGCGTTCGCCCGGCCGGATGGTCAGCGTGACGTCGCGCAGCGCGGTGGTCCGCTCGTACGCGACGGTCACCGACTCGAACCGGATCTCGCCCCGGCCGTCCGGCGTCGCCGCGCCCCCGCCGGGTGCGACCGGCGAGGGGGCGGCGGCCGAGAGGGTGAGTGCCTCGTCCAGCGCGGTCAGGCCCTCCATGCTGGCGTGGAACCGGCTGCCGGCCGCTCGCAGCGGCAGGTACGCCTCCGGCGTGAGCAGCAGCACCAGCAGCGCGGTCTGCAGGGTCAGGCCGCCGCCGAGCAGCCGTACGCCCACCGGCACGGCGACCAGCGCCACCGAGAGGGTGGCGACCAGTTCCAGCACCAGGGCGGAGAGGAACGCGATCCGCAGCGTCTTCATGGTCGCCACCCGGTGCCCGTCGGCCATCCGGCGGACGGCGTCGGTCTGCGCCCGGGCCCGGCCGAACGCGCGCAGCGTGGGCAGCCCGGCGACCATGTCGAGGAAGTGCCCGCCGAGCAGGGAGAGCCGCCGCCACTGCCGCTCGGTGGCGGCCTGCGCCTGCCAGCCGAGCAGCGCGCCGAAGATCGGGATCAGTGGCAGGGTGGCCGCGATGATCAGCGCCGAGCTCCAGTCGGCGACGAAGACCCGCACCAGCACGGCGACCGGCACGGTGACGCTCAGCACGAGCTGCGGCAGGTAGCCGGTGAAGTAGGCGTCCAGCGCGTCCAGCCCGCGCCCGGCCAGCGTGGCGAGCTGCCCGGCGCGCTGGCCGGCGACCCAGCCGGGGCCCTGCCGCCCGACCGCCCCCAGCAGCTCCTCGCGCAGCGCCGCCTTGACCGTCGCCGCGACCCGCGCCGACACCGTGCCCTGCGCCCAGACCAGCAGCGAGCGGGCGGCCACCGCGGCGACGAAGCCGGCCAGGGCGGGCCGGTCCAGCCGCCCGTCGAACCCGGTCGCCAGCAGCGCGGCCAGCGCGGTGGCCTGCGCGACGACCAGCCCCGCGGCCAGCACGCCGAGCAGCGCGAGCACGGCGAGGTCGCGCCGGGCCGCGGGGACCCGGCGCAGCAGACGCGGGTCGAACGGGCGGCGGTTCACCAGTACACCGGTGCCCTGCCGTCGGTCCGTCCCCGGAAAACCCACCAGCACATCGCCTGAAAGCCTAGTAGGGCCGGCAGGAGCGGCACCGTCAGCCAGCCCAGCAGCCGCAGCGTGGGCGCGCTCGCCGCCGCGTCGGCCACCGTCAGGGACGCGCCGGGGTCGACCGTGGAGACCAGCGCGTAGGGCCAGAGGGTCGCGCCGACCAGCGCCACCGGCAGCGCCAGGGCCGCCCCGGTGGCGGCGAAGGCGAGCCCGGGTCGCCGCCGGCCGAGCGCCACCCGGGCCGCCAGCACCGCCGCCACCAGCAGAAACGGCAGCAGTACGCCCACCGCGGGCTGCCGCGCGGCGGCGCGTACGTCGGCGGAGAGCAGGCCGAGCGCGGTGGCCGCGCCGACGGCGACGAGCGCCACCGGGACGAGCCGGCGGGCCAGCCGCCCGACCGGCGCGGCCTCGGCGGCCGGCAGCCGGAGGGTGAGGAAGGTCGCACCGTGCAGGGCGACCAGCGCGACGACGGCGAGGCCGGTGGCGGCCACGAACGGGGTGAACAGGTGGGTCACGCCGGCGACGTGCCCGTCGGCGTGCAGCGGCACGCCCTGGAGCAGCCCGGCCAGCAGGGCGCCCCAGCCGAGCGCGGCGAGCAGGCTGCCGACGACCACGATCCGGTCCCAGCCGGCGCGGGCCCGTGGGCCGGCCGGGCGGCTGCGCAGTTGCACGCCGACCGTAACGAGGATCACCCCGGTCAGCGCGCCGACCACGGCCGGGTAGAAGCCGGAGAGCAGTTCCCCCTCCAGCACGGGGAAGGCGCCGAACAGGATGCCGACGGCGGCCACCAGCCAGACCTCGTTGCCGAGGAAGAACGGGCCGACGGCGTTCAGGGCGGCGCGGCGGCGGGCCGGGTCGGCGCCCCGGGCGAGCAGCAGGCCGACGCCGTAGTCGTAGCCGCCGAGCACCAGGTAGGTGGCGAAGAAGAGGCCGAGCAGGGCGTACCAGGCGAGTTCCACGTCGTCTCCTCAGGCGAAGGCGGGCTCGGGGCGGGGGTCGGCCGGCGGCTGCTGCGGCGGGCGGCCCAGGGCGGGGTCGTGCGCGCCCCGGGCGGCGTGCCGGGCCAGCAGGACCCAGTTGGTGACGGCGAGGGCGCCGAGCAGCAGGCTGAATCCGATCAGCGAGGCGAGCATCAGCCACGGGTCGACCGGCGACACCGCCCGGTCCACCGGCAGCAGCCCGTACGCGATCCAGGGCTGGCGGCCGACCTCGCGGGAGATCCAGCCGAGGATCACCGCGACGAACGGCAGCGGCAGGGCGAGCAGGATGATCCAGAGCGGGAAGCGCAGCCGCACGGCCCAGTCCCGCCAGAGCAGGGGGAGCAGTAGCCAGAGCAGGCCGAGACCGAAGCCGATCAGGATCATGAAGCCGAGGCCGACGCTGGCCAGCACGGGCGGGCTGTAGTCGCCGGGGCCGAACCGCGCGGTCCAGTCGGCGACCAGCGCGTCCGCCGCGGGGCCCCCGCCGAACTTGGTGGGCTGCACCTGCCCGACCGGGCCGAACTGGGCGAAGCCGAAGCTCTGCACCATGCTGATCGACAGCGCCGCGGTGACCAGGCCGATCCGCAGCGAGGTGCGGAACAGCGCGTAGTCCGGGGTGCGCCGGATCAGGTGCCAGGCGCTGACCGCGGCCATCAGCATCCCGCCGACCAGCAGCGCGGCGGAGACCACGTGGGCGAAGGCCATGCCGAGGCTGGGGTTGGTCAGCAGCGCGGTGAAGTCGGTGAGGTGGGCGACGCCGTCGCGCACCTCGTATCCGACCGGGTTCTGGAGCCAGGAGTTGGCCACCATGATCCAGAACGCCGAGGCGTACGCGGTGAGCGCGACGCCCCAGAGCAGGGCGAGGTGGACGCCCTTGCGCAGCCGGTGCCAGCCGAAGATCCACATGCCGAGGAACGTCGACTCCAGGAAGAACGCGACCAGCGTCTCGATGGCCAGCGGCGCCCCGAAGACGTTGCCGACGTAGCGCGACAGGCCGCTCCAGTTCAGCCCGAACTGGAACTCCATCACGATGCCGGTGGCGATGCCGAGCACGTAGTTGATCACGTAGAGCTGGCCCCAGAAGCGGGTCAGCCGTTCGTAGACCGGCTTGCCGGTCAGCACGGCGGTGGTCTGCAACCCCACGAGCAGGGTGACCAGGCCGAGGGTGACCACCACGAACAGGAAGTGGATCGAGGTGGTGGTGGCGAACTGCAGGCGGGCGAGGAGCAGCGTGTCCATGGCCGGCTCTCCGTACTGTCGGCTCACTTGTCGTAGTGAGCCTACACGTAGGTTGCCTACACATGACTACTACGCATTGTCGTAGAAAAGAGTACGACAATGCGTAGTAGTTGAGGGGCGCGTCGGACGCGCCGGGTCAGCTGAGGAAGAGCGAGATCGGCAGGACGGCCAGCGTGGTGGCCACCGACAGGGCGACGGCGCCGAGCACCCGGGGCGGCCGGTCGGCGACCAGCAGGCGCTGCACCCGGACGTCCAGGTCACGGTCGCCGAGACCGAGGGCGCCGGCCGGAGTGATCCGACTTCCGGCTGCGGCGAACCGGCGCAGCGCGCGGCCCAGCGCCTCGGGGTGCGCCTCCCGGGCCTTGTCGTCGGCGCGCATCTCGACCAGCAGCGCGACCCGCTCGTGGATCCCGCGCACCCAGCCGAACCAGGGCAGCGCCCGGCAGAGCGCGGTGAACGGGAGCAGCACCAGGTCGTGCCGTTCCTGGGCGTGGGCCCGCTCGTGGCTGAGTACCGCCGCCAGCTCGGCGCGGTCCAGCAGGCTGAGCGCCCCGGCGCTGACCACCACCTGCGGTTTCACCCCCGGCAGGCAGTACGCCGCCGCGCTCGGGTGGTCGAGCACGAGCGCGCCGGGCGCCGCCGGATCGTTCCGGGCCACCAGGGCGAGCAGGTCCCGGTGCCGGCGCTGGGCGCGCAGCGTGTGGAGCAGGGTGCGTACGGTCGCGGTCAGCAGCACGGCGCCGATGCCGAAGCCGAAGGCGACCAGGCTCAGCTGGACGGCCCCGAGCCCGGGCGGCAGGGTGCCGTGCACCAGATCGCCGCCCAGGGCCAGCAGCGCGCTCCCGGTCGGCCGGTCGTACGGAGCCAGACCCACCGCGATCGGCAGGCCCACCTCGGAGAGGCCGAGCGCCAGCCCGATCGCCTGCCAGCAGATGATCGCGACCCGGGGGCTGCGCCACGGCCAGGTGGAGCGGGCCAGCACCTGCGCGGTCAGCAGGCAGGCCAGCATCGACGCGGCGAAGTGCAGAGCGTACGCCACGGCCGTCGCCCTACCGGTCCGCGACCTCGTCGGCGACGGGCGGGCGGACGACCCGGTCGGTCGGCGCCTCGACCCGGTCGGTCAGCTCACCCGGAGCAGCCGGCATGCCGCCGGCGGCCTCGGCGGCCAGTGCGGCGCGCAGCACCTCGGCCTCGGTGCCGGTCACCGAGTGGGCGAAGCGCACCAGCGCGGCGTCCCGGCTGCCGCCGAGGTCCAGGGCGTCGAGCATGAGCTGGGCGATGTGCGCCTCGCGGCTGGCGGCGGCCCGGTAGCGCCAGGCCCGCCCCTCCCGCTCGCGCTGCACCATGCCCTTGCCGGCCAGCCGGTCCAGCACGGTCATCACCGTGGTGTACGCCAGCTCGCGGCCGTCCAGCGCGTCGGCCACCTCGCGCACGGTGATCCCGTCCGACGTGACGGGGACCGAGTCCCACAGCACGTCCATCACCGCACGTTCGAGATCACCAAGCCGAGTCACGCCGCAATCCTACCCCTGGTAGTAGACCCGTCTCAGGCCAGCACACCCGAGCCGCCCCTCCCCGGGCAGTACACCTGAGCCCGACCCCCTCCCGCGGACCTGGCCGAAGAGGGTTTCGGGGGGAGCCCGCGCGGAGGGATCAAGCCTGACCGCCCGGAGCGGGTGGGCTCCCCCCCCGAAACCCCACGCGGGCCGACCGCGACCTCACACCCCCTTGGGGTGCCAGACCGTCTTCGTCTCCAGGAGGCTGGTCATCCGCGTGATCCCCGGGTCGGCGAACCAGTCGTGGTCGGCCGGGGCCGGCCGGAGCACCCGCTTCAGGTTCTCCGCCGCCCTGACCTCCAGCTCCGCCGCCAGTTCGGCGTCGGTCACCCCGGTCAGGTCGATCGCGTTGACGTCCATGTGGCTCGCCAGCGTCGGCACGGTCTCCGACAGGCGGCCGGTCAGGATGTTGACCACCCCGCCCGGCAGGTCGGAGGTGGCCAGCACCTCGGCCAGGGTCACCGCGGCCAGCGGCGCCGCCGGCGAGGCCGCCACCACGACGGTGTTGCCGGTGACGATCGCCGGGGCGATCACGCTGACCAGGCCCAGCAGCGCCGGCTGCTCCGGGGCGGCCACCGCCACCACGCCGGTGGGCTCCGGCGAGGAGAGGTTGAAGTACGGCCCGGCGACCGGGTTGGCGCCGCCGTACACCTGGGGCAGCTTGTCGGACCAGCCCGCGTACCAGACCCAGCGGTCGACCGCCGCGTCCACCTCGTCGCCGGGCACGCCGAGGGCGACGAACTGCTCGCGCCGACCCTCCAGCATCTCGGCCACCCGGTAGAGGATCTGACCCCGGTTGTACGCGGTCGCCCCGGCCCAGCCCTTCACGGCGGCGCGGGCGGCGACGACGGCGTCCCGCGCGTCCTTGCGGGAGGCCAGGGAGACATTCGAGTCCTGCACGAGATACGACCGTCCCGACTCGCTGCGCGGGAACTTCCCGCCGATGAAGAGCTTGTACGTCTTGCGTACCGCGACCCGCTCAGACATTGAGGTAGCCCTCCAGCCCGTGCCGGCCGCCCTCGCGACCGTAACCCGACTCCTTGTAGCCGCCGAACGGCGAGGTGGGGTCGAACTTGTTGAACGTGTTGGCCCAGACCACACCGGCGCGCAGCCGGTCGGCCATCCACAGGATCCGGGAGCCCTTGTCGGTCCAGATCCCGGCCGACAGCCCGTACGGCGTGTTGTTGGCCTTCTCGACGGCCTCGGCCGGGGTGCGGAACGTCAGCACGGACAGCACCGGGCCGAAGATCTCCTCGCGGGCGATCCGGTGCGCCTGGGTGACCCCGGTGAAGATCGTCGGCGCGAACCAGAAGCCGCGCTCCGGCAGCTCGCACGGCGGCGACCAGCGCTCGGCGCCCTCGGCGGACCCGGCCTCGGACAGCTGACGGATCCGCGCGAGCTGGGCGGCGGAGTTGATCGCGCCGATGTCGGTGTTCTTGTCCAGCGGGTCGCCGACCCGGAGCTGGGCCATCCGGCGCTTCAGCGACTCCAGCACCCGGTCGGCGACCGACTCCTGCACCAGCAGGCGGGAGCCGGCGCAGCAGACGTGGCCCTGGTTGAAGAAGATGCCGTTGACGATGCCCTCGACCGCCTGGTCGACCGGGGCGTCGTCGAAGACGATGTTGGCCGCCTTGCCGCCCAGTTCCAGGGTGAGCTTCTTGCGGGTGCCGGCCACGGCGCGGGCGATGGCCCGGCCCACCTCGGTCGAGCCGGTGAAGGCGACCTTGTCCACGCCCGGGTGCTCGACCAGCGTGCGGCCGGTGTCGCCGGCGCCCGTGACGATGTTGACCACGCCGGCGGGCAGGTCGGCCTGCTGGCAGATCTCGGCGAAGAGCAGGGCGGTCAGCGGGGTGGTCTCGGCCGGCTTCAGCACGACCGTGTTGCCGGCGGCGAGGGCCGGGGCGATCTTCCAGGCCAGCATCAGCAGCGGGAAGTTCCACGGGATGACCTGCGCGGCCACGCCCAGCGGGCGCGGGCTCGGCCCGAAGCCGGCGTGCTCCAGCTTGTCGGCCCAGCCGGCGTAGTAGAAGAAGTGGGCCGCGACGAGCGGGAGGTCGACGTCGCGGGACTCCTTGATCGGCTTGCCGTTGTCCAGCGACTCCAGCACGGCCAGCTCGCGGGAGCGCTCCTGGATGATCCGGGCGATCCGGAACAGGTACTTGGCCCGGTCCCGGCCCGGCATCGGACCCCAGACCTTCTCGTACGCCTGCCGGGCGGCGCGGACGGCGCGGTCCACGTCCTGCGCGCCGGCCTCGGCGACCTCGGCGAGCACCTCCTCGGAGGCCGGGTTGATCGACTTGAAGCTGCCGCCGTCGGTCGGGTCGACGAACTTCCCGTCGACGAAGAGCCCGTACGAGGGCTTGATGTCCACCACCGAGCGGGACTCGGGGGCGGGTGCGTATTCGAACATCGGCTCTCAGTCCAGGGTGAAGTAGTCGGGACCGGAGTAGGTGCCGGTCGTCAGCTTGGTGCGCTGCATGAGCAGGTCGTTGAGCAGGCTGGAGGCGCCGAACCGGAACCAGTCCGGCTCCAGCCAGTCCGCGCCGACGGTCTCGTTGACCATCACCAGGTACTTGATCGCGTCCTTGGTGGTCTTGATGCCGCCGGCCGGCTTCACGCCGACCTGCCGGCCGGTGGCGGCGCGGAAGTCGCGGACCGCCTCCAGCATCACCAGGGTCACCGGCGGGGTGGCGGCCACCGGGACCTTGCCGGTGGAGGTCTTGATGAAGTCGCCGCCGGCCAGCATCGCCAGCCAGGAGGCGCGGCGCACGTTGTCGTACGTGGCCAGCTCGCCGGTCTCCAGGATCACCTTGAGGTGGGCGTCCCCGCAGGCTTCCTTGGTGGCCACGATCTCGTCGTAGACCTCCTTGTAGCGGCCGGCCAGGAACGCGCCCCGGTTGATCACCATGTCGATCTCGTCGGCGCCGGCCGCGACGGCGGCCCGGGTGTCGGCGAGCTTGACCTCCAGCGGCGCCTGACCCGACGGGAACGCGGTCGCCACGCTGGCCAGGTGCACGCCCGAGCCGCGCAGCACCTCGGCGACGTGCGGGACCATCGAGGGATAGACGCAGACCGCCCCGACGTGCGGGCAGGACGGGTCGGCCGGGTCGGGGCGCAGGGCCTTGGCGGCGAGCGCCCGCACCTTGCCGGGGGTGTCGGCCCCTTCCAGGGTGGTCAGGTCGACCATCCGGATCGCCAGGTCGATGGCCTGCGCCTTGGCGGTGGTCTTGATGGAGCGGGTGCCGAGCTGTGCCGCCCGCTGCTCCGCGCCGACCTGGTCCACGCCGGGCAGGCCGTGCAGGAAGGTCCGCAGAGCGGTCTCGGATCGTCCCAGCTCGGAGAGTTCCGACCGGGCCGACGTCGCTGTCGCCGTCATGCTCCGAAGTCTACGCATCCGGCCGATGCGTGATCTTGGTCACGGTGCCGTCGGTCGATCCGGGTGGTGAGCGACGTCGCTGCTCCGCCCGCACTCGCAGTGCGGGTGCGGACGGACCGGTAGGTTGAGCGATCGTGGACGTACACGTCATTGACCATCCGCTCGCCCAGTCGCGGCTGACCGCCATGCGGGACGCGCGCACCGACTCCTCCTCGTTCCGGGCGGCGCTGCACGAACTCACCACCATGCTGGTGTACGAGGCCGCGCGCTCGTTCCCGATCGAGAAGTACCCGGTGCAGACCCCCGTCACCGGCACCGAGGGCACCCGGCTGGCGAACCCGCCGCTGCTGGTGCCGGTGCTGCGGGCCGGCCTGGGGATGGCCGACGCCGCGCTCGGCCTGCTGCCGGAGTCGTCGATGGGCTTCGTCGGCCTGGCCCGCGACGAGGAGACGTACGAGCCGCGCGCCTACATGGAGTCGCTGCCCCGGGACCTGAGCGGCCTGCCGGTGCTGGTGCTCGACCCGATGCTCGCCACCGGCGGCTCGCTGGAGCACTGCTGCCGGCTGCTGGCCGACCGGGGCTGCACCGACATCACCGTGCTCTGCGTGCTCGCCGCGCCCGTCGGCATCGAGCGGCTGGAGCGCTCCGGCCTGCCGCTGCGCCTGGTCACCGCCTCGATCGACGAGGGCCTCAACGACCGGATGTTCATCGTGCCGGGCCTCGGCGACGCCGGCGACCGCCAGTTCGGCGGTATGCCCCGCTTCTAGGCGGAGCCCACACGCCACACCACCCGCCCCGGCGCCGCCGGGGCGGGTGCCCCCGGCCGGCAGGCCGACCCACCCGGCCGGTGACCCGCCGCCCCGGCCGACAGGCCGTCCCGCCCCGGCCGGTGACTTCCCGCCCGGCCGCTGGTAACGATCCGCCCCGCCCGCGACACATACCTGGTGTCCCTGTCAGGAACTGCGGTCGGGAGATCGATCAGATGAAACCCGTGGGTGAGCGGGGCGAGGGCTGGTTCACCGGCCTCTACGCCGCGCACTACCCGGACATCGTCAGGTATGGCCTGCGCCGGCTTCCCGATGCCGACGCGGCGGCCGAACTCGCCCAGGACGTGTTCGTCGTCGTCTGGCGGCGGCGCGGCGAGGTGCCCGAACGCGCTCTTCCGTGGCTCTACGCAGTCGCGCGTCACGTGGTGGCGAACCGGTGGCGGTCCCGGCGCGACGGTCCGAGCCTGCTCCCGCTCGCCGAGGCGGACCACGTACCGGCACGAGTCGTCGAGCCCGACGCCGTCGCGCCGGTGCTCGACCTGCACCGGGCGCTGCGCACGCTGCCCGAAGCCGACCAGGAGATCCTCCGGCTGGTCGGCTGGGAGGACCTGAGCGTCGCCGATGCCGCCGTCGTACTGGGCTGTACCCGGTCCGCCGCCGCCGTGCGGCTCTACCGGGCCCGGCGCCGACTGCGCTCCGCCCTGGCCGCCCCCACCGCCGCCCGCGCCGCCCGGCCGGCGTCCGTCCACGTCTGAGAGGAGCAGCATGCGTACCAAGCAGCAGGTCCGGGAGCTTCTTCACCCGGCCGACCCGGCGCGCGACGCCGTCGTACCGCCGTCATCCCTCGCCGCCCGCGACCTGATCCTCCGCGCGGAGGACGCGACCGCGACCCCGGCCGGGCCGGCGCGGCGGGCCGCGCCACGGCGTACCGTGCTCGTCGGGGCGGCCGCCGCGTTGGCCGTGCTCGGCTCCGCCGGGGTGGCACAGGTGCTGCGGGACGGGGCGCCCACCGGAGCGGTGCCCGCGCAGCCCGCCGCCGGGACCGTGCTCAAGCCGGTGGCCTACGAGGTCCTTGCGAGCGAGCCGGCCGGGCCGCACCTGCGGGCGCTCGCCGCCCGCCTCGTGGACGGCCCGCCGGACGGAGGTGGTGGCCGCTACTCGTACCACCACACCAAGTCCTGGGGTGGCGCGGCGATGATGTCGCCCGAGGGCCACATGATGAGCTTCGTGCAGGAACGCCGTGAATGGGTGGCGGACGACGGCCGCCGCTGGCAGGACGACAAGCCCCTGGACGTCGAGTTCCCCGACGCGGCGTCCCGGGAATACTTCTCCACGCGGCCACAGCCGCGCAGTGCCAACCCCTCGGCCACCAGGCCGCCGCAGGGGATCCAGGAGATCCCGCGCGACCCGGTGGACAGGCGGTTGCCGGCCGACCGGGCGGAACTCGCGCGCTGGCTCGGGACCGGGAAGCCGGCGGGCGAGCTGGCCATGCGCACGTACCACCTCTACAGCAGCTACCTGGTGCCGCGGCGGACCCGGGCCGACCTCCTCACCATCCTGGCGGAGAAGCCCGGCTTCGTGTGGCGCGGCCGGGTCGTCGACCGGGCCGGCCGCCAGGGCGTGGCTGTCACCGCCGACCTCGTCCCGCCGTCGGGGCAGACCCCGCAGCGGGCGCAGATGTTGCTGGTCTTCCACCCGTCGACCGGCGAACTGCTCGCGTACGAGTACCTGGAGACGGCCCCGAAGCGCCGCGTGCTGCACTACCTGCTCATGCTCGACGCCCGTCGCACCGACACGGTGAGCTGACCGACCGTCCGGCCCGCCGGGGCGGTCGGGGCGCGTGGCCCCGACCGCCCCGGCCTGCGGCGACGGCGAGGCGCACGGACGCGGCGGCGCGCCATCGACGTCGAGTGGGTGCGCGGAATGCGCGCACCCGCTAGCGTCTCCGGCCATGACTGGTGTTGCTCTCGCCGAAGAGCTGCTTCTCCTCGCGTACGACGACGAGACCGGCAAGGCGACCATGCCGCGGATCAGCCTCGACCTGGGAATGGCCGCCGCGGTACTGATCGAACTGGCCCTGGCCGGGCGGATCGTCTACTCCGAGGGGGCCCTGACGGTGGCCGACCCGACGCCCACCGGCGAGCCGCTCGTCGACGGGGTCCTCGCCCGCATCGCCGCCGACACCCCGCACAGCCCGTCGTCCTGGGTGCAGCGGCTGCGGCACGGCCTGCGCGACAAGATCCTCGACGCCCTGTGCACCCAGGGCGTGGTGCGGGACGTCGACGAGACCGAGCTGGGCTTCATCCACGTGCACCGCTACCCGACGGTGGATCCCGCCGTCGAGGCGGACACCCGGCGCCGGCTCGCCGAGGCGCTGGCCGACGGGCAGTTCCCCGACGAGCGGACCGCCGCCCTGGCCACCCTGGTCGCGGTGCTGCGGATGGAGCCGGCCCTGGGCCTGACCGGCGACGCGGCCGGGGAGGCCCGCCGCCGCCTGGAGGAGATCGCCGGCGGAGCCGGCTTCTCCGGCAACGTCAGCCTCGACGACTCGGTCGTCCGCCCCTCGGTGGGCCTGGTCGTGGCCGCCCTGGGCAGCGCGGTGGACGCCGCCCTCGGCCCGCGCCGCTGACACGACGCGCACGCCAGCGGCGCTGCCCGCGCCGCTGACGCCACGCGCACGCCCCGATCCGACACCACCCCCGGCCCCTTCGCTCTGCTTCAACCCACGCAACACGGTTGGTGCGTTTCCGTCGCGTCGGCGAAGCAGAGCAAAGGCGCAGGGGCGGGTGCCCGGAAGCCCGATCAGAGACCGAGAGCGGCCGCGATCTCCGCGCGGAGGGCCGCGACGGCCTCCGCGGCCCGGGCGCGGGCCGCGGCGACGTCGCCGTCCGCCACCGGCTCCACCACCTCCAGGTACGCCTTCAGCTTCGGCTCGGTGCCGGACGGCCGGATCACCACCCGCGCGGCCCCGGTGCGCAGGATCACCACGTCCGCCTCGGGGAGCAGGTCCTGCGCCTCCGTGACCGGGTGGCCGAGCAGCGCGGTCGGCGTCGCGGCGCGGATCCGGGCCATGGCGTCGGCGATCACCCGCAGGTCGTCCACCCGCACCGAGAGCTGGTCGGTGTGGTGCACGCCGAACTCGGCGGCCAGCTCGTCCAGCCGGTCGGTCAGGGTGCGTCCCTGCGTCTTCAGCCCGGCGGCCAGCTCGGCCACCGTCAGCGCGGCGGTGATGCCGTCCTTGTCGCGGACGTGCTCCGGGGCGACGCAGTAGCCGAGCGCCTCCTCGTAGCCGTAGACCAGCGGCTCGGCCCCGCCGCCGGCCCGCACGATCCACTTGAACCCGGTCAGCGTCTCGTCGTAGGGCAGGCCCCGGGCGGCGCACATGGCCCGCAGCAGGGACGACGACACGATCGTGGTGGCGTACAGGCCGGTGACGCCGCGCCGCATCAGGTGGTCGGCCAGCAGCACGCCCACCTCGTCGCCGCGCAGCATCCGCCAGCCGGGCCGGTCGGCGGCCGGCTCCGTGGGACCGGCGACCTCGCCGCGGGCGCTCGCCGCCGGGCCGGTGTCCCGGACGACCACCGCGCAGCGGTCCGCGTCCGGGTCGTTGGCGATGGCGATGTCCGCGCCGGTCGACTCGGCGAGGGCGACCAGCCGGTCCACCGCCCCCGGCTCCTCGGGGTTGGGGAAGGAGACGGTCGGAAACGCCGGGTCCGGCTCCGCCTGCTCGGGCACCACCCCCGGCACCGGGAAGCCGGCCCGGGCGAAGGCCGCGGTGAGCACCGCCGCCCCCACCCCGTGCAGCGGCGTGTACGCCACGGCCAGCTCGCGGGGCCCGTCCGGGTCGATCACCGCGGTGGCCCGCTCCACGTAGGAGGCCACCAGGTCGTCGCCGAGCACCTGCCCGGCCGGGCCGAGCGGCACCTCGGCCAGCGGGCCGACCGACCGGATCGCGGCCTCGATGCCGGCGTCGGCCGGCGGCACGATCTGCGCGCCCGCCCCGAGCGCCCCGCCCAGCTCCGCGCCGAGGTAGACCTTGTAGCCGTTGTCCTGCGGCGGGTTGTGGCTGGCGGTCACCATCACCCCGGCGACCGCCCCGAGGTGCCGCACCGCGTACGCGAGCACCGGGGTGGGCAGCGGGCGGGGGAGCAGCAGCGCCGGGCGCCCCGCGCCGGTGGCGACCTGGGCCGTCCGCTCGGCGAACTGCCGGGAGCCGTGCCGGGCGTCGTACCCGATCACCAGCGGGCCGGTGCCGCCCTGGGCCGCGAGCCAGGCGACCAGCCCGGCGGCGGCCTGGGTGACCACCGCGAGGTTCATCCCGTTCGGACCGGCGCGCAGCGGGCCGCGTAGCCCGGCGGTGCCGAAGGTCAACGGGCCGGCGAACCGGTCGGCCAGCTCCGGGGCGCTCGCCGGCAGGCGGTCGAGCACCGCCCGCAGCTCGTCCCGGCTGGCCGGGTCGGGGTCGTCGTCGAGCCAGCGCCGTGCTTGCTCGCGAATGTCGTCGATGTCAGTGGTTTCCGCCGGCATGCCTCTTGATAGCACGCCGGCGGATCACCGCTTGTCTTCCCCTGCGATCAGCCGGCGTCGGTGAGCTGGAACGTCTTCACCATCTCGTCGAAGATCGGCTTGCTCTCGGCGAACTTGGCGTCGGTGGAGGTGAGGTAGAACGAGTACGACTTGCCGTCGTGGACCACGCCGCGCCAGACGCCGTGCCGCTTGGCCTCGCCCTCGCCGCAGGTGTACTCGAACTCGGCCGCCTGCTTGCCGACCCACTCCATCTCGTTCATGGCGAGCTGGGCGTACGGCTTCGCGCAGGACTTGGAGCGGTTCTTCAGACCGTCCTCGGCGACCTCGGCCCAGCGGATCGAGGTGGTGCGGAAGTCCTCCACGAGGATCCGCACCTTGCGGCCCTCGTCCTCCGGGTCGACGTAGTCGACCCAGTTGCCGGCGCTCTTGCGCTCCCAGCCCTGCGGCACCATGACCCGCACGCCCTTGCCGGAGTGCTCCTTCATCTCGGGCGCGCCGGCCGGGGCCGCCGTGGTCGGGGCGGCCTGCGGGACGGTCGGCGCGTCGTCGCCGCCGGTGAACAGGACGACCGCCCCGATCAGCAGCACCACGGCCAGGCCGCCGGCGGCGGCGAGCTGCACCTTGCGGGGCCAGCCCTTGACGGTGCCGACGACCTGGTTGCCGATCGCGCCCACCCGGCCGCCGAGCCCGCCGCCGGGACCGCCCGCGGCCGGCGCGGTGGCGGGGGTCGCCCAGGGCTGCCCGGTGCCCGGCACCGACCACTGGCCCCCGCCGTACGTGCCGCCGAGGTGCTGCGTGGCCTCCGGCGGGCCGCCGAAGACGGGGGCGCCCACGCCCACCCGCTGGGTGGCGTCCGGCTGCCCGAAGGCGGGCGCGCCGGTCCCCATCCGCTGGGTGGCGTCCGGCTGCCCGCCGAACCCGACCAGGCCGGCCGCGTTGGTGCGCAGCTGCTGGGTGGCGTCGGAGCCGGCGACCTGCGGCGTGGCCTCGGGGCCGCCGTAGGTGCGGCCGGCCGGCGTGGGGGTGACCGGGGCCGGCATCGCGCCGGTGGGGGTGTGCAGCGGCCCGGCCAGCGCGTCGGCGCTGGTGTCCTCCATCGCGGTGGGGCTGGCGGGGAGGGCGGCCTGCGCGGGGCGCTCGCCCCGGCGTAGCGCGGCCAGCCGGTCGGTGAGCGACTCGCCGGGGTTGAGCATCGCCCGGCCGCCGATCTGCCCGGTCGGCTTCGGCTGCTCGGGCTGGGCGGCCGGCGGGGCGGGCAGCGGCCGCTGCTGCACCGGCACGACCGAGTACGGGTCGGTCATCGAGTTCACCGCGGCGGCGTTGCTGGTCAGCGGGCCGGCGAGCAGCTCGCGCAGCATCGCCCGGGCGGTGTGCACGTCGAGGCGGCGGGCCGGGTCCTTCTCCAGCAGGCCCATCAGCACCCGGGTCAGCGGCCCGCTGCGCTGCGGCGGGGCGGGCGGGTCCTCGACCACCGCGTGCATGGTCTCGATCGGGTCGCCCTTGTCGAACGGGGGCCGCCCCTCCACCGCCGTGTAGAGCGTGACGCCCAGCGAGAACAGGTCGCTCGGCGGGCCGAACTCCTGGCCCATCGCCCGCTCCGGGGAGATGAAGTGCGGCGAGCCGAGCACCATCCCGGGGGTGGTGAGCTGCACGTCGGTGGGCATCCGGGCCACGCCGAAGTCGGTCAGCACGCAGCGGCCGTCGGCGCAGATCAGGACGTTGGCCGGCTTGACGTCGCGGTGCAGCACGCCGATCGCGTGCGCCACCTCCAGCGCGCCGAGCAGCGCTATGCCGATCTTGGCGACCACCCGCTGCGCGACCGGCCCGTCCTCGATCACCATGTCGGCGAGGCTGCGGGCGTCGAGCAGTTCCATCACGATCCAGGGTCGGCCGCCCTCGGTGACCACGTCGTAGACCTGCACGACGGCCGGGTGCTGGATCGCGGCCGCCGCGCGGGCCTCGCGCAGGGTGCGCTCGTACATGGCGTCGCGGTCGCTGGGGGCCAGACCCGGGGGCAGGACGACCTCCTTGACGGCGACGTCCCGCCGCAGGAGCGTGTCTGTGGCACGCCAGACCGTGCCCATGCCGCCGTTGCCCACCGCGGAACGCAGCGAGTAACGACCACCGATGGTCGTGCCGGGGGTCGCGCGTCCGTTGGGGGGACTGACTGGTCCGCCGCTCCACGTCGGGATCTGAGTCACAGAAAAGCCACCGGGGGAAATCGAGGGGGGCTGGGACACAACTCCCCTATCTTGCTGGTTCCGACGCCCGATGCGAAACCCGACGCGACGGACGTTTACCGAACTGGACCATACGTGCCCTGACGTTCACCTCTCGTCGATGTCCACGGGTCGGGTGTGCGCTATCCCTCACCCGCCGGCGCCGTCGCGCGTCCTACCATCCGCTAATGAGCGAACGGCGGTCAAGCGAGTCCGGTTTCCCGATCAAGGGCGTCTACACGGCCGCCGACCTTCCGGAGGACCTGGACTCCCGGCTGGGCGGCCCGGGCGAGTTCCCGTACACGCGGGGGGTCTACCCCACCATGTACACCTCCCGTCCCTGGACGATGCGCCAGTACGCCGGCTTCGGCACCGCCACCGAGTCCAACGCGCGGTACCACCAGTTGTTGCGGGCCGGCACGATGGGCCTCTCGGTCGCCTTCGACCTGCCGACGCAGATGGGCTACGACTCCGACGACCCGATCGCGCACGGCGAGGTGGGCAAGGTCGGGGTGGCCATCGACTCGATCGAGGACATGCGGCTGCTCTTCGACGGCATCCCGCTGGACAAGGTCTCCACGTCGATGACCATCAACGCGCCCGGCTCGGTGCTGCTCCTGCTCTACCAGCTCGTGGCCGAGGAGAACGGCGTCCCCGGCACGGCGCTGAACGGCACGATCCAGAACGACATCCTCAAGGAGTACATCGCCCGGGGGACGTACATCTTCCCGCCGAAGCCCTCGCTGCGGCTGGTCGCCGACACCTTCGGCTACTGCCGCAAGGAGGTGCCGAAGTGGAACACCATCTCCATCTCCGGCTACCACATGGCCGAGGCCGGCGCGACGCCCGCGCAGGAGATCGCGTTCACCCTGGCCAACGGCGTCGAGTACGTCCGGGCCGCGCTCGCGGCGGGGCTGGCCGTGGACGACTTCGCACCCCGGTTGTCGTTCTTCTTCGTCGCCCGCACCACGCTGCTCGAGGAGGTGGCGAAGTTCCGGGCCGCCCGGCGGATCTGGGCCCGGCTGATGCGCGACGACTTCGGCGCCAAGGACCCGAAGTCGATGATGCTGCGCTTCCACACCCAGACGGCGGGCGTGCAGCTCACCGCCCAGCAGCCCGAGGTGAACCTGGTCCGGGTGGCGGTGCAGGGGCTCGGCGCGGTGCTCGGCGGCACGCAGTCGCTGCACACCAACAGCTTCGACGAGGCCATCGCGCTGCCCACCGAGAAGGCGGCCCGGCTGGCGCTGCGCACCCAGCAGGTGCTGGCGTACGAGACCGACCTGACCGCCACCGTCGACCCCTTCGCCGGCTCGTACGTGGTGGAGGCGATGACCGCCGAGATCGAGGCGGCGGCGACCGAGCTGATGGACCGGGTCTTCGACCACGGTTCGGCGGTCGACGCCATCGAGGCGGGCTTCCAGAAGCGGGAGATCGAGCAGTCCGCGTACCGGATCGCGCAGGAGATCGACTCCGGCGAGCGGGTGGTGGTGGGCCTCAACCGGTTCGCCATCGACGAGGAGGAGCCGTACGAGCCGCTGCGGGTCGACCCGGCGATCGAGGCGGCGCAGGCCGAGCGGCTGGCCCGACTGCGCGCCGAGCGGGACGCGGGCGCGGTCGAGCGGGCGCTGGCGGAGCTGCGCGCCGCCGCCGAGGGCACGGAGAACGTGCTCTACCCGATGAAGGAGGCGCTGCGGGCCCGCGCCACCGTCGGCGAGGTCTGCGGCACCCTGCGCCAGGTGTGGGGGTTGCACCGCCCGGCCGACCGCTTCTGAACGCTTCCGACCTGACCGGCCGTCGGCCGTTCCGGCGGATCCCGCAGGCCGGTCGGTCGGAGCGTTTTCGCAGGTCGCACCGCATGCCGGGCGAGCGCTACAGTCGGAGTCAGTTCCCGTCGCCGATCGGCGACGCAGACCGCGGGAGCAGGCCCGGCGACGCCGCCGGAGGGGCTTCCGCGTGCGGCGGGGCGGCGTGGCCCACCGGTCACGGCGGTTGCCGGAGGGGTTCGGGGGTATCCCGACGGGGTGGACCCGGACGCACACGGTGTGCGGTCGTTCCGTGCTCGGTCGTGTGACCGTCTTCGGAGCCTCGCCGCCGACAGCGGTCGCGTAATTGTCGGAGTGTCAGTTCACCGGACCGACTAATGCGACAATTCGGAACGACGGCTCCCGAGATCGGCGTCGATTTGGTGACGACCGGGTCGGTTACGCGGTGTAGGAGGTGTGGGGCAGATGACGGCGTTCGAACGCGATCTACCTGCTGTCCCGCAGATCTACGAACGCTCCCAGCAGGGCATTCGTGACGCTGCGCGCTCTGATCATCACCGGAACGACGTTGCGCAGCGTCACCGCCGGAGGTCTAGGCTGTCTGCTGTTCCTGATGATCCATCCATCTCTAGTGAACGAGAATTCGACGTGACGAGTGCGTTGACGCTGCCGACCGGCAGCCAGCTGGCGTCGTCCTGGCCGGAGGCGCCGTCCGGGTCCCAGCCCCTGCCGTTCGAGCTGGACCACCTGCTCGCCCTCCGGGTGCCCGGGCTGATCGCCACCCGCCGTCACCTCCACTCGCATCCGGAACTCTCCGGCGAGGAGTTCGAGACGGCCGCCCTGATCGCCCGGGAGCTGTCCCTGGCGGGGCTGAGCCCGCGACTGCTCCCCAAGGGCAACGGGGTCATCTGCGACATCGACGGCCGCCCCGACGGCCCGGTGGTCGCGCTGCGCGCCGACATCGACGCGCTGCCGCTGACCGACTCGAAGGACGTGCCGTACCGCTCCACCGTGGACGGCGTCTGCCACGCCTGCGGCCACGACGTGCACACCACCGTCATGCTCGGCGTCGGCATGCTGCTGGCGCAGCTCGCCGACCTCGGCGAGCTGCCCGGCCGGGTCCGGCTGATCTTCCAGCCGGCCGAGGAGATCCTGCCCTGCGGCTCGCTGGAGGTCATCGAGGCAGGCGGCCTCGACGACGTGGTGCAGATCTTCGCGCTGCACTGCGACCCGAACCAGCCGGTCGGCAAGGTCGGCCTGCGGGTCGGCCCGATCACCGCCGCCGCCGACAACGTCACCGTCCGGCTCACCGGCCCCGGCGGGCACACCGCCCGACCGCACCTGACCGTCGACCTGGTCGACGCGCTGGGCCGCCTGATCACCGAGGTGCCGGCCCTGGTCAGCCGCCGGGTGCCGGCCAACAGCGGGCTGCTGCTGGTGTTCGGCCACGCCTCGGCCGGCACCCGTTACAACGTCATCCCCTCCGAGGCGTGCGCCTCCGGCACCCTGCGGGTGATGGACCGCGACACCTGGGAGCTGGCCCCCAAGATCGTGGGTCAGGTCGTCCGCGACGTCATCGCGCCGACCGGGGCCACCGTCGACCTGGAATACCTGCGCGGTCGCCCCCCGGTCAGCAACGACTCGCGGGCGATCCAGATCCTGACCGCCGCCACCGCCGCCGCGCTCGGGCCGGAGGGCATCGCCGAGACCCCGCAGAGCATGGGCGGCGAGGACTTCTCCTGGTACCTGGAGTACGTCCCCGGCGCGCTCGCCCGGCTCGGCGTGGGCCGCTCCGGCCCGAACGTGGACCTGCACCGCGCCTCGTTCGACGTCGACGAGCGGGCCATCCCGGTCGGCGTGCGGCTCATGGTCCAGACCGCGCTGCGGGCACTGGCGGCGGCGCGGTAGGCAGCGGCGCCGCCGGCCCGGCCGGCGTCACCGGCGGCGGGCCCCTGCGCCGCCGCCGGCGCAGCACCACCAACAGCACCGCCAGCGGTACGCCGAACACCAGCAGCCACGGCAGCACCGCGCCCAGCACGGTCAGCAGGACGGTCATCGAGGTGAGGAAGACCGTCCAGCCGCCCTTGAGCCCGACCAGGAAGCCGATCTCGGTCTCCTCGTCGGTGGTGCTGACGTCCGGCCCGACCAGCGACACGGTGATCGTGGACAGGCTGGTCAGGTCCGCCAGCCGCTCCTTCTTCGCCTCCAGCGAGGCCAGGTCGGCCTCCCGGCGGGACAGCTCGTTCTCCAGCGACACCAGGTCCGTGATCGTGGTGGCCCGGGCCAGCAGCCGCCGGGCGCTCTCCACCCGGGCGCGCTGGGTGGTGATCCGGGCGTCCAGGTCGACCATCTGCTCGGTGACGTCCTCGGTGTCGATCTCCCGCCGCTCCTGCCGGCCCAGCTTCGCCAACTCGTCAACGACCCCGTAGAACTTCGCCGCCGGCACCCGCAGCTCCAGCTGTGCCGTCGCGTCGGCATCGGCGCTGCGCCGCCGGTCGCCGCCGACGAAGCCGCCGGCTGCCGTCACGGTGGTGATCGCGCTCCGCGCTGCGGCGTCCACATCGTCCACCTTCACCCGCATCGTGCCGGTGTAGATGATGGACCGCTGGTCGACCCGCAGGTCCGGCGCGCCCGCGCCGCCGCCCTGCTCGGCCTGCCCGCCGCCCTGCTCCGCCCCGCCGCCGGCCCGGTCCTTGTCCGCCGGGGCGGCCTGCGGCGCGCTGACGGCCGAGTCGTTGCTCCCGCCCGAGTCGCCGCTGCCACAGGCCACCAACCCCAGCAGCGCGACCAGCGCGGCGGCCGTCAGCCGTACGCCCCGACGCCGTCGTTCCCGTCCGTCCATCCCGGCTCCCCTCGTCCTCGCCCCCGTGTGGGGCGATACGTCAGACGCGGCGCGCCAACACGCCGGTTCCGGCAGACTGCGCTCAGGACATCACGATTCGATAATCTTGGAGTCACGATGCACATCACCAAGTACGCCCACTCCTGCGTCCGGGTGGAGCACGACGGGGGAGTGCTCGTCGTCGATCCGGGCGTGTTCAGCGAGCCCGCGGCGCTCGACGGGGCGGACGCGGTGCTGATCACCCACGAGCATCCCGACCACGTGCACGTCGAGGCGGTCACCCGGCAGCTCGACCGGCGTCCGTTCCGCATCCACGGCCCGGCCGCCCTCGCCGGCACCCTGGGCGACGCGGCCGAGGCGCTCGACCCGGTCCAGCCCGGACAGTCGTTCACGGCCGCCGGGGTGCCGGTGCGCGCCTACGGCGGCCGGCACGCCGTGATCCACCCCGACATCCCGGTGGTGGACAACCTGGCCTACCTGATCGGCGACGTGGTCTACCACCCCGGGGACAGCCTGGTCGTCCCGGAGGACGTGCAGGTCGACACGCTCTTCCTGCCGATCCACGCCCCGTGGACGAAGTTCTCCGAGTCGTTGGACTTCCTCCGCGCCGTCGCCCCGCGCCGGGCGTACGCGCTGCACGACGGGCTGCTCAACGACCACGGGCTCGGCGTCCTGAACAGCAACTTCACCCGGCTCTCCGAGGTCGACTACCGCCGGCTCGAACCGGGCACGCGAATCGACGCCTGACGGCGATGCCCGGCCCGCCCCGAGAGCTGCTGCACCGGCTCTACACCACCCCGCCGGACCGGTTCGTCGCGATCCGCGACGAGGCCGCCGCCGAGGCGCGCCGGGCCGGCGACCCGAAGACCGCCCGGGAGATCGCCCGGCTGCGTCGCCCCACCGTGGCCGCCTGGCTGGTCAACCTGCTCGCCATCCGCCGCCCCGAGCTGGTCGCCGACCTGGCCCAGCTCGCCGAGGCGCTGCGGTCCGCCCAGCGCGAACTGCGCGGGCCCCGGCTGCGGGAGCTGTCCGCCCAGCGGCGGGCGGTGGTCGGCGCGCTCGTCGCCGAGGTGCGCAAGCTGGCGGCCGAGGCCGAGGGGGCGCCGTCGGCCGGGAAGCTGCCGCTGGCCGAGGTGGAGGGCACCCTCAACGCCGC
The DNA here is from genome assembly GCF_055587185.1 of Micromonospora sp. NPDC048040. Classification (NCBI taxonomy): domain Bacteria; kingdom Bacillati; phylum Actinomycetota; class Actinomycetes; order Micromonosporales; family Micromonosporaceae; genus Micromonospora; species Micromonospora sp. NPDC048040. The sequence goes on along the minus strand of NZ_JBVJGT010000002.1, from coordinate 307,198 downwards.
GCTCTCCGACACCGAGGTCGCCGAGCAGGTCCGCTCCGGCCGGCTGCTGCGGGCCGCCAACTACGCCGGGTTCGGGGAGGTGCCCCGCCCGCAGCTGCGCCTGGTGACCGGCGGCGAGGAGCCGGAACCGGAGCCCCGGCCCGAGCCGGCCGGGAGGCGGAAGGCCGGCGCCGACCGGGCCGCCCTCCGCGCCGAGCAGGCGGAACGAGCGGCCCGGGCGGAACGGGCCCGCCGGCGGCGGGCGCTGGAGAAGGAGCTGGCGAAGGCGCGTACCGACCAGGAACGGGCCGAGGCGGAGCTGGCCGACGCGACGGCGGCCGAGCGCGACGGCGCCGCCGCCTTGGACGCGATCGAGGCGGAACTGGCCGAGCTGGAGCGGCGGCGGGCCGTCGCCGAGCAGGACCTGAGCCGGGCGAAGCTCGCCCGCCGCGGGGCGGAACGGACGGCCACCGCCGCCCGCCGCCGCGCCGGCGAGGTCGAGGCGGCGGTCGAGGCCCTCGACGCCGAAGAGGGGGATGCCGAGCCGGGCGACGACGCGGCAGACTGACCCCCGTGGAGGGACGGGTCGACCCGGGAACGGACGGATGACGCCGGAGCAGGTCGCCGCGGCCAGCAAGCCCGTGGTGCTCGAACTCGGTGACGCGTTCACCCGCTGCCCGGCCACCCTGCGCCGGGCCCGGCTGCTCGGGATCTCCGGCTGGGCGTTCTACGTCACCGGCCGGGCCGGCGCCCTCGGGGACGTCCGGGCCGAGACGGTCGCCGCCGCCCTCGGCTTCCTCGCTCCCGACGCGGTCGCCGACGGATGGGACGCGGCCCTGCGCACCGTCCGGCCGGTCGAGGTGGCCGCCGCCACCCTCGCCGAGTGCTGCCGCTGGGGCGACGAGCACCTCGACGCCCTCCCCGGGGCGGGTCGGCTCGCGGCGCTGCTCGGCCGGGCCGTCGAGGCGGCGGACGCCAGCGGCATGCCGCTCTTCGCCGCGTGGCGGGCGATGCCGGTGCCGGAGCGCACCGCCGGCGCCCGGGCGGCCGTCGGCCTGCGCCTGCTCCGGGAGCACTTCGCCGGGGCGTACCTGCTCGCCGTCCGGGCCGGCGGGATGATTCCGCTGGAGGCCGTGCTCGCCGGGCCGGAGGGGGAGGCGGGCGCGGTGGCCTGCGGCTGGCAACCGCCGTACCCGCCGGTCGGGCCGCTGGTCCGGCGGCGCCTCTGGGCCGAAGCGGTGACCGACCGGTTGGTCTCGCCGGCGTTCGCGGCACTCGGCCCGGCGGACGGCGCCGAGCTGGTGGACCTGCTCTTCGCGACCCGGGCCCACCTGGCGGGCCGGGGCTGAGCCCGGTTCCGCCCGCACGCCGGACCGGTACGGGCCGACGCCCGGCGCCCGGCCGGCGTGACCTGGGGCCGCGCGAAATTCGGCGGCGTTCCGGCGCCCCGCCTGTCAGGATCGCCCCCGTGACTCTCCCCGCCGGCTGGCACGCCCGCCGCCCCACCCTGGACGACGTCCCGGCGATCCTGGCCGTGGTGCACGCCGCCGACACCTTCGCCGTCGGCTACCCCGACTTCGACGCCGAGGACGTCACGGCCGCGCTGACCGCGCCGTTCTTCGACCCGGCGCGCGACTCGTGGCTGGTCACCGACCCGGAGGGCGTGGTCGTGGCCTGGGCGACGCTGGACAACCCGACCGGCGTGGGGCGCGAGTTCGTCGAGGTGTACGTGGACCCGGAGCGCGGCGCCGACGTGCGTGCGCCGCTGCTCGCCCGGCAGCTCGACCGCGTCGCCGAACGCGCCGCCGAGCGGGGTGTGCCGGCGATGACCGTCCGCACCGCCGGTTTCGCCCCCGAGACGCGTTGGGCGGCGGAGCTGGCCGAGGCCGGGTTCACCCTCGCCAAGCGGTACGTGCGGATGCGCCGGCCGCTGGCCGGGCTGCCCGCCGAGCCGCCGCCCCCGCCCGGGGTGACCGTCCGCCCGCTGCGCGGCGACGACGAGGCCGACCTGCGCGAGTTCCACCGGATCTTCGACATCGCGTTCCGGGACACTCCGGACTACGAGCCGGTCGGGTTCGACCGCTGGCGGCAGCAGGTCGCCCAGCACGGCACCACCTGGGACGAGTGGTTCGTCGCCGAGGTCGACGGGGTACGGGCCGGCGTGCTCCAGTCCTCGGACCAGGCGCTGGAGCAGAACGAGGGCTTCGTACGCAGCCTGTCGGTGCTGCCGGCGTACCGGCGGCGGGGGGTGGGGGCGGCGCTGCTGTGGCGGGCCTTCACCGTCTATTCCGCCAAGGGCCGGGAGTCCGCCGGGCTGGGCGTGGACCTGACCAACCCGACCGCCCCGGTCAGGCTCTACCGGTCCGTGGGGCTGCGCGAGGTGCGCTGGACCGACATGTACGAGTTGGTCGTTCCCGCCACGGGTGTGTGATTGACGACCCCGGCCGGGGCCGGATCGTGGCGACGGTCCGCCCGGTAGCAGACTGGGGGCCGTGGGAAACGCGCTGGGCCGACGAGCCGCGTCAGGCAGACGCGGTGCCGGTGGGGCGGGACCGCAGATCGGTGACGTAGTCGTCCGGCGCGCCCGCCTTCTCGGCGGCGTTCGCGATCTCCGACAGGTACCACGAGGTGGGCAGGCCACCCTCGTAGCCGTCGAAGACGTAGACCCACGCGGTCACGTCCCCGTCGAGGGTGGAGACGCGCACGTGCAGCTTGCGGTACGTGCCGGCGGTCACCCCCTCGATCTCGTCGAGCTGGGCGGCGTCGTAGGGGTGGATGTCGTAGAGCGCCACGAACACCCGGTCGCCGGGGGACTCGACGACGGTGCTGACCGCGCCCTCCCAGCCGATCACGTCCTCGCCCGCGAAGGTGAGCCGCCAGCCTTCCAGCCAGCCGGTGCCCACCATCGGCGAATGCGGGCAGTAGGCGCGCATGCGGGCGGGGTCGAGGTTTGAGCCGTAGGCGGCGTAATGACGCACGGCGATGACGATAGCCCGCCCGCCGGGTGGGGGAGAATACGACGGTGCGTGTCGGACGCGTTCGGGAGAAGAAAGTCACTGTGAGCACTGACGAAGGGCGAGCGCTGTGAGCCGGATCGTGATCATCGGCGGCGGACCGGCGGGCTACGAGGCCGCCCTGGTCGCCGCTCAGCTTGACGCCGACGTCACCGTCGTCGAGGCCGAGGGCGCCGGCGGGGCCTGCGTGCTCTCCGACTGCGTCCCGTCGAAGACCTTCATCGCCAGCTCCGAGGTGGTGACCGGCTACCGGGACACCGAGGAGTTCGGGGTGCACTCCGACGGGCTGGAGGCCGTCACCGTCGACGCCCGGGCGGTGCACGAGCGGGTCAAGCGCCTCGCGCTGGCCCAGTCCGCCGACATCCACGCCAAGCTGGTCAAGGCGGGGGTGACCTTCGTCGCGGGCACCGCCCGGCTCGGCGAGGACACGCTCGGCCACACCCACCGCGTGGTCGTCACCCCGGCCGACGGCGGCGGGGAGCAGGCGATCGACGCGTCGACCGTGCTGATCGCCACCGGCGCCACCCCGCGCCAACTGCCCACCGCCGTACCGGACGGTGAGCGCATCCTGACCTGGCGCCAGGTGTACGACCTACCGGAGCTGCCCGAGCACCTGGTCGTGGTCGGTTCCGGCGTCACGGGCGCCGAGTTCGCCAGCGCCTACCTCGCGATGGGCGTCCAGGTGACCCTGGTCTCCAGCCGCGACCGGGTGATGCCGCACGAGGACGCCGACGCGGCGATGGCCATCGAGCGGGTCTTCCGCAACCGGGGCATGAGCATCCTGAACAACTCCCGGGCCGACGCCGTGCGCCGCACCGCCGACGGGGTGGAGGTCGAGCTCTCCGACGGCCGGAAGGTGTCCGGCTCGCACGCGCTGATCGCGGTCGGCTCGATCCCCAACACCGCCGACCTGGGCCTGGCCGAGTACGGCGTCGAGCTGGCCCGGGGCGGGTACGTCACCGTCGACCGGGTCTCCCGCACCAACGTGCCCGGCATCTACGCCGCCGGCGACTGCACCGGGGTGCTGCCGCTGGCCAGCGTCGCCGCCATGCAGGGCCGGATCGCGATGTGGCACGCGCTCGGCGAGGCCGTCCGGCCGCTGCGGCTGCGTACCGTGGCGGCGAACGTGTTCACCGACCCGGAGTTGGCCACCGTCGGCGTCTCGCAGGACGAGGTCGACGCGGGCAAGGTGCCGGCCCGGCAGGTCATGCTGCCGCTGGACGGCAACGCCCGCGCGAAGATGGACGGCCTCGCCGACGGCTTCGTCAAGCTCTTCTGCCGACCGGCGAGCGGCCAGGTGATCGGCGGCGTGGTGGTGGCGCCGAAGGCGAGCGAGCTGATCCTGCCGATCACCATGGCGGTGGAGAACAACCTCACCGTCAACGAGCTGGCCCAGACCATCACGATCTACCCGAGCCTGTCCGGCTCGGTCACCGAGGCCGCCCGCCAGCTCATGCTCCACGAGCTGGAGTGACCCGGCCGCCCGGGAGGTCGGCCGTGGGCGACCGGCGGAGCAGGGTGACCGCGACGACGGCGAGCACGGCGACCTCGGCGAGGATCAGCAGCCGCTCGACCAGCCCGAGCAGCAGCCGGTCGCCCGGGTAGGCCGACCAGACCATCGCCGCGGCGAGGGCCAGGCTGACCAGGGTGAGCCCGCGGACCGCGCGGGCGACGGCCGGCAGCCGGGCCGCGAGCAGCCAGCCGGCGAGCGGCAGCGCCAGGAAGGCGACCACCGAGGCGTACCGGTGGACGTAGGCGGCGGTGTCCATGGGCAGGCCGGGCTCGTTCGTCGGCACGACCGCGGCCAGCAGCAGCCCGCCGATCCAGGCGGCCAGGAGCAGCTCGGCGGCCCGCCCCGGGCGGGCGGCGGGGGAGCGGTGCGCGCGCCGCAGGGCGGGCAGGAGCACGGCGGTGGCCGCGGCGAGCACGACCATGGCCGCGTCGATCATGCCGCCGCGGTCGGAGACCGCGAAGTCGCTGACGGTCAGTGCCCAGGGGTCCAGGTCGTCGTTCACCTCGACGTGGCCGATCACGGCGAGCAGCGCCGCCACGGCGATCCCGCCGAGGGCCAGCAGTCCACTGTTCCGGGTACCAGGCATGCCTCAGCCTGTCCCGCCGGGGACCCCAGACGGATCCGGGCGGGCCACCGAGATCGGTCCCGGGGACCACCCCTAGGCGGCCGGGGTGGGTCAGTCCGCCCCGGGAACGTCCGCCCGCGCCCCGACGACGACCGGCACCGCCGGATCCGGCCCGGCCGCCCGCCGGGCGCCGACGACGGTCATGGCCCAGCCCGCCGCCGCGAACCCGGCCGCCGCCACCGCCGCGATCACCGCCAGCCGCCACGCCGACTCGGTCAGCGCCGTCCCGCCCAGGTGCCCGACCAGCCCGCCGTACGTCGCCCAGCCCAGCGCCGCCAGGCCCTCGTAGAGCAGGAACAGCCGGTACGGGTACCGGCTGCGGCCGGCCGAGAAGCAGGCCGCCATCCGGCCGCCCGGCACGAAGCGGCAGAGCAGGATGACGAGCGGGCCGGGCCGGCGCAGCCCCTGGGTGACCCGGCTGGCGACCCGTCGGGCCCGGCCCGGCGCGACGTCGCGCGGCGGCCGGCGGTCGGGTGCGCCCCGCCCGAGCAGGTAGCAGGCGAGGTCTCCGGCGAAGACGCCGAGCGCGCCGACGGCGATGGTCACCGGCAGGTTCAGCCCGCCGTACACGGTCAGGGCGCCGCTGGTGATCATGACGACCTGGGTGGGGATCACCGGGACGAAGGCGTCGGCGACCAGCAGCCCGAGCAGCGCGAGGTACGCCCAGGTCGGCGACGCGACCTCAGTGAGTAGTTCGGGCACCACTGCCACCTCGCCGGATGGGGCCGATCGGTGTGTCGAGCCTGACGGCGTGTCCGGCGTCACCGGGCACGGCCCTGGCTCGTGGTGACCGCCGACACGGCAGGGCTACCCGGGACCAACGAGCGGGCGTCGGCGAAGGTGACGCGACGGCGTACCGCCGAGGGTCGGCGGATCGGCGTCGGTCGGCGTACCGTTGTCGGCGCGCGGCCCCACCACCGTCGGGTCCCCCGTTCTCGACGACCGGGCCGCCGCGGGCCGCCGGCAGGTCCCGTGCCGGCGGCCCGCCCCCGTTCCGCGGGCCGTCCGCTCCCGCGACCCCGGGCAGGGCGCGAGGTGCCGCGCCGCCCGCGGAAAACCGGCTGCCGCACCCGCGCGGGCGGGCGTACCGTCGCCGCATGAGCGGTGTGGTGCTGACGACGACGCCGGGAGACCCCGGCGCGCCGCACTGACCTGACCGTCGACGAGGCCCCGGGGCGATCCGCCCCGGGGCCTCGTGGCGTCCGGTGACCGGGTCGCTTCCGGGTCGTACCCGATCAAGGAGCGCGACATGATCGACCACCGCAGGCTCGGCCGGGAGCTGGACCTGTTCGTCTCCGACCCACTGGCCGGCGCCGGACTGCCGCTCTGGCTGCCGGCCGGTGCCGCCGCCCGGCACGCCGTCGAGGAGTACGTCCGCGACCTGGAGCGCCGGGCCGGCTACCGGCACGTGCACACCCCGCCGCTGGGCAAACGGGAGCTGTTCGAGATCTCCGGCCACCTCGGCTACTTCGCCGACGACATGTTCCCCCCGATGCGGCTCTCCGCCGACGACGAGTTCGTGTTGCGCCCGGCGCTCTGCCCGCACCACGCCCTCGTCTACCGGGCCCGGGGCCGCTCCTACCGGGAACTGCCGCTGCGGATCGCCGAGCTGGGCGGCATGTACCGGGCCGAGCGCTCGGGGGTGCTCGGCGGGCTGTCCCGGGTGCGGGCCATCTCGCTCAACGACGCGCACAACTTCTGCGCCCTGGAGCAGGTGGGCGAGGAGGTGGCGGAGATCCTCCGGCTGATCCGCGAGGCGCACGCCGCGCTCGGCGTACGGCCGGCGGGGTTCCGGCTGTCGCTGCGGGGGCCGGGGGAGAAGTACGTCGGGGACGACGACCAGTGGGCGCGGGCCGAGGAACTGCTCCGCGCCGCGCTCGACGGGGTGGAGTTCACCGAGGCCCCGGGGGAGGCGGCGTTCTACGGGCCGAAGATCGACATCCAGGTGTTGGACGCCGCCGGGCGGGAGTCCACCCTCTCCACCGTCCAGCTCGACTTCGACAAGCCGGAGCGGTTCGACCTGTCGTACACCGACCCGACCGGGGGGGCGGCGCCGACCGGTGATGGTGCACCGCAGCCTCGTCGGCAGCATGGAGCGGCTGTTCGCGTACCTGATCGAGGTGCACGAGGGCGCCTTCCCCGCCTGGTACGCCCCGGTGCAGCTGGTCGTGCTGCCGGTGGGGGACGACCAGGCCGGGGCGGCGGCCCGGCTCGCCCGGAACGCGCTCGCGGCGGAGCTGCGGGTCGAGGTGGAGTCGGCCGGCTCGCTGGGTGCCCGCATCCGCGACGCCGCCCGCGCCCGGGTCCCGTACGCCGCCGTGATCGGCCCCCGAGAGGCGGCCGAGGGCGACGTCTCGCTGCGCCTGCGCGGCGGCCGCGCCCTGGACCCGATGCCCGCCGCCGACGCCCTCCGGCTGATCGGCGCGGTCGTGGCCGGGCGCGGCGCGGCCCTCCTCCCGGCGCACTGAGCCTCCGCCCGGCCCCGGCCCCGGCCCCGTCGCCCGGCCGCTCGTCGCGGCCGGGCGGTCTGTCGTCACGGCGACCACCGTCACAGCGACGCGGGCTCGGGGTCGGGCCGGGCGGCGGCGGTGAACTGCGACCGGTACAGCCGGTGGTACGCGCCCCGCGCGGCCAGCAGCTCGTCGTGCGTGCCCTGCTCCACGATCCGGCCGTCTTCCATCATCAGGATCAGGTCGGCGTCGCGGATGGTGGAGAGCCGGTGCGCGATGACGAAGCTGGTGCGGTCCGAGCGCAGGGCGGCCATCGCCCGCTGGAGCAGCACCTCGGTGCGGGTGTCCACGGAGCTGGTCGCCTCGTCGAGGATCAGCAGCGACGGCTCGGCGAGGAACGCCCGGGCGATGGTGATGAGCTGCTTCTCGCCGGCGCTGACGTTGCTGCCCTCCTCGTCGATCACCGTGTCGTAGCCGTCGGGGAGGCTGCGCACGAACCGGTCCACGAAGGTCGCCCGGGCCGCGGCCAGGATCTCCTCCTCGGTCGCGTCCGGCCGGCCGTAGGCGATGTTGTCGCGGATGGTGCCGCCGAAGAGCCAGGTGTCCTGGAGCACCATCCCGACCCGGCCGCGCAGGTCGTCGCGGCGCATCGTGGTGATGTCCACGCCGTCCAGGGTGATCCGGCCGGCGTCCAGCTCGTAGAAGCGCATGACCAGGTTGACCAGGGTGGTCTTGCCGGCCCCGGTCGGCCCGACGATGGCGACGGTGTGCCCGGGCTCGGCGACCAGCGACAGGTCCTCGATCAGCGGCTTGTCCGGGGCGTACCGGAAGGAGACGTGCTGGAACTCGACGCGGCCGTGCGGGTCGGTCACCCGGGCCGGCTCGGCCGGGTCGGGGCTCTGCTCCTCGGCGTCGAGCACCGCGAAGACCCGCTCGGCGGAGGCCACCCCGGACTGGAGCAGGTTCGCCATCGAGGCGACCTGGGTGAGCGGCTGGGTGAACTGCCGGGAGTACTGGATGAACGCCTGCACGTCGCCGAGGCTCATCGACCCCGACGCCACCCGCAGGCCGCCGACCACGGCGATCGCCACGTAGCTGAGGTTCCCGACGAACATCATCGCCGGCATGATGATCCCGGAGACGAACTGGGCGCCGAAGCTGGCCCGGAACAGCTCCTCGTTCTTGGCGGTGAAGGCGGCCTCCACCTCGCGCTGCCGGCCGAAGACCTTGACCAGCTCGTGGCCGGTGAACGCCTCCTCGATCTGGCCGTTCAGCTCGCCGGTGTGCGTCCACTGGGCGATGAACTGCGCCTGCGACCGCTTGGCGATCGCGCCGGTGACGACGACCGACACCGGCACCGCGACCAGCGCCACCAGGGCCAGCAACGGCGAGATCCAGAACATCATGGCCAGCACGCCGACCACGGTGAGCAGCGAGGTGAGCAACTGGCTCAGCGTCTGCTGGAGGCTGGTCGAGATGTTGTCGATGTCGTTGGTGACCCGGCTGAGCAGCTCGCCGCGGGGCTGCCGGTCGAAGTAGGGCAGCGGCAGCCGGTTGAGCTTGTCCTCCACGTCGGCGCGCAGCCGCAGCACGGTCCGCTGCACCACGCCGGTGAGCAGCCAGCCCTGCCACCACATCAGCGCGCTGGCCGCCAGGTAGAGGCCGAGCGCCAGCAGCAGCACCCGCGCCAGCGCGGCGAAGTCGATGCCCACGCCGGGCACCACGTCCATCCGCGCGAGCATGTCGGCGAAGCTGTCGTTGCCGGCCGCCCGGGCCGCGGCCACCGCCTGGTCGGCGGTGGTGCCCGCCGGCAGCTGCCGGCCGATCACCCCGGTGAAGATCAGGTCGGTGGCGTGCCCGAGCACCTTCGGCCCGACCACGCTCAGCCCGACGCTGACCACCGCCAGCGCGATCACCGCGACGAGCGCGAGGCGGTCCGGGCGCAGCCGGCGCAGCAGCCGCCGGGCCGACGGCCCGAAGTTCATCGACCGCTCGGCGGGCATCCCGGCCCCCGCCCACGGCGGGCCGCCACGCTGCCCGCCGCCCGGCAGCCGCTTCGGCGTCCGCGCGTCGGCGGCCGGCTTCTGCTGTGGTACGGCGCTCACGCGGCCACCTCGCTCCGCTCGGCGGCGGCGCGAGGCGCCACGCTGCTGTGCCCGATGGTTCGCTTGCTCACGCCGCCACCCCCGCCGTGTTCTGCGACGCCACGATCTCGGCGTACGTCGGGCAGGTGTCCAGCAACTCGTCGTGTCGGCCCATCCCGACCACGCCCCCGTCCTCCAACACGATGATCTGGTCGGCCTCGACGATCGTGGAGACCCGCTGCGCCACGATCACCACGGCGGCGTCCGCGGTGACCGGCCGCAGCGCCGCCCGCAGCCGCGCGTCGGTGCCGAGGTCGAGCGCGGAGAAGGAGTCGTCGAAGAGGTAGATCTCCGGCCGGCGCACCAGGGCCCGGGCGATCGCGAGCCGCTGCCGCTGCCCGCCGGAGACGTTCGTGCCGCCCTGCGCGATCGGCGACGCCAGCCCATCGGGCATCGCCTCGACGAAGTCCCGCGCCTGGGCGATCTCCAGCGCGTCCCAGAGTTCCGCGTCGGTCGCGTCCGGGTTGCCGTAGCGCAGGTTGCTCGCCACCGTCCCGGTGAACAGGTAGGGCTTCTGCGGCACCAGCCCGATCCGGTGCCACAGCTCGTCCGGCGCCAGGTCGCGGACGTCGACGCCGTCGACCAGCACGGTGCCGGCGGTCACGTCGACCAGCCGGGGGACGAGCGACAGCAGCGTGGTCTTGCCCGCGCCGGTGCTGCCGATGACCGCCGTGGTGGTCCCCGGCGTCACCCGGAAGGACACGTCCCGCAGCACCGGTGCGGCGGCCCCCGGATACCGGAACGACACGTCGCGCAGCTCCAGCTCGCCGCGCGTGGACACCTCGGTGACCGGGCGGGGCGCCGGCACCACCGAGGAGTCGGTGTCCAGCACCTCGACGATCCGCTCCGCGCAGACCGCCGCGCGGGGCACCATCATCAGCATGAAGGTGGCCATCATGACGGCCATCAGGATCTGCATCAGGTACTGCAGGAAGGCGGTGAGGGCGCCGACCTGGATCGCCCCGGCGTCGACGCGCTGGGCGCCGAACCAGAGCACCGCGACGCTGGAGACGTTGAGCACCAGCATCACCACGGGGAAGATCAACGCCATCAGGCGGCCGGTGCGCAGGGCGGTCGCGGTGAGGTCGGCGTTCGCGGTGGCGAAGCGCTCCGTCTCGTACGGCTCCCGGACGAACGCCCGGACCACCCGGATGCCGGTGATCTGCTCCCGCAGCACCCGGTTGCCCGAGTCGATCCGGGTCTGCATGAGCCGGAAGCCCGGCACCATCCGCCGGATGATCAGCCCCAGGGCGACGGCCAGCACGGGCACGCTGACCAGCATCAGCCAGGAGAGCCCGAGATCCTCGCGCAGCGCCATCACCACGCCGCCGACGCTCATGATCGGCGCGGCGACCAGCATGGTGCAGCTCATCAGCACGAGCATCTGCACCTGCTGCACGTCGTTGGTGTTGCGGGTGATCAGCGAGGGCGCGCCGAACCGGGCCACCTCGCGGGCGGAGAAGCGGTTCACGTGCCCGAACACCGCCGCCCGCACGTCTCGGCCGAAGCCCATCGCGGTGCGTGCGCCGAGGTAGACGGCGGCGACGGAACAGACGATCTGCACCAGGCTGACCGCGAGCATCCACCCGCCGGTGCGCATGATGTAGTCGGTGTCGCCCCGCGCCACGCCGAGGTCGATGATGTCGGCGTTGAGACTGGGCAGGTAGAGCGACGCCATCGTGCCGACGAACTGGAGCAGCAGCACCGCCGCCAGTGCCCGGCGGTAGGGGCGCAGGTGTGTGCGCAGCAGCCGGATCAACATGCCGGAGCCCCTTCCGGCGTGCCGGCGTCCCCGCTGCCGATGACCTCCAGGAGGAACTGGCGGATCACCTCCGCCTTCGCCGGGTCGGCGTCGACCGAGGTCAGCGGAGCGCCGGACCGGATCACGGCGGTCAGCGCGTCGATCCGGGCCTGGCCGGCCGGGGTGATCGCGATCCGGATGCTGCGCCGGTCGGCCTCGTCGCGCTGCCGCTCGACCAGGCCGTCGCGTTCCAGCGTGTCCACGATGCCGGTGAGGGTGGCCGGCCGGACGAAGCAGTGGTCGGCCACCGTGCGGTGCGGCAACTCGCCGTGTTCGGCGAGGGTCATCAGGGTGGCCATCCCGGCCTGGGTGAGCCCGTGTTCCTCGGCGAGGTAGCGGTTCCACCGCTGCCCGGTGACGTGCCCGGCGACCACGAGCAGTCGCCCGAGGGGTACGTCCCGCAGCTCGATCAGTTTCATGGTGGCTAGATTAGCCCCCTGAACATCAGGCCCCAAACGAAATTGCGAGGGCCGCGCCGACGAAGAGGACCTGTTCCGCCGTCCGTGGCCCCAGGGGGGTCGCCGGTCGGCCCCCGAGGGTCAGCCCGCGCCGCACCGCCGAGACGTTCGCCGGGAACATCGCCAGCATCAACAGGGCCAGCCCGGCCGCGGCCCAGCGGGCGGTCGCCGGCACGAGCAGCCCGGCCGCGCCCACCAGTTCCAGCACCCCGGTGACCGTGACCAGCAGGTCGGGTCGGGGGAGGACGGGCGGCACCATCGCGATCATGTCCGACCGGTAGGTGGCGGCGAAGTGCGCGAGGCCGGTCACCACGAACATCAGCGCCAGCCCCACCCGCAGCGCGGGGTGCCAGCCGTCGAGCGCGGCCACGCCGGCCAGGCCGGCCAGCCGGGCGAGCGCGGTGCCGGCCACGAGCGCGATCAGCGGAGCCATCGATACCTCCCGAGCGGGGTGAACTTGTCGCCGACAAGATTGCGCCCCGAGGTGGCATCTTGTCAATGGCAAGATAGGATCGCGGCATGACCGGAACACGCGGCTACCACCACGGCGACCTTCGTCGCGCCCTGCTCACGGCGGCGGTGTCGGTGATCGAGGAGTCCGGGCCCGGGGCGCTGAGCCTGCGCGACCTGGCCCGCCGGGCCGGCGTATCGCACGCCGCCCCGGCGCACCACTTCGGCGACAAGGCCGGCCTGCTCACCGCCCTCGCCGCCGAGGGCTTCGACCTGCTCGCCGAGGCGTTGGGCGGCGCGGCGGACCTGCTGGACAGCGGCGTCGCGTACGTCGACTTCGCCGTCCGGCACCGCGCGCACTTCGAGGTGATGTTCCGCCCGGACCTCTACCGGGCCGACGCCGACGACGTGGCGGCGGCCCGCCGGCGCGCCGGCGACGCGCTGCACGCCGGGGTCGCCGGGCTGCCCCAGGGACGCCCGACGGCGGAGGATCCGCAGGGCGACGCGCTCGCCGCCTGGTCGATCGTGCACGGCTTCGCCACGCTCTGGCTCGCCGGCGCGCTGCCGGAGCGGGTGGGCGACGACCCCCGGGCCGCCGCCCGCGAGGTCATCCGACGCCTCTTCCCCGAGAAGTGACGGCCGGCGGGGGCCGTCTCACCAGCTCGTGGGCAGCGGCATCCCCTCGGTGTAGCCGGCCGTGCTCTGCACGCCGACGACGGCCCGCTCGTGGAACTCCGCCAGGTCCCGGGCGCCGGCGTAGGTGAAGGCGCTGCGCACCCCGGCGATGATCTCGTCGATCAGGTCCTCCACGCCGGGGCGGGCCGGGTCCAGGTACATCCGGGCCGAGGAGATGCCCTCCTCGAAGACCGCCTTGCGGGCCCGGTCGTACGCGCTGTCGTCGGCCGTCCGCGCGCTGACCGCCCGCGCCGACGCCATCCCGAAGCTCTCCTTGTAGCGCCGGCCGTCGGCGGCGGTGTAGAGGTCGCCGGGGGACTCGTAGGTGCCGGCGAACCAGGAGCCGATCATCACGTTCGACGCGCCGGCGGCCAGGGCCAGCGCCACGTCCCGCGGGTGCCGTACGCCGCCGTCGGCCCAGACGTGCCGGCCGAGCTGGCGGGCCGCCGCGGCGCAGTCGAGCACGGCGGAGAACTGCGGCCGGCCCACCCCGGTCATCATCCGGGTGGTGCACATCGCACCCGGGCCGACGCCCACCTTGACGATGTCGGCGCCCGCCTCCACCAGGTCGCGTACGCCCTCGGCGGTCACCACGTTGCCGGCGGCGACCGGGACCGCCGGGTCCAGCGCGCGGACGGCCCGCAGCGCGGAGATCATCCGGTCCTGGTGACCGTGCGCGGTGTCCACGACCAGCGTGTCCACCCCGGCATCCAGCAGCGCCGCCGCCTTGCCGGTCACGTCGCCGTTGATGCCGACGGCGGCGGCGATGCGCAGCCGGCCCCGGTCGTCCACCGCCGGCTTGTAGAGGGTCGCCCGCAGCGCGCCCTGCCGGGTCAGCACCCCGACGAGGCGGCCCTCGGCGTCGACCACCGGGGCGAGCCGGCGCCGGCCGGCCGAGAGCCGGTCGAAGCCCGTGCGCGGATCCGCGTCGGCCGGCACGGTGTGCAGCTCGGTGGACATCACGTGCCGGAGCTGGGCGAAGCGGTCCACGCCCACGGTGTCCGCCTCGGTCACCACGCCCAGCGGCCGGCCCTCGTCGTCGATCACCACCACGGCGCCGTGCGACCGCTTCGGCAGCAGGTGGATCGCGTCCCCGACGGTGTCGGTCGGGCCGAGCGTGATCGCGGTGTCGTGCACCAGGTGCCGCCGCTTGACCCAGGCGACGACGTTCGCCACCACCTCGATCGGGATGTCCTGCGGGATGACCGCGATCGCGCCGCGCCGGGCGACCGTCTCGGCCATCCGGCGGCCGGACACCGCGGTCATGTTCGACACGACCAGCGGGATGGTGGTGCCCGTGCCGTCGCTGGTGGCCAGGTCGACGTCGAGCCGCGAGCCCACCTCGGAGCGGGCCGGCGCCATGAAGACGTCGTTGTAGGTCAGGTCGTGCGCGGGAACCGCGCCGTGTAGGAACCGCACCCCGCCATCATTCCCGCCGTCCGCCGTCCGCGCCCCCGGTGGTCGCCGAAAACACCCCCGGCCGGGCGTCGCCGGAGACCGCCAGCTCGGCCAGGAAGAGGCTGCGCGCGGCCCGGCGTTGCCGGGTCAGCCGAGCAGCAGCCCGGCCGCGAGCGCGGTCATCACGAGGGCGATCGCACCGTCGACGACCCGCCAGGCCGTCGGGCGGGCCAGCACGGGCGCGAGCCGGTGGGCGGCGGCGCCGATGGTGGTGAACCAGACCGCGCTGGCGAGCGCCGCGCCCGCGCCGAAGACCCAGTGGTGCGGGTGCTGGCGGGCCACCCCGCCGAGCAGGAGGACGGTGTCGAGGTACACGTGCGGGTTGAGATAGGTGAAGGCGAGGCAGGCCAGCAGCGTTGCCCCGAGCGTGGCCGGCGGCCGGTCGGCGGGGGAGAGCGCGCCGGGGCGCAGCGCGCGCCGGGCGGCCAGCACGGCGTACCCGAGCAGGAACGCGGCCCCCAGCCAGCGGACGGCGGTCAGGACGGTGGGGTGCTCCGCCGTGGCGGTGCCCATCCCGGCGATGCCGATCGTGATCAGCAGCGCGTCGGAGGCGGCGCACACGGCGACCACGGGCAGGACGTGCTCCCGGCGCAGGCCCTGCCGCAGGACGAAGGCGTTCTGCGCGCCGATGGCGGCGATGAGCGCGATCGAGAGGGAGAAGCCGGCGGCGGCGGAACCTGTCACGGAGCTGTTGAGGATGTCGGGCACGAGCCGAGGCTACGAGGCGCAGTCGATGCAGCCCAGCTAAAGATTCTCACGGGAGATAAGCTCAGCTTCATCATGCTTGACTCCACGCAGCTCCGGAC
This sequence comes from Micromonospora sp. NPDC048040, assembly GCF_055587185.1. Taxonomy (NCBI): domain Bacteria; kingdom Bacillati; phylum Actinomycetota; class Actinomycetes; order Micromonosporales; family Micromonosporaceae; genus Micromonospora; species Micromonospora sp. NPDC048040. The sequence continues at coordinate 291,825 of NZ_JBVJGT010000002.1, read as the reverse complement.
GTTCGCCGCGGTGGTCCGCGAGGGCAGCTTCGAGGCGGCCGCGCAGGCGCTGCACGTCACCCCGTCGGCCGTCAGCCAGCGGATGAAGGCGTTGGAGCAGACCGTCGGGCAGGTGCTGGTCCGCCGTACGAAGCCGTGCCAGGCAACCGACGCGGGTCGGCCGCTGCTGCGGCTCGCCGGCCAGGTGGCCCTGCTGGAACGGGAGGCGTTGGACGCCGCCCGCCCGCCGACGGTCGGCGGGCCCGCCCCCAGCCGGGTGACCATCGTGGCGAACGGCGACTCGCTCGGCACCTGGTTCGTCGGCGCCCTGGCGCGGCTGCCCGCCGAGCTGGCGCTCCTGTTCGACGTCCGCCGGGACGACGAGGACCACACGGCGGAGCTGATCCGCGACGGCACGGCGATGGCCGCGGTGACCGCGCAGCGCGAGGCCGTGCAGGGCTGCCGGGTGGAGCGGCTGGGTGCGATGCGGTACGTCGCGCTGGCCGGGACGGGGTTCGCGGCCCGCCACTTCCCCGACGGCCCCACCGAGGCCGCCCTCGCGACGGCGCCGATGATGGCGTTCGACCGCAAGGACCAGCTCCAGCACCGGTTCGCCCGCACCGTGACCCGGCGTCGGATCGCCCCACCGGTCCACTACGTCCCGTCCTTCGACGGCTTCAACGAGGCGGTGCGGCTGGGCCTGGGGTGGGGGATGGTGCCGGAGCGGATCGCCCGTGCCGACATCGCGGCCGGGCGCTGTGTCGACATCGGTGCCGGGCGTCACCTGGACCGCCCGCTGTACTGGCAGCACTGGCGGGTGGACTCCACCACGCTGGACGCGCTGACCGCCGCGGTCCGGGCGGTCGCCGGCACCGAGCTGCGCTGACGCCGGTGCCGCCGTCGGCACCGGGCTGCGTCGACGCGCCGACGTCGGGCGGTCGCCGGGCAGCGAGCTGCGCCGGCCCGCCGACGGCACCTGGCCGTCCTTGCGACGGCCCGCCGGCGGGGAAGGATCAGGCGATCGTGCAGATCGCCGCGCCGGCGGAGATGACGGCGCCGACCTCGGCGGCGAGGCCGCTGACCGTGCCCGCCTTGTGCGCGTGCAGCGGCTGCTCCATCTTCATCGCCTCCAGCACCACGACCAGGTCGCCCTCGGCGACGGTGTCCCCGTCGGCGACCGCGATCTTGACGATGGTGCCCTGCATGGGCGAGGTGAGCGCGTCGCCGCTGACGGCGGCGCCGGCCTTGGCCGTGCCGCCCCGGCGGGCCGGCTTGCGGGCGGCGGGCGCGGCGGCGGCCGTACCCCCGCCGAGGCCGGCGGGGAGGCTGACCTCCAGCCGCTTGCCGCCGACCTCGACCACGACGGTCTCGCGCTCGGCCGGCGCCTCGGCGGTGCCGGCGGTGGCGGTGAACGGCGGGACGGTGTTGTCGAACTCGGTCTCGATCCACCGAGTGTGCACGGTGAACGGCTCGGCGGTGAACGCCTCGTCGCGGATGACCAGCCGGTGGAACGGCAGCGCGGTGGCCATGCCCTCGACGACCATCTCGTCCAGCGCCCGGCGGGCCCGCTCCAGCGCCTCGGTGCGCGTCTCGCCGGTGATGATCACCTTGGCCAGCAGCGAGTCGAAGTTGCCGCCGATCACGTCGCCGGCCGAGATGCCGGTGTCGACCCGGACGCCGGGGCCGGTGGGCAGCCGCAGCGCGGTGACCGTGCCGGGGGCGGGCAGGAAGTTGCGGCCCGGATCCTCGCCGTTGATCCGGAACTCGATGGAGTGCCCGCGCGGCGTCGGGTCCTCGGTGAACCGCAGCTTCTCGCCGTCGGCGATCCGGAACTGCTCGCGGACCAGGTCGATGCCGGCGGTCTCCTCGGTGACCGGGTGCTCGACCTGGAGACGGGTGTTGACCTCCAGGAAGGAGATGGTGCCGTCGGCGCCGACCAGGTATTCCACCGTGCCGGCGCCGTGGTAGCCGGCCTCCCGGCAGATCGCCTTGGCGCTGTCGTGGATCTGGGCGCGCTGCGCGTCGGTGAGGAACGGCGCCGGGGCCTCCTCGACCAGCTTCTGGTGCCGGCGCTGGAGCGAGCAGTCGCGGGTGCCGACCACGATCACGTTGCCGTGCTGGTCGGCCAGCACCTGCGCCTCGACGTGGCGGGGCTTGTCGAGGTAGCGCTCGACGAAGCACTCGCCCCGGCCGAACGCGGCGACCGCCTCGCGGGTGGCCGACTCGAACAGGTGGGGGATCTCCTCCATCGTGCGGGCCACCTTGAGCCCGCGCCCGCCGCCGCCGAAGGCGGCCTTGATGGCGACCGGCAGGCCGTGGTCGACGGCGAACGCCATCACCTCGTCCGGGTTGGCCACCGGGTCGGGGGTGCCGGGCACCAGGGGGGCGCCGGCGCGCTGGGCGATGTGCCGGGCGGTCACCTTGTCGCCGAGGTCGCGGATCGCCTGCGGGGTGGGGCCGATCCAGGTCAGCCCGGCGTCGATGACGGCCTGGGCGAAGTCGGCGTTCTCGGCGAGGAATCCGTAGCCGGGGTGGACGGCGTCGGCGTCGGCCTTGGCGGCGACCGCCAGCAGCTTGTCGATGCGCAGGTACGTCTCGGTCGCGGAGTCCCCGCCGAGCGCGTACGCCTCGTCGGCCAGCGTGGCGTGCAGGGCGTCCCGGTCGGAGTCCGCGTAGACGGCGACGCTCCCCAGACCGGCGTCGCGGCAGGCGCGGATGACGCGGACGGCGATCTCGCCGCGGTTGGCGATGAGTACCTTGCGCACCTTGGGGGCTCCTCCCGGGAGGTTACTGACCGGGAGTGTATCGGCCACCCTGAGGACCCTAACGATCGCTCAGTGTGGGATGCCGCACTGTCACGTCGCGCCCTAGTCAAACTTGCTTATTACGCTTGCCGGATGTCTGCCACGCGAATGATGATCCTCGGGTTGGTGCGCTGGATGCAGCCCGTGCACGGCTACGACGTGCGCCGGGAACTGCTCAGTTGGAACGCCGACAGGTGGGCCAACGTGCAGCCCGGCTCGATCTACCACGCCCTGCGCAAGCTGACCGCGGAGGGCCTGCTGCGCGAGGTGGCCACCGAGCAGGTGGGCGCCCGGCCGGCGCGCACCACCTACGAGGTCACCGCCAAGGGCGAGGACGAGTTCGAGTCGCTGCTGCGCGGGCACTGGTGGCAGTTGCACGAGCCGCCGGACCCGTTCGCGGCGGCGTTCTCGTTCCTGCCCGCGCTGCCCCGCGAGGAGGCGTCGGCGGCCCTGCGCAATCGGGCGAACCTGCTGCGCGCCGGCGTCGAGTCGATGCGCGCGGCGCTGGCCTCCGACTGGATGCGCAACTCCAAGCCGGTGCACGTCGGGTGGATGTTCGAACTCTGGGCCGCGCGGGCGGAGGCCGAGGTCGGCTGGTGCGAACGGATCGCCGAACGCATCGATTCCGGTGTGTCGTACCTGCCTGATGGGCTGGTCGGGGCGGAGGGTTGGAGCGGGTGGTCCGACGGCGAGACCACCCCTCGCGACGCAACCGAATAATCAAGATTGACCACTGAAGCTATATCGCGTTAGCCTGCTCGCGGCGCGACGGGGGGAGCACGCCGTCCGGCGTCGTCCCCGAGGGACAGACCAGGTGGCCGGTCGCACCGGCCCGGACGACCAGGAGCAGAGATGATCGAGACCAGAGGGCTGCGGAAGTCGTTCCGCTCCCGGGAGGGTCGCCAGACGAGGACCGTCGACGCGGTGCGCGGGGTCGACCTGGAGGTCGCCGCGGGGGAGATCTTCGGTTTCCTCGGTCCCAACGGCGCTGGCAAGACCACCACCCTGCGGATGCTGGCGACCCTGATCGAGCCGGACGGCGGCGAGGCCACCATCGCCGGGGCCGACCTGCGCAAGGACCCGGCCGAGGTACGCCGCCGCATCGGCTACGTCGCCCAGGGCGGCAGCACCTGGGACGAGTCGACCGCCCGCGAGGAGTTGGTCCTCCAGGCCCGGATGTACGGCATCGGCAAGGCCGAGGCGCAGCGGCGCGCCGTCCGCGCCCTCGACGCCTTCCAGCTCACCGAGTACGCGGACCGCAAGTGCAAGACCTACTCGGGCGGCCAGCGGCGACGGGTGGAGATCGCCCTCGGCATCATCCACGAGCCGAAGATCGTCTTCCTGGACGAGCCGACCAGCGGCCTCGACCCGCAGAGCCGCGCGCACATGTGGGACGAGATCCGCCGGCTGCGTGCCGACGGCATGACCGTCTTCATCACCACGCACTACCTCGACGAGGCCGACGCGCTCTGCGACCGGATCGCGATCATGGATCACGGCGAGGTGGTCGCGGAGGGCACCCCGGCGGGCCTCAAGCGCGAGATCTCCGGCGACGTGGTGCTGGTCGGGCTGGACGCGGCGGCCACCCCGCAGGCCGCGAAGCTGCTCGACAGCGAGCCGTACGTCAACAAGCTGGAGACCGTCGAGGAGGGCGGCCTGCGGCTCTACGTCGACGAGGGCGCGACCGCCATCCCGCAGATCCTGCGCCGCGTCGACACGGCGGGCCTCACGCTCGACTCCATCGAGCTGCACCGGCCCAGCCTCGACGACGTCTTCCTCACCAAGACCGGCCGCTCGCTGCGCGAGTCCTGACCCCAGACCGGAGAGACCGCATGAAACTCGCCCGTGACACCTGGCTGATCTTCCAACGCCAGCTCCAGCTGCTGCTGCGCAACCCCGTCTGGGTCTTCGTCGGCATCTTCCAGCCGGTGATGTACCTGCTGCTGTTCGCCCCGCTGCTCAAGCCGGCCCTGAACGCCCCCACCCAGGCGGAGGCATACAAGATCTTCGTGCCCGGCCTGCTGGTGCTGCTGGCCATCTTCGGCGGCCTGTTCCAGGGCTTCGGCCTGATCGCCGAGCTGCGTGCCGGCGTCATCGAACGATCCCGGGTCACCCCGGTCAGCCGGCTCGCCCTGCTGCTCGGCCGCTCCCTGCGCGACGTGGTGTCGCTGATCGTGCAGGCGGTCATCATCACCCTGCTCGCGCTCCTGTTCGACCTGCGCGTCTTCATCGTCGACCTGCTCCTGGCGTACCTCATGCTCGCCCTGATCGCGCTGATGACCTCGGCCGTCTCCTACGGCGTCGCGCTCAAGGTCAAGAGTGAGGACGCGCTGGCCCCGCTGATGAACACCGTGGCGCAGCCGGTGCTGCTGCTCTCCGGCATCCTGCTGCCGCTCACGTTCGCCCCCGGCTGGCTCCAGGGCATCGCCGAGTGGAACCCGTTCTCCTGGGCCGTCGACGGCACCCGCGCCCTCTTCAATGGCGACCTCGGCGACGACAAGGTCTGGCAGGGGCTCGGCATCATCGCGGTGCTCGCCGCGGCCGGCGTCGTCTGGGCGGCCCGGCAGTTCGCGCGCACCGTCCGCTGAACAGCCGGGCACCGCGACAGCGCGGCGCTCCCGGAGACCTGCGTCGCACTGCGGTGGGGCACCGGCCGGACGCTTGTACCGTAAGGCCGGTGCCCCGCCTCACCCGTGACCGGATCACCTGGCTGACCTATGCCCAGCTGGGCCTGTGGGGTTTCTTCCTCTACGGATTCGGGCCGGTCGTGCCGCTGCTCCGCGACGAACAGGGCACCTCGGCCGCCGTCGCCGGCCTGCACAGCACCGGCATCGCCGTCGGCGCGCTGGCCGGCGGGGCGCTCTTCGCGCCGCTGGCCCGCCGGGTCGGCCGTGGCGGTGCCATCTGGACCGGGCTGGCCGGGGTGGCGCTCGGCGTCACCGCACTCGGCACCCTGCGGGCACTGCCTGCCACGATCACCGCCGTCGCGGTGATCGCCACCTTCGGCATGCTGGTGATCAGCGGCGTGTCGGTGGTGCTCACCGACCGGCACGGCACCGGCGCGCCGGCCGCGCTGACCGAGGCCAACGCCGCCTGCGCCGGCATGGGCATCCTCGCCCCGCTGGTCATCGGCACCAGCGTCGACGCCGGCTGGGGCTGGCGGCCCGTGATGGCCGTCGAGGCCGGCCTGATCGCGCTGGTCGCGCTCGCCGCCGTGACCTTCCGCGTACGCCTGCCGCGCGCCGCCCCCGCTGCGGCTGCCGGGGATCCCCCGGCCGGTGAGCCGGCCGACACCGACCCGCCTGCCGGTGCGCGTCGGGCTGCTCCCGTCGCCGGGGCCGCGCGGCGGCTGCCCCCGACGTACTGGATCGCCTGGGTGCTGATGGCGGTCACCGGATCGATCGAGGTCTGCCTGTCCCTCTGGACCGCCGACGTGCTCCGCTCGCACGCTGGAATGGCGGCTGGCGCCGCCTCGGCCGCCGTCGCGGCGATCGTCTGCGGCATGTTCGTCGGCCGGCTCGTCGGGGGCCGGTTCGCGTTGCGGTACCGGCCGGTGCCGCTGCTGCTGGCCGCGCTGGGTGTGTCGCTGGCCGGGTTCGCGCTGTTCTGGGTCGCCCCGGTCGGCTGGCTCGCGGTCGCCGGCCTCGTCGTGCTCGGCCTCGGCAACGCGCTGCACTACCCGCTGGCCATCTCGATCGCGCTCGCCGTCGCCGGGCCGGCGGCGGACCGGGCGGCCGGCTGGGCGTCGTACTCGATGGGGGTCGGCTTCGGGATCGCGCCGGTCGCGCTCGGCTGGGTGGCCGACGGGGTGGGGCCGCACCTGGCGTTCCTGCTGCTGCCGGGCTTCATCGCGGCAGCCGCGCTGCTCACCGCCCGCCTGGGCCGCGCCCTACGCCCGGCCCCCGACGAGGTCCGGGCCCCGGCCCCCGTCTGACCCCTTCGGGCACCGGATACGAAATGGCCCCTCCAGGGGCCGTTCCAAGATCGCGCAGGGGCGGGGCGGTCAGCGCACCCGGGCCAGCGTCAGGCCGTCAGCGACCGGGAGCATCACCGCGTCCACCCGGACGTCGGCGAGCACCTCGTCGTTGAACGCGGCGATGGCCCGGTCGTCGGCGTTCTGCGGGGCGATCACCCGGCCGCCGCGCAGCACGTTGTCGACCGCGATCACCCCGCCGGGACGCATCCGAGGCACCAGCTCCGCCCAGTAGACCGGATACCCGATCTTGTCCGCGTCGATGAACGCGAAGTCGAGATGACGTTCGTGGGGCAGCTCGCGCAGCGTGTCGCCGGCCGGGCCGATGCGCAGCTCGATGCGATCCGCCACGCCGGCGCGGGCCCAGTACCGCCGGGCGATGCCCGTGAACTCCTCGGAGATGTCGAAGCAGGTCAGCCGCCCACCCTCGGGCAGCCCCCGGGCGATCGCCAGCGAGGAGAGGCCGGTGAAGGTGCCCACCTCCACGGCCTGCCGGACGCCGAGCAGCCGGGTGAGGAAGGTCAGGAACGCGGCCTGCTCCGGCGCGACCTGCATCTGTGCGTCGTCCGGCAGGGCGGCGCGGGTCTCCTCGGCCAGGTCCCGCATGATCTCGTCCGGCGGCGACCCGTGCGTCACCAGGTACGCGTGCAGTTCCGACGTGAGCGGGATCGACTTCGTGGTCATAAACGGACGCTAGCCGAGCGGTTCGACCGACTGGTTGCCGGGCGCGACCTTCGTCCACAGATCGGTGATTCGCAGATCCAGCTCGGCCAGGAGGCGGCGCAGCATCGGCAGCGAGAGCCCGATGACGGTGCTCGGGTCGCCCTCGATCCGCTCCACGAACGGCCCGCCCAGCCCGTCGATCGTGAAGGCACCGGCCACCGCCAGCGGCTCGCCGGTGCCCACGTACGTGGCGATCTCGTCGTCGCTGACGTCGGCGAAGTGTACGACGGTGGAGGCGACCGCCTCGGCCCGACGCCCCGTCACGATGTCGATGAGGCAGTGCCCACTGTGCAGCACGCCGCTGCGCCCGCGCATGCGCTGCCAGCGCCGGGTGGCGTCCGCCGTGTCGGCCGGCTTGCCGAGGATCTCCCCGCCGAAGGCCAGCACCGAATCGCACCCGATCACCAGCGTCCGCTGGTCGTCGGTCGGCCGGAGCCGGGTGAGGACCGCCTCCGCCTTCAACCGGGCCAGTTCCAGGCAGAGATCCTCAGCCCGCTCGGTGACCACCAGGGACTCGTCGACGCCGCTGACCAGCACGTCCGGTTCGATCCCGGCGGCCTGGAGAATCTTGCGGCGGGCGGGGCTCGCCGAGGCGAGCACGAGGCGGAGCGGCATCGTTTCTGGCACGTCGCCGACGTTACCGGCTGATCCGGGGAGGTGGGTCGTCGCCGTGGCGCCGGCGACGCGCAACCAGGACCCAGGCGCCACCAGCGGCCACGATCACACCGAGGGTGACCAGGCCACGGGCGGTCGCTCCGCCGTCGCCGTCGGCGGCGGGCTCCGCGACCGCCGTCGTGGTCGAGGCGGTGGGCGCCGGGCCGCTCGCCGTCGCCGACCCGAAGCCCAACGGGGGTACGTCTGCCGTCAGCGCCGCTACGAGGTCGATGACCCCGTAGCCGTACTCGTCGTCCCGTCCGGGTGGTCCCTTGTCGACGGCGGTAGCCGTGAGCCGATGCACTACCTCGGAGGCCGGGAGGTACGGGTACTTCGACCGAATCAGTGCAGCAGCGCCTGCGACGATTGCCGTCGAGTTCGACGTGCCGGTGCCCTTGCGATACTTGCCGTCGATACTGGTGCTGTAGATATCGACTGCCGGAGCGACCACGTCTATCTCTGGCCCTGCAACTGACACTGAGGCTCGTCCGCCGAGGCGATCAACCCCGCCGACTGCGATTACGCCTTCTTCTGACGCCGGGAAGCCGACGCTGATATCTTCTGGCCTATTTCCTGCTGCTGCTACGACAATGATATTCGAGGCGAGTGCTGTGTTCACTGCTTGAGTGAGGCGAGAGTTTGTACTGCCCACGCTGGAGATGCTGATTATGTCAACACCTTTGGATATCGCATATTCGATGCTTTGAGCTAAGGCGTCGGGGTGCCCATCGCCTCCTGCTGGAGTGTCATAAATGGGAAGGATCTTGGCCTTCGGGGCGATGCCAAGTGCGCCAAATTCGTTGCCTTGGCCGTGAGCGGCGATCAACCCCGCCATGCCAGTGCCGTGGCTGTCTCGATCTTGTTGTCCGTTTCCCCCTCCTCCGGGAATAATATCGATTCCCGTAAGCAGGTTGTTGCGTAGGTCGGGGTGCGGATCAACGCCCGTGTCTGGCACGGCGACTGTAACCCCGTCGCCCTGAGTGATCTGGTGTGCCGCGTAGACGTTCAGGTAGCGCAAGTACCACTGATCGTTGCGGATTCGGTCGCGCCCGGCGGGCTGCATCGCTGTCGTAGGAAGTGTCGGCGCAGTAGCTGGCAGAGCGGGTGGCAGAGTCGCTACTGAAGCGACCAGCAGTGATAGCAGGCCGCGAGATGCGCGGAGCTTCACCTGTTGAAGCCGATGGCGGGTCCCGGGTCCAGGGGTCCCTCCTCGTCGGGCGGACGAACGACCGGGGCTACGCCCTGATCCGTCTCCCATGGGTGATCTGGGTCCCAGCGTCGTGGTTCCTCGGTGGTCTGCTCGCGGCGCCCGGGCTGCGCTGACATACCGCTCGTGCCGCTGAACCTCGCCCGACCGCCGAACGGAGTGCCGCCGATGGGAGGCATGCCATGCGCCGCCCCGGAGCCACGACCGCTACCGGGGCGAGAGCCAGCACTGCCTGTCGGCGCGGTGCCTGCACCACCACCGATTACGCCTCCGATTGGATTCACGCGCCGTGGCTGGTTGTTGCTCGCGCCAGGCTGGCCCAGTCCCATTACAGGCGTTCCTCCGATTAGCCCTCCAGGTGGCATGGGTCGGCTAGGCGAAGGTGGCGTGACGTTCGCCGGGTTGCTGGTGCCTCCGGTGACGGATCTGCCGAATGGCCCCGGAGCGCTGGATCGGCTCGGACCTGTTGGCAACGCGGGGAGCCCTCCGGGGACCGAACTCGGGTTGGGCGACACGGAAGGCGTGGTGGCAGGCATCCCCGGGTTGGCTGGTGTCGGTGCCAATCCGGTGCCTGCCCCGCCCAATATCGGACCCGTGTTTGGCGCGGTGGGGGTTTGGACCGCCCGAGCGGGACTCGAGGACCGACTGATCGATGACACACCAGTAGGCGGCGTGACTGGGACCGGAATGATCGGCGGGATCACCGGAGCAGTCGCCGACCCTCCGTACGCATCCTGCTCCCCGGGAGCCCTAGCCGGCCTGACTGGGGGCGGCTTTTGGAGCATTACTTGGGCGTGTTGGAGTTCGCCGCTGAGGCCGTACATGATGCCCCGCGCCTGGACGTTGAGCCGTTCCAGGTCAGCGTCCGTCACCGGGCGGTCGGGGACCCGACTGCCCATGGCCGCCTTCGGGTCCGCGAGAGTCGCCTCGTACGTCCGTTTCTCCTGGACCTTGACGGCGTACTCGTCGTAGATCTTCTTGAGCTCGGCGCGGGTGGTCCCGATGGCCTGTGTCGCGGCGGAGAGCGCGGTGTAGTTGGCGCTGGCCGCGTCGTGGGTGCGCTGCACCTTGTCGATCAGCTCGTCGAGCTCGCGGACGTACGCCCGGGCTGCCTCGTTGGTCTCCGGGGGCCATGCCTCCGCCAGCCCGCGCCGGTATTCCTGGAGCCGGCTCAGGTGGGTCCGGGCGAGGTCACAGACCTTGCGCCAGCCGGCGACCTGCTTCCAGTGGTTGGTGGTGTCGTGGTCCTGGAGGCAGGCCCACATGCTGGCGACGTCCATCAGTCGCCAGTCGGTCAGGCCGGACGTGCGGCCGCTGCCCCGCTCGATCACGGCAGCACCACCGACTCCGGCAGCGGACCCGTCTCGGGACCGGTGGGGTCGCGCAGCACCGGCACCGGGCCGCGCGCTGTGGCGGCCGCCGGGTTGGCGAGCGCCCGCTCGACGTCGGCCACCCGGGCGGAGGAGAAGGCGTCGGACTGGGTGTAGCTGTTGGCGACCGTGCCTGCGGCGACGGCCAGGTGGCCGGTGGCGTCGCGGACGCCCCAGACCATGTCGGCGGTGGCCTGCTGGGTCTCGTGGTGGGCGCGCAGGAAGTTGACCAGCTCGATGAAGGCGTCGGCCGGGTTGGGCACCGGTGCCTTCATGTCCTCGGCGATGTACGACAGGTGGGGCGCGTAGTTGCGTTCCACCTCGGCCTGGAGCTTGTCGGCGAACTCGCGCAACCGGCGGATGTCGGCCTCGATGCCGCCGTAACCGCGGAGCCAGGACGCTGGACGGTCCTCCTCGGGGATCATCGGCCCTCCCTACCCGTCACTGCGCCGTTTCCCTGAGTGAGGTTAATGGGTGCCCGGCGATGTCGGCAGCCCCAACCCCGCACATCCGAGCCGTTCGGCAGGTGGGCAGGGGCAACGAGCTGGGGTGATCCGTACCGGGAAAAGGTCAGCGGGGCAGGCCGGAGGCGCGCCACCCGCCGGGACCGGCGACGGGCGTCGCGGTGGCCGGTCGCCCGCTGCGCGCCCAGGCGGACGCGGCGACCGGCGAGGATGCCGCGGCCGGACGGGACCGGACGACGATCGCGCCCACCAGCGCGGCCAGTTCCTCGGCGGTGGGGACCCCGCGGACGACCCGGAACAGCGGCTCTTCGGCAGACATGGCGTCAGCGTACGCGGCGGCAAGCTTGACCTGAACCGCACAGTGGCGTGCCGGCGGTGTGAGCGTCGTGCCCGCCGGGTACCGTCTGGGCGATGTCTAACGCGCTGCCCCAACTCGTCGCTGACCGATACCGGCTCCTCTCGCCGCTCGGTCAGGGCGGCATGGGTCGGGTGTGGAAGGCGCGCGACGAGGTGCTGCACCGGGACGTGGCGATCAAGGAGCTCGTCCCGCCGCCCAGCCTCACCGACGACGAGCGCCGCGAGATGCGGGAGCGGTCGCTGCGCGAGGCCCGGGCCATCGCCCGGCTCAACCACATCAACGTGGTCCGCATCTTCGACGTGCTGCGCACCGACGGCGACCCGTGGATCGTCATGGAGTACGTGGCGTCGAGGTCGTTGCAGGACACGCTCGCCGAGGACGGCCCGGTGCCGCCGGCGCGCGCGGTCGAGATCGGGCTCGGCGTGCTGGGCGCGCTGAACGCGGCGCACAAGGCCGGCGTGATGCACCGCGACGTCAAGCCGGGCAACGTGCTGCTCGGCAACGACGGCCGGGTGGTACTGACCGATTTCGGTCTCGCCACGATCCCCGGCGACCCGAACGTGACCCGGACGGGCATGGTGCTCGGTTCGCCCGCGTACATCGCGCCGGAGCGGGCCCGCGACGGCACCGCCGGGCCGGAGGCCGACCTCTGGTCGCTGGGCGCCACCCTCTACGCCGCGGTCGAGGGCAAGTCGCCGTACGCCCGGCCGTCGGCGATCGCCACCCTGGCGGCGCTCGCCACCGAGGCACCCCCGCCGCCGAAGAACGCCGGCCCGCTCAAGCCGGTGCTCAACGGCCTGCTGCGCAAGGACCCGAACGAGCGGATCACCGCCGAGGTGGCGGAGAAGCTGCTGCGCCGTGCCGGCGGCAAGCGCACCCGCGCCATTCCGTTGCTCGACGGCGTACGCCGGCCGGGGCCGAACGGCCCGCGCGAGCCGCGCCCGCCGCTGGTGCCGGCGCCGCGACCGGCCGAGGACCCGGCGGCCAGGCCGGTCAGCCCGCCGACGCCCCGCGCGCCGCAGGAGGCGGCCGCCTCCGCCGGTGTCACCGTGGCGGCCGAGAGCGCGTCCGCCGCCTCGGATGTCGCGCCGACCGCCAAGGTCGAGTCGTCGACGTCCGACACCGCGCCGACGGCGAAGGTCGAGGCGCCGAAGCCGGCAGCCGGCGCCTCGCCGGCCGAGCCGGTGAGCCCCGCGCCGCGCAGGCCGGTGAACCCCACGTCGGTGATGTCCGCGCCGGTGAGCCCGCCGTCCGGCCGCGCCACGGTGGTGCCGTCCGACGGTACGAAGCCCGACAACACCCGGCGCAACGTGCTGATCGGGGTGCTGGTGGCGCTGCTGCTGGTCGGCCTGGTGCTGGTCGTGCCGATGCTGACCAGCGGCGACGGCGACGGCGACACCCCGCAGGCCGACCCGACCACTGTCGCCTCGCAGTCGCCGCAGACGTCGGGGCCCGCCGCGCCCCCACCGACCAGCGCCGCCCCCAGCCCGACCCCGTCCGTCACCCCCTCGGCGGCGGAACTGCCGGCCGGCTGGAAGCTGCACAAGGACCCGGCCGGGTTCGAGTTGCCGCTGCCGGCGAACTGGGTGCGCCGGAGCGGCGGAGCGGACACCGTCATCTTCGATGAGCCCGGCGGTGTCGGCGAACTGCTCGTCCAGTGGACGAGCACGCCGAAGTCGGACGCGGCCGCCGAATGGAGGCGGATCGAGCCGGCCCGCAAGAAGATCGTCAAGAATTACGAGTACCTCGACATCCAGCGCTGTGACTACTGGAAGACCTGCGCGGACTGGGAGTGGTTGGAGACCCGCGACGGCACCCGCATCCACGTCCGCAACCGAGGCTTCGTGACGGCCAAGAATCGCGGTTACGCCCTCCGGTGGGAGGTCGCCGCGGCGGACTGGCAGGCCAACCTGCCCAACTTCGACCGGATCGCGAGCGGGTTCGTGCCCGACCGTAAGGACTGATCCGCGGGATTCGCGCCGCCGCGAGGTTCGTTCGCATGACCTTCCGTCGTACGGGGTATCTGACCCGCACGACGGAAGGGAGGTACGACATGGGTTACCGACGGAAGGACGTCTGGCCCCGGGTGGCACTGTGGATGTTCGTGGCCCTCGGCGACGTCGTCCTGCTGCTCGTCGGCGCTGGCCTGCCGGCACTGTTCGCGCTGCTCAGCGTCGTCACCGTCACCCTTGCCGCAGTGGTGGCCTGGCGGATCAGGCGTCGTGGCGGGCTCGCCCACGACAACGCGGTGACCGTTCCGGTGGCGGCCCGGAGGAGGGCCTGACGCCGTCGGGCCTGACGCCGGCGCCGGGGGCGTGGCGGCAGCCGGACCAGTTGTCGACCGTACGGTGACAGCCGATCCCGCTGCCGCCAGCTGCCTCCCCAGGCGAGTCGGGCTCAGGCGGTGTTGTTGGCCAGCGCGATCAGCCGGGTACGGTCACCGTTCCAGTAGTTGCGGTCGACGGGGCCGCTGATTCCGGCGACGCTGCCGCTGTCGGTGTACTGCCAGAAGCTCCAGAACGGCGCGCCGGCCGGCAGGGTGCCGGGGGAGGTGGACCAGCGGGCGATCCAGAGCGGGTGGTTCGCCCAGGGGCCGGTCCAACTGCCGGTGCACTGGTTCCACCAACTGGTGGTCGTGTAGATGACCGCGTAGCGGCCGGTACGCGAGCGGTAGGTGTTGAGGAAGTCCTGGACCCAGCTGCGCATCCCGGACGTGCTCAGGCCGTAGCAGTACCCTCCGCTGTACGGGTTGGCCTCCAGGTCCAGCGCGGCGGGGAGGGTGCGGCTGTCGGCCGACCAGGCGCCGCCGTTGGAGGCCAGGTAGTTCGCCTGGATCGCCCCGGAGGAGATGTTCGGCCGGGCGAAGTGGTACGCCCCCCGGATCACCCCCGCGTAGTACGAGTTGGTGTAGTTGCTGTTGAAGTTCGGGTCCTTGTAGCTCGTGCCCTCGGTGGCCTTGATGAAGGCGAACTGGATCCCGGCGTTGCGCACGCTCGTCCAGTTGATGGTGCCCTGGTAGCGCGAGACGTCGATGCCGGGCGTGGTGGCCGCGGCCGCCGGGGTGCTGGTGGCGACGAGCCCCGCCGCCACGGTGGCGAGCACGGTGAGGCCGGTGGCGAGCATTCTGCGCAGCGATGGTCTGGTACGGGTCATGGATGCCTCCAAGGACGCCGATGGAATTGACGACCATCTTTGGAGGTATGCGTCCTCGATCACAAGGGGCGCTAAACAAATTTACATTGACGACTGCCGTTGGACTCAGCGGAGCGAATCCGGGTCGACACCCCAGCGGAACGGCTCGGTCAGGGTGAGGCGCTCGCCCGCCTTGGCGACCTGGTCCTCGACGTAGTGCGCACCGTCCAGCCGGAACAGCCGCAACGATTGGGTCTGGCCGTCCTGCTCGACCAGCAAATACCAGGGAATCCGGGCGATGGCGTAGAGCTGCATCTTGACCAGTCGGTCGGCCGCCGCGTTCCCTGGAGAGACGATCTCGCAGACGAGGACGACCTCGCCCGCCTCGACCACGGTGCCCTCGTCGTCGGTGTCGGCGACGACAACGTCCGGGATGACGATCCGGTCGACCCCGAGCCGGACGTTCACCGCCTCGAAGACCGCGAGGGCTCCGGCCGCGCCGTCGAGGCTGTTGGCCAGCAGTCTCGACACCCGCTGGTGTCGCTTGCTCGGGGCAGGGCTCACGATCAGGCTCCCGTCGAGCAGTTCGATCCGGTTCGAAGTCTCGCCCATGGCGAGGTACTCGGCCTCAGTCCACAGGCCGACGTGGGGTTCCAGGGGTGCCGCGCTCACCGGCGTCCACCTCCCGCTCCGATCGCCACCAGGTCAGCTTCACACGATACGGACCCACGAGGGCGTAGCGACACAGTCCGGGCCGGTAGGCTCGCGCCCCATGATGTCGACGGACGGGCTCAGCGACATGTGGGACAAGCTGTTCGGGGCGCAGCCGGATCCGCCACCGCTGCTGGTGCTGCTGACCGCCGCCGTCGCGCTGGTGGTCGTCTCCACCCGGCTGCCCTGGCGGATCGCCCGAAACGCCGTCACCATCGCCCACGAGGGCGGGCACGCGCTGGTCGCGCTGCTCACCGGCCGCCGGCTGCACGGCATCCGGCTGCACTCGGACACCTCGGGGCTGACCCTGTCCGCAGGCCGGCCCACCGGCCCCGGGATGATCCTCACCCTGCTCGCGGGCTACGTCGCCCCGCCGCTGGTCGGGCTGGCCGGCGCGTGGCTGCTCGGCGGCAACCGGATCACTCTGCTGCTCTGGGTCGCCGTGGCGCTGCTACTGGCCATGCTGGTCATGATCCGCAACGTCTTCGGCGTGCTCTCGCTGCTGGTCACCGGCGGGGTGGTGCTCGCCGTCTCCTGGTACGCCACGCCGCAGGTGCAGGCGGCGTTCGCGTACACCGGGGTGTGGTTCCTGCTGCTCGGCGGCGTGCGACCCGTGGTGGAGCTGCAACGGCTGCGCTCCCGGGGACGGATGCCCGCCTCCGACGCCGACCAACTCGCCGGGATCACCCCGCTGCCCGCGTTCTTCTGGGTCACCGTGTTCGCCCTGGTCAACCTGGTCGTCCTCGGCGTAGGCGCGCTACTGCTGGCCGGCCCGATCCTCACCGACGCCGGCCTCACGATGTGACAATCGCCGGGCCGGTGTGCCCGTCTCGCACCGCCGGTCGGCGCGCGTCCGGGGCGGTGCGCGGCCCTGTGGTCGCTACGCTCGCTGCGCATGGACGAGCTGACGGCGCGCAACCGTGCCGCGTACGACCGGATCGCACCCGCCTTCGCCGCCCGTAACGTTGGCATGCCACCGGCCTACCTCACACTCGCCGACGACTTCCAGCGGCGGTGCGTCGGGCCGGTGCTGGACCTGGGCTGCGGCGTCGGGCGGGACCTCGCGTTCTGGGCCGAGCGGGGCGCGGCCGTGGTGGGACTGGATCTGTCCTGGGGGATGCTGGAACACGCCCATGCCAACACGACTGCTCCGCTCGTGCATGCGGACATGCGGCATCTGCCGTTCGGTGCTGCGGTCTTCGGCGGTGTCTGGTGTTCCGCGTCGCTGCTGCACCTGCCCAAGGCGCTCGTACCATCTGCGCTGGCCGAGATGCGGCGGGTGCTCCGACCCGGCGGTGCGCTGCTGACCTCGTTGCAAGAGGGTGAGGGGGAGACCTGGGGCAGGTGGCCGGGCGAGGACGCCGACCGCTTCTTCGCCCGGTACGACCCCGACGGGTCGACGGCGCAGCTGGCCGACGCCGGATTCACGCCGCTGCGTCTGGAACGTGAGGTCTCGCCGGTCGGGCAGCGTTGGATGGTGCATCTCGCCGTTCTGGCGTAGCGGCAAAATGGGCCCGTGCGGTATGTGGTCATCGGAGCGGGCGCGGTCGGCGGCACCATCGGCGTACGGCTGGGGCGGGCCGGCCACGACGTGACCCTGGTGGCCCGCGGCGCGCACCTGGACGCGATCCGGCGGCGGGGCCTGACCCTGCGCCAGCCCGACGGCGAGGCGGCCTGGCGCGGGCCAGCCACCGACGGGCCGGGCGACACCCCGCTGCCCGCCGACACCGTGCTGGTCCTCACCGTCAAGTCGCAGGACACCGGGGCCGCGCTCGCGGCCTGGGCGGACGCGCCGGTGGCCGGCGGCGGTACGGCGGCTGAGCGGCTGCCGCTGTTCACCGCGCAGAACGGGGTGGCCAACGAGGGCGCCGCCCTGCGGCTCTTCGCCGACGTGCACGGCGTCTGCGTCTGGCTGCCCGCGACCCACCTCGACCCGGGCGTGGTGGTGGCCAACGGCCACCCGCACCCCGGCATGCTGCACCTCGGCCGCTACCCGTCCGGCGCGGACGCCACCGACCGCGCCGTCGCCGCCGACCTGACCGCTGCCGGCTTCGTCGCCCCGGTGCGTGACGACGTGATGCGCTGGAAGTACGGCAAGCTGCTGGCCAACCTCGGCAACGGCCTCCAGGCGCTGCTCGGCCGGGACGTCCCCGACGCCCTGCGCGAGCGGGTGCGGGCCGAGGGGGCCGCCGCGCTCGCCGCCGCCGGCATCGCGCACACCACCACGGAGGAGGAGGCGGCCGAGCGGGGTGACCTCGTCGACCACCGGCCGGTCGGCGGCGAGGAGCGGGCCGGCAGCTCCACCTGGCAGAGCCTGGCCCGGGGCGCGGGCTCGGCCGAGGCCGACCACCTCAACGGCGAGATCGTGCTGCTCGGCCGGCTGCACAGGGTGCCGACCCCCGCCAACGCCGCCGTCCAGCTCGCGGTCCGCCGCGCGCTGCGGGAGCGGATCCCGGCCGGCGGCTTCCGGCCGGCGGAGCTGGAGAAAATGATGGGTTGACCGGGCAACCGACCGCCCTGGCCGGCGCGTGTCCTCTGCGACCGCCACGGGGAGGTAGCAGGGTGCCGGACGTCGACGGGTTCGACGAGTTCTACCGGGGCAGCCGGCAACGGTTGCTGGGCTTCGTCTACGTGCTCACCGGTGACCTCGCCGAGGCGCAGGACGCCGTGCAGGAGGCGTACGTGCGCGCCTGGCAGCGTTGGTCGACCGTGAGCGCGTACGAGGAGCCGGAGGCGTGGGTGCGGGTGGTGGCCAGTCGGATCGCGGTCAGCCGCTGGCGCAGCCTGCGCAGCCGTGCCCGCGCCTACCTGCGGCACGGCGCCACCGAAACCGTTCCCGGCCCGGATCCCGACACCGTCGACGTGGTCGCCGCGCTGCGCCGGCTGCCCGAGGAGCAGCGCACCGCTATCGCCCTGTACTACCTGGTCGGCATGCCGGTGGCCGAGGTGGCCCGGCAGACCGACGCCCCCGTGGGCACGGTCAAGGCCCGACTCTCCCGGGGGCGCGCCGCGCTGGCCGGGCTGCTCGCCGTCTCTGATCTGAAGGAGGCCGCCGATGCGTGACGAGACGAGGTTCGTCGACCGGCTGCACCGGGACCTGCGGGACGTCCGCTGGCCGGAGCCCGCCGAGATCCGCGCCCGGGCCCGTCGGCGCAGCCGGCGTACGGTGCTGACGGCGGCGGTCGCGGTGCTCGCCGTGATGTCGGGTTCCGCGTACGCGGTGGCCGGGCGGCCGGTGTCGCCGCCACCCCCGGCCGCCGCCACCCTGGTGTCTCCGGTGCACGCCGCGTCGGCCGAGATCCCGCAGGAGGCCCTGCTCGCCCCCTGGGACGTGCCCCTGAAGACGGGTGTGCAGCTCGGGGAGACGGGCGTGGTGGAGCCGGTACGGGTCGACCCGGTGCTGGAGTCCTGCGGCCGCGAACGGGGTGTGCCGTCGGACCCGGCCACGTCCCGCTATTCGCGGTCCCAGACCCTGCTCCGGGCGCCGGTGGACCCGACGGTGCGACAACCGGTGCTCACCCAGGACGTGTACCGGGTCGACCCGGGCCAGGGGCGGCTGGTCTTCGGCCTCGTCGGGCTGCTGCTCAACGCCTGTGCGGAATGGCAGCACGCCGGCTCCGCGTTCGTGGACGGCCGCACGGTGCCGACCGTCCAGACGCACCGGTGGGAGACGCCGGCCAGCGGCTTCGCCGGCGACGAGTCCGTGATGCTGCGACACGTGTCGCTGGCCCCCGGCAGCGTGGGCGGCGGGAAGGTGGTGGCCGCGACCCCGGCGGTCGAGGTCACCATGGTGGTGCGGGTCGGTGACCTGGTCACCGTGGTCGCGACCGGCCCGGGCGCCGTCGCGGACACGGCCGACGGCGTCCGTCCCGGCCGTGGCCTGAGTCACGCCGAGCTGGAAGCGTTGGGCAGGACCGCGGCGCACCGTATGTGCGCGGCGGCGAACCCCGGCTGCTGAACGGAGGTCCCCGCCTCCACGACGACGCGGGGACCTCCGGAAATGTCCTTACAGCGGGATGTTGCCGTGCTTCTTCGGGGGCAGGGTCTCGCGCTTGGTACGCAGCACCCGCAGGGCGCGGACGATCTGCGTGCGGGTCTCGTGCGGCGGGATGACACTGTCGACGTAGCCGCGCTCGGCCGCGATGTACGGGTTGGCGAGGGTGTCCTCGTACTCGGTGATCTTCTCGGCCCGCACGGCGGCCGGGTCCTCGGCGGCGGCCAGCTCCTGCCGGTAGAGGATGTTCACCGCGCCCTGCGCGCCCATCACCGCGATCTGCGCGGTCGGCCAGGCGAAGTTCAGGTCCGCGCCGAGGTGCTTGGAGCCCATCACGTCGTACGCCCCGCCGTAGGCCTTGCGGGTGATGACGGTGACCTTCGGGACGGTGGCCTCGGCGTACGCGTAGATGAGCTTCGCGCCGCGGCGGATGATGCCGTCCCACTCCTGGCCGGTGCCGGGCAGGAAGCCGGGAACGTCCACGAAGGTCAGCACCGGGATGTTGAACGCGTCGCAGGTGCGCACGAACCTGGCGGCCTTCTCCGACGCGGCGATGTCCAGGGTGCCCGCGAAGTGCATCGGCTGGTTGGCGACCACGCCGACCGGGCGCCCCTCGACCCGGCCGTAGCCGATGATCAGGTTCTGCGCGTAGAGCGGCTGGACCTCCAGGAACTCGCCGTCGTCCAGGACGTGCTCGATGACCCGGTGCATGTCGTACGGCTGGTTCGCCGAGTCGGGGATCAGCGTGTCCAGCTCCCGGTCCTCGTCGCTCACGGAGAGGTCCGCGGGGGCCTCGTAGACCACCGGTTCGTCCAGGTTGTTCGACGGCAGGTACGACAGCAGCGCCTTCACGTACTCGATCGCGTCCCCCTCGTCGCTGGCGAGGTAGTGCGCGTTGCCGCTGCGGGAGTTGTGCGTACGGGCGCCGCCCAGCTCCTCCATCGCCACGTCCTCGCCGGTGACGGTCTTGATGACGTCGGGGCCGGTGATGAACATGTGCGAGGTCTGGTCGACCATCACGGTGAAGTCGGTGACCGCCGGGGAGTAGACGGCGCCCCCGGCGCACGGGCCCATGATCAGGGAGATCTGCGGGATGACGCCGCTGGCCCGGACGTTGCGGAAGAAGATCTCGCCGTAGAGCCCGAGCGAGGCCACGCCCTCCTGGATGCGGGCGCCGCCGGAGTCGTTGATGCCGACGACCGGGCAGCCGATCTTCATGGCCAGGTCCATCACCTTGACGATCTTCTCGCCGAAGACCTCGCCGAGGGAGCCGCCGAAGACCGTGAAGTCCTGGGCGAACACGCAGACCTGACGGCCGTCGATGGTGCCGTAGCCGGTGATCACGCCGTCGCCGTACGGGCGGGTCCTGTCCAGCCCGAAGTTGGTGGACCGGTGCCGGGCCAGCTCGTCCAACTCGACGAAGGAGCCCTCGTCGAGCAGCATCTCGATCCGCTCGCGGGCGGTCTTCTTGCCCCTCGCGTGCTGCTTCTCGACCGCGCGCGCCGATCCGGCGTGCACCGCCTCGTCGACCCGTCGCTCCAGGTCAGCCAGCTTTCCCGCGGTGCTGTGGATGTTGATCCCGGTCTCGGTAGTCACCCTGGGAATATAACGATGGTTCAGGCCGCCGCCCCTGTGCAGTTCGCCTCAGCCCGGCGACCGCTCGGCGACGACGCCCACGGACGCCCGCCCGGCGGCCGGCGGGTGGGCGTCGAGCGGGCCGTAGGCTGACGGGATGCCGGGCTCGCCGTACACCGATCTGGACCGTCCGCCGCTGTCGGCGGCCCGGTTGCGGCGGGCGCTGGTCGCCCCGCACGGGCCGTGGGCGCGGCTGGAGCTGCGCGTCGAGACCGGCTCGACCAACGCGGACGTCGCCGAGGCGGCCCGGGCCGGCGAGCCGGAGGGGCTGGTGGTGGTCGCGGAGCGGCAGACCGCCGGGCGCGGCCGGCGCGGCCGGGCGTGGCAGTCACCGGCGCGGGCGGGCATCGCCACGAGCGTGCTGCTGCGGCCGGGGGAGGCCGTCACCGACCGTGGCTGGCCGCCGGTGCCCCAGTCGGGGTACGGCTGGCTGCCGCTGCTCGCCGGCGTGGCCCTGGTCGAGGCGGTGGCCCGGCTGGCCGAGTTGGACGCCGGCCTGAAGTGGCCCAACGACCTGCTGATCGGCGGCGCGAAGTGCGCCGGGATCCTCGCCGAGGCGGTGCCGGGGGACTCGCCGGCGCAGCCGCCCGCGATCGTGCTCGGCATCGGCCTGAACGTCACGCTCCGCGCCGACGAGCTGCCGGAGCACCCGACCGGCCTGCCGGCGACCTCGCTGCAACTGGCCGGCGCGGCGGCCACCGACCGCGATCCGCTGCTGCGGGCCCTGCTCCGCTCGGTCGCCGACTGGTACGGCCGCTGGCGTTCGGCCGGCGGGGACGCGGTCGCCAGCGGGCTGTGTGAGGCCTACCTGGCCGCCTGCGCGACGATCGGCCGCCAGGTACGCGTGCTGCTGCCCGGCGGCGAGGAGATCACCGGTGCCGCGACCGGCGTGGACGCCGACGGCCAGCTGCTGGTCACCACCCCCACGGGCGTGCGCGCCCTGGCCGCCGGCGACGTCCTCCACCTCCGCTGACCCCGCCCTCCCCTTCCCCGGATCTTGCACTTTTCGCCCTGGCGAACGGGGCGAAAGCCGCGAGACGGGGGACGAACTGCAAGATCGCGGGGGCGGGACCGCCGCGCGGCTGATGCCGCGGCGGGAGGGTGAGCGGTTACGGTCAGCGCGTCCGTTTCTGCGAGGAGGTTCCCGTGGCGTTCCCCGATGACGTGCTCACCGAGGACGAGCATGTCGTGCTGCACCTGCACCCGCACTGGAAGGCGCTGATCCGGCCGGTCGCGGTGCTCGTGCTCGCCGTCGCGGCGGTGGTGGCCGGCCTGGTCCTGCTGCCGTCCGGCGGGGGCGGCTCGATCGCGCTCGCCGTGATCGGGGTGCTGGCCCTGGTGGCGGTGCTCTGGCTGGCGCTCTGGCCGTTCCTGGTCTGGCGGACCACCCACTACCTCTTCACGAACGAGCGGGTGCTGCTCCAGCACGGCGTGCTCTCCCGCGACCGGCGGGACATCCCGCTCACCCGGGTCAACGACCACGCGATGAACCAGCGGTTCGTCGAGCGCCTGCTCGGTTGCGGCACCCTGACCATCGAGTCGGCCGGCGAGCGCGGGCAGTCCGTCCTGCACGACGTGCCTGGGGTCGGCCAGGTCCAGACCAAGCTCTACGAGCTGGTCGAGGCCCACCACGACAAGCACTCCCTCGGCGACGCCGAGATGCGCGACATCCTGGCGGACATGAACGAGGGGAAGCCGCTGCGCGACCCCACCGCCTGAGCCCGGCCTCACGCCCGTCCGCCGCACCGTAACGGCGCGGCGGCGCGGGGCGTGGCGGGTCAGCGGCGCGGGGCGCGGCGGGTGCTGGCCTGGAGTTCCGCGGCCAGCTCGGCTTCCAGCTCCCGGTCGAGGGAGCCGCCGATGCCGGCGTCGAGCGGCACGGGGCGGCCCTGGAGCGGGGCGCTCTGGCCGGTCGCCGGCACGGGAGCCGGGCCGCGCCGTTCGGCGCCCGGTGGTGGCTGCGCCTCCTCCAGCTCGGAGATGGATTCGGCCAGCTCCGCCACCGGGTCCATCTCGGCCATCGTGTCCCACTCGTCGCGCGGGATGCTGTGCCACGTCTCGGCGGCGTGGGCCGGTGCAGGTTGGAAGACGAACGTCCGATAGGACCAGAACCGGAACAGCGTCGCGAGCAGCACGCCGCCGGTCTTCGCCACGTTCAGGGCCAGCAGGCTGGTCATGCCAAGGCCGTACTTGGCGGCGGCGAGGACGCCCAGCTCGATGAGCAGGCCGGCTCCGTTGAAGAGGAAGAACAGGGCGTATTCGCGCCGCATCGCCGACTTCGGGCGGTCGCGGTACGTCCAGTGACGGTTCATCAGATACGACGTGATGGTCGCCACGATGGTGGCGATGACCGTCGCCTTCAACTGGCCGTCGACAAAAACGGTGAGTGCCAGGGCATTGAACACCGCGTAATTGATGACGGTGTTGACGCCGCCGACGATGCCGAATTTGAGCGCCTCGTGGATGAACTTCTGCCAGCGCTCGGGCAGCAGACGGACAAGACGCATGCGGAACACCTTAGGGCAGTGGGCGGGGCCGGGAGGCTCCGGCCGGGACGAGGTGGGCGGCAGGTCACGCCCGGTGGTCTCGGTCGTGCTTCACTTCCGGAACGGCTGGGGTTCCCGCTTCCACGAAGACGAACCGTCGGTAGGACCAGAATCGGAACAGCGTCCCGAGCCCGGTGCCGACGACGAAGCTGGCGATGTTGTCGGCCAACGGGGTCTGGAAGACCTCCGGCCAGATGCTGCCCAGGCCGTAGCGGCTGATGGCCAGGCAGGCCACCGCGATCCCCAGGCCGACACCGTTGAAGAAGAAGAACAGCGCGTACTCGCGGGCCGGGTTGGAGCGCTTGCGGTGCCGCCACGTCCAGAACCGGTTGCCGACGAACGCCACGGTCGCCGCGATCACCGTCGAGACGGTCTTCGCGGTCACCTGCTCGACGCCCCGCACGCTCGTCAGGTAGTTGAAGAGCGCGAAGTCGATCAGAAAGGCGATCCCGCCCACGGTGGCGAACTTGCTCATCTCGCGGACGAGGTGGCCGAAACGCTCGACCAGTGCGTGGGCCAGACCCGGGCGGGTCTGCCGGGAGCCTGGCTCCCCGGTCATCGTCGCGGCCACGACGCCGAGCCTACCGGCTGGTTGCATCCCACACGGGTAGCAACGACGGGCGGCGCGCACGGGTGTGCGCCTGTGGACAGAGCGTAACGATTCGGGGTGGTCGAACGGGGCGGTTCGCGAGTCCGTCGACGGGGCGCGGCGGGTCGGCCATCGGGGTTTCCCACAGGATTTGCGTGAAACTGCGCGCGAAAGCGGGTATTAGCTCGTGATGCCGCAGCGTGACCGCACCTTGTGCAGTTCTTCACAACCAGTCCCACTGACTGGCGACGCCACCCGGTTTACGCTGAGGCCAATCCCAGGTTTCCACGAAGGGCGACGCACCGCGCCGTAAGGGCGCACAGCGCCGTCAAGACTCGTGCATCCCATAGACCGGTCAGCGTCGACCACCAAGGAGATGTGTCATGGTTGCTCCGGCTACCGTTCGGGGTATCGATCAGGCCCCGACGTCCCACCCCAAACTGCTCGCCTGGGTCCGTGAGGTCGCTGAACTGACCACCCCCGACCGTGTCGTCTGGGTGGACGGGTCCGACGAGGAGTGGCGGCGCTTCACCGATGAGCTCGTCGAGGCGGGCACCCTGATCCGCCTCAACCCGGAGAAGAAGCCCAACTCGTTCTACGCGCGGACGGACCCGACGGACGTCGCCCGGGTCGAGGAGCGCACCTTCATCTGCTCCGTCGACGAGGCGGACGCCGGCCCCACCAACAACTGGATGGCGCCGGCCGAGATGAAGCGGACGATGACGGAGCTGTACCGCGGTTGCATGCGCGGGCGCACCATGTACGTCATCCCGTTCTGCATGGGCCCGGTCGAGGCCGAGAGCCCCATGTTCGGCGTCGAGATCACCGACAGCCCCTACGTGGTCGCCTCCATGCGCATCATGACCCGGATGGGCGCCAAGGTCCTGGAGGCCATGGGCGACGACGTGGACTTCGTCCACGCGCTGCACTCCATCGGCGCCCCGCTGGCCCCCGGGCAGCAGGACGTGGCGTGGCCGTGCAACGAGACGAAGTACATCTCGCACTTCCCGGAGACCCGGGAGATCTGGTCCTTCGGCTCCGGCTACGGCGGCAACTCCCTGCTCGGCAAGAAGTGCTACTCGCTGCGGATCGCCAGCGTGATGGGCCGCGACGAGGGCTGGCTCGCCGAGCACATGCTCATCCTCAAGATCACCTCGCCGGAGGGCAAGGTCTACCACGTCGCCGGGGCCTTCCCGTCGGCCTGCGGCAAGACCAACCTCGCCATGCTCGAGCCGACCGTCCCCGGGTGGAAGGTCGAGACCATCGGCGACGACATCGCCTGGATGCGCTTCGGCCCCGACGGCCGCCTCTACGCCGTCAACCCCGAGTACGGCCTCTTCGGCGTCGCGCCCGGCACGGACTGGAAGACCAACGCCAACGCGATGCGGACGCTGGACCGCGGCAACTCCATCTTCACCAACGTGGCCCTGACCGACGACGGGGACATCTGGTGGGAGGGCATGGGTGAGCCGCCGGCGCACCTGATCGATTGGAAGGGCAACGACTGGACGCCGGAGAGCGAGAACCTCTCCTCGCACGCGAACAGCCGGTTCTGCACCCCGATCACCCAGTGCCCGATCCTGGCCGAGGACTACTACGACCCGAACGGCGTGCCGATCGACGCGATTCTCTTCGGTGGCCGTCGCCGGGACACCATCCCGCTGGTGACCGAGGCCCGCGACTGGGTGCACGGCGTCTACATGGGCGCGACCCTCTCCTCGGAGACCACCGCCGCCGCCTCCGGCGCGGTCGGCGTCGTCCGGCGCGACCCGATGGCGATGCTGCCGTTCATCGGCTACCACGCCGGCGACTACTTCCGGCACTGGATCGAGATGGGCAAGGGCGCCGACGGCGACGAGTCCAAGCTGCCGAAGATCTACTACGTCAACTGGTTCCGCAAGGACCCGGAGGGCAACTTCCTCTGGCCCGGTTTCGGCGAGAACTCCCGCGTCCTCAAGTGGATCGTCGAGCGGATCGAGGGGCGCGCCGAGGCGGTGGAGACGCCGATCGGCATGGTCCCGGCCCAGGACGCGCTCGACGTCGAGGGCCTGGACATGACCCCGGAGGACGTCCGGATCGCGCTGAAGGTCGACCCGGAGGAGTGGCGCAACGAGCTTCCGCTGGTCACCGAGTGGTTCGAGAAGTTCGGCGACAAGCTGCCGGGCGTGCTCTGGGCCGAGCTGGACGCGCTGCGCGCCCGGCTCGACGCGGAGCCGCAGCGCTGACGACAGGTGTGATCGACGCCCGCACCGGGCATCATCGGTTCCCATGAGGACGGCCGCCGAGACCGAGGTCCGGCGGCCGTCCGCCGTCCGGGCGCTGACCACGCTGCTCGCACTGACCGCGGCGGCCACCGTCGTGGCCGAGCAGCTCAACTGGTGGTACGCCCCGGAGCAGGGCTTCGGGCTGGCCGTACGCACCGGCTGGGCCCTGCTCCGCTCGCTCGGCTTCCTGCTGCTGATCGGGCACGTCCGTCGCGGCCGGACGATGGCCCGGCCGTTCGGGCTGATCCTCGCGGTGACCACGGTGTTCGCCGTCGGGCGGCTGATCGTGCCCCGGCAGGGCGTGCCGCCGCTGCCCGGGCTGCTCGGGTTCGCCCTGATCACCGCCCTCTGCGCGGCCGTGATCTGGCTGCTCTACCGCTCGCCCGCGGTGTCCGGGCACCTGGTCCGCCACCGGCCCCGGCTGGTCATCGACCGTGGTGGCATCTCCTGGCGGGAGACCCCACCCCGCCGGCCCGAGGTCAACGGCTGGCTGCTCACCAGCCGGGTTGCCGCGTTCACCTACAGCCCGCTGATGCTGGTCCCGGCCCTGGTCGCCGGCGGCGCCGTGCTGGACGACCGGCTGACCACCGTGCCGGCAGTGCTGTTCTGGTTCGTCGCCGGCATCGTGACCAGCTACGCGGTCTTGTTCTGCACCGCCTTCCTGATGCGCGGCAAGGGCTGGGCGCGCATCCTGCTGGTGGCGGTGACCGTCGTCGTGCTCGCCGTCGACCTGCCGCTGTGCTGGTGGCTGCTCGGGCTGGACGGGCTGGTCCGCGACGGCGGACCGCTGCTGGCCGCCGCCGCCCTGACGCTCTACGGCCTGTGGCGCGCGACCCGCGCCGAGCGAACCGAGCGCGCCGGGCTACCCGAGCGTGCCGGGTGAACCCGAGCGCCCTGGGCGAACCGATCCGGGCCGGGGCAACCGAGCGCGCCGCACCGGCCTGACGGAGCGACGAGTCCGGGACAGATCACGGGTGCCGCGGGACCCCTGTCGAGCGCTGTCGAGCTGCCCCGTCCATGGGACCGCCGGAATGACGAGGCTGGCCGCCCGGCTGGTGCCCCGTCTGTGCGGGCAGCTCGACAGGGCTCGAGCCGTTGGTCGGTGCCGGGTCGACGACGTGCTGACGGACGTGCCGGTGCGGCATCGGCGCGCTGCGCGTGTGCGACGGCAGGATGGCCGGATGGCCGGATGGCCGGATGGCCGGAAGGCCGGAAGGCCGGAAGGCCGAAGGTCAGGAGGCCGGGAAGGTGGGAAGCCGGGAGCAGTCGGACCGGCGGGGCGGTGACCGGACCCGACGGTTCGCCGGGCACTGCCGGTTCGCCTCGCACGACGAATAGCCGGGCAAGACGAATCGCCGGCCGGTGAATGGCCGGGCAGGACGGGTTGCCCCGCCGGCCGGGGCGGGCCGGTGACGCCGGCCGGAGGGAGGCGACGCGGTGAGCGATGAGTTCGACGTGGTGGTGGTCGGGGCCGGTCCGGCCGGGTCGGCCGCCGCGCTGGCGGCCCGGCGGGCGGGGGCGAGCGTCCTGCTGCTGGACCGGTCCGACTTTCCCCGGGACAAGGCGTGCGGGGACGGCATCGCGGCGCACGCGCTGGACGTGCTCGCCACGCTGGGCGTGCCCGACGCGGTGGCCGGGCACGCGCCCCTGCCGGCGTTGCGCCTGGTCGGGCCCGCTGGCGGCACGGTGGCCCGGGCGCTGCCCCGGCCGGCGTACACGGTGCCCCGGACGGTCTTCGACGCCCGGCTGGTGGCGGCGGCGGTCGCGGCCGGCGCGCGGTTGCGCCGGCACGCGGTGCGGCGGGTGGAGGTCCGCGCCGACCGGGTGGTGCTCGACGGGGAGCTGGCCGCGCGGGTGGTGGTCGGCGCGGACGGCGCCGGGTCGGTGGTCCGGCGGGCGCTCGGGCACCGGGTGAACCCCGACCGCCACCTGGCGCTCGCCATCCGGGGGTACGCCCCGGCGCCGCCCGGCCCGCCCGAACAGCTCATCGTCACCTCGGCGCCGCGCTGGCCGGCGTACGCCTGGTCGTTCCCGATCGGCGACGGCCGGGCGAACGTCGGGTACGGGGAGGTGCTGCGGGGGGAGCCGCTGAGCCGGGCGCACCTGGTCGACCGGCTCGGCGCGCTGCTGCCCGACACGGACCTGGCCACGGTGACCGACCTGCGGGCGCACCACCTGCCGCTGTCGACGCACCGCCCGCCGCCCGGGCGCGGCCGGGTGCTGCTGGCCGGCGACGCGCTCTCGCTGATCAATCCGTTCACCGGCGAGGGGATCTTCTACGCCCTGCTCTCCGGCGCGCTCGCCGGCGCGGCGGCCGCCGGCCCGCCCGAGCAGGCCGCCCGGCGGTACGCGGCGGCGCTGCGCCGCCGGCTCGGCGCCCACCTGCGGCACAGCTCGTTCGCGGCGTGGCTGGCCCGGCGCCGGCGGGTCGTCGACGCGGCGGTCCGGGCGGCCCGCCGGGACGACCGGGTCTACCGGACGGTGGTCGAGTTGGGGCTGGGCGACGGGCGGCTCGACGCCCGCACGCTGGGCATGATCGGCATCGGTCTGGCGGCGTGGGAACGCCATCCGAGGGGGTGATCGGCGGGACAGGTCGCTACGCTGCAAGGTGATGACTCTGCGGGACCTGATCTATTCGGTGTACGAGCGTCGCCTCACGGCCAAGCTCGCGGGCAAGCCGGTGCCCCGGCACGTCGGCGTGATGTGCGACGGCAACCGCAGGTGGGCCCGGGAGATGGGCTACGTCGACCCGAACGACGGGCACCGGGTCGGCGCCGCGAAGATCAAGCACGTGCTGGGCTGGTGCGACCAGGCCGGCATCGCGCACGTCACGCTCTATCTCCTGGCCACCGACAACCTACGCCGGCCGGCCAGCGAGCTGGACCCGCTGCTGCAGATCATCGAGGACCTCGTGGTCGAGCTGGCCGAGGAGGGAAACCCCTGGCGGCTGCGCATGGTCGGCGCGCTCGACCTGCTCCCGGCGTCGACCGCCGCGGCGCTGAAGGCCGCCGAGGAGCGCACCCGCGAGCGCAGCGGCGGTGCCGAGGTCAACATCGCGGTCGGCTACGGCGGCCGGCGGGAGATAACCGACGCGGTGCGCTCCCTGCTGCTGGAGCACGCCGCCTCCGGCGGCACCATCGAGGAACTGGCCGAGGTGCTGGACGTCGAGCACATCGCCGAGCACCTCTACACCCGGGGCCAGCCCGACCCGGACCTGGTCATCCGCACCAGCGGCGAGCAGCGGCTGTCCGGCTTCATGCTCTGGCAGTCCGCGCACTCGGAGTTCTACTTCTGCGAACTCAACTGGCCGGACTTCCGCCACATCGACTTCCTCCGCGCCCTGCGCTCCTACGCCAACCGGCAGCGCCGCTACGGGGCCTGACCTCCCGGCCCCGGCCACCCCGGCCCGTCAGGTGAGGCGGTGGGCGGCGGCGGCGAGGAACTCGCCGAGCGCGGCGGGGGAGTCGAGGGTCAGGTCGGCGGCCTCCGCGACCTCGTGGCCGGTCTCCGGGTTGGCGACGGCGACGCAGACGCCGAAGAAGTGCGGATCGGCGGCGGCCCGGGCCCGCAACGCGGCGAACGCCTTTATGTCGGAGACGTCGTCGCCGAAGTACCAGGCGCCCCGGGCGTCCCGGACCACCTCGTCGATCACCATGCCCTTGTCCCGGTCGACCGGCGGCTTGACCTCCAGCACCATCCGCCCGGCCTGGACCTTGAGCCCGAGCCGCTCGGCCTGGGCCCGGCCCCACCGCTCCACGGTGTCGCCGAGCTGCGGCACCGTACGCCAGTGCAGCGCCACGGAGAGCCGCTTGTACTCCACCAGCGCGCCCTCGGGCAGCTCGGCCCGGGCCAGCTCGGCCAGCTCGGCCATGGTGGGCACCCACGGCAGGGCCGCCGGCTCGGTCACGGTCTCGCCGCCCGAGTGGCTGTGCTCCAGGCCGTAGAGGCCGTACAGGTCGATTCCGGCCAGCCCGCCGAGGTGGTCGCGGAGGAACTCGACCGGTCGCGCGGAGACGATCGCGACCCGCCGTACGACGGGGGCGAGCGCCTCGATCGCGGCGAGCACGTTCGGCGCGGGCCGCACCGCGGTGGGGTCGTCGTCGACCGGCGCCAGGGTGCCGTCGAAGTCGAAGAAGAGCACCGTCGCGTCGGCCCGCCCGGCGGTCGTCCGCCAGGCACGGTCGGCGTCCAACGGGGTCTTCGGCTGCTGGTTCAACGGCGGCACGCGCGTCAGCGTACCCCGGCCGGGTCGGCTCAATCCCGGTCGCACGAGTGGGGTCCGGCCGGCGTCCGGAGGCGCGGTCGGCGCGGGAGGCGGTCCTGGCGGGTCAGCGTTCGGCGGCTCCCCGTCCCCGTCGCCCGAACGGCACGACGGCCGCCTCCTGGCCGTGGCTGAGCAGGTAGCCCTCCACGAACCCGGTGTTCCGGTCGCCGCTGCGTTCCTCGATCTCCGTGAGCCGGCTCACCAGGAAGTCGGCGAGCGCGCTGATCCGGTCGTTCAGCCGGTCGTGCAGCTCGGCGACCACGGCCAGGACGACCGCGGTGCCGGCGGTGGTGAGCGCGAGGAGGTTGACGAGCAGGGGAAGCTGCCCGCCGTTGACCGCCAGCGTCACCACGTTTCCGGTCACGCCCAGTGTCACCGACACGGTGGCGACGACGACTGCCATCCACTTCAGGGTCATGGACAGACCCCTCCTTCTGTCCCGCAGGGCTGGGTTCGGCCTTGTCCCGTCCCCCCGCCGACGACGAGCCCAAGCAGTACGAATAGGGACGCTAGCGTGCCCGTTCCGGCCCCGGAGCCAAACGAATGGGTCTGACCTGCCGTTCTTTCGCCATCTGAGGAACTAGGGCTGTGTCCACTAACGTTCACCGGGTTCCGGTGGGGTGTTGTGGATCCTCGCCGAATTGGCGAGCGACTCCCCACTGGTTGGTGGGGCGGGCCACAGCCGGCCAATTTGACCCTCGCGCCGCCCGGGTGGGCGGCGGGGGTCACGTCGGGACCGGCCGGTGCCGGGGAGGTGCCGGCCGGCTCGACGGTGCGTGACCACCCCGGGCAGCACGACGGCTGTGGGGGTGGTGGGTCCGCCGCCCGGGGTGCGGGTGGCGATGCTGGCCGCCGCGACCAGGTCACGGTGGCCCGAAAATGCGCAGTGCGGGCACGTTATGGTCCGGCCCCGCGGCTTCGGCACGCGTCGCCGGCATGTCGGGCAGGTTGACGAGGTCCCGCGTTCGTCGACGAGGTGGACGGTGATGCCGGCGAGGGTGGCCTTGTCGGTGAGGATCTGCAGGAGTCGGCCGATCTGCCACTGCCGTAGCCGCAGGTTGTGCCGCCGCCCCGCCGGCAGGTCGAGGACGCCGCGGGGGTCGCCGACGTGCAGCACCCCCACCCGCTGACGGATGGCCCAGGTGACGACGGTGCGGGCGGCTTCGTGTTGGGCCTGCCGCACCCGCCGCCGATGCCGGCCCTCCACCTGGCGGGCGCGGGCCCGGTACTGGCGCCACCGGCGTGACCCTCGCTGGCCGGGTTTCGGCGCGCGGCGGGCGACGGCACGTTGGCGGGCTTTGGTGTCGGCCAGGTGCATGCGATGCTCGGCGCGGATCGCCCGCCCCGACACCAACAACGCCTCCCCACTGGGCCCGGCGACCGCGTACGGGTGGATGATTCCCACGTCCACACCCGCCACCCGGCCGGGGTCCGGCCCCTCACCCGCCGGGTAGACCGTGATCGGGACTTCGGCGGTGACGTCGAGGAACAGCCGGCCGCCCTCGCACAGCAGGGTGATCGAGCGGACCTGCTCCACCGGATACGGCACTTCACGGGCCAGACGCACCCACAACCCCGGCATGCCCTTCGCAGTCGGGATTCGCACGCGATGGCCGTCGAGGGTGAACGTGTCGTGGTACCAGCGCACCGGCACCAACCTCCGCCGCCGGCGCGGGAACCCCGCCGATGCGTCACCGGCCTTGCGGCGTTTCGCCGCCGCGAACCACGCATCCGAGAACCGCCGTAACACCGACCGCGCTCCGGTCGAGTCCAACTCGGCGAACGTGCCCGGGCCGGAGGCCGACAACTCGCGGCACAACTCCTGGTAGCCCGTCAACGGCGCGTCCTGGCGGCGGCGCCGCCACGCGTTGACCTCCAACACGCACGCCCACACGTCACCGGCCGAGCGCAGCAGCCCGAAACACCGCCGCCGCTGCCCGGGCGTCGCCCGCACCGCGACACGAGCGGTGCGATGCACCACTGGCGGTGCAGCAGGATCCCGACGACGAGGCACAAACCGAAGCCAAGACCACCGGTACGACAATTCCCAGCCCGACCGATTACCCGGTCAACGTTCGAAGACGAGGAACTAGCTGGCCTGTTTACCTCGTTTTCGGACGTCGGCCGGCAGGGTCGGGCGATATGCGAGGTAACGGATGGTCTCCCGGATGTGGAACTTCTCCGCGTCCGAGACGTCGGGGTCGACGAGGCGGCGCAGCAGCGCCTCGACGTCGGGGTCCATCGGCGGCGGGGTGGCGGTGCTGCGGGGCGTCGCCGTGCGGTCCCAGCCCAGCGCGGCGAAGGCGGTCGCCGGGTTGAGCCCCAAGCCCTCGCAGAACGCCACCACACGCTCGGCCTCCGGGTCGCTGGCCCAGTCGCCCCGGACCCAGCGGTTGATGGTCTGCCGGGAAACCCCGGTGCGACGGGAGACCTCGGTGCCGGTCCAGGCCCGGGTGGCCCGGGCCTCGTCGAGCGCCCGACGGACGAAGGTGGCGAAGGCGATCTTCCGTGCGTTGGCCGTCTCGGTCACGTCGTGACGGTACGACCCGCCGGCCAGTCGTGCCCGTCCCGGCACGCTGGTGTCACGCGGACGAGACGTGAATGTCGGCCTGCCGGTAAACGATCCGGCACTGCTTCTGAGGGGTGTCACCTGGGCAGAGTAGGTGCCCGTAGAGGCGGAGTAAACAGACGAAAAGCTGATACTGTCACGCCCATGAGACAACCTACGGTGTGTCACGTGCATGAGACGATCAGTGCTCACATGCGTCACGCCCCCGGCGCGAGGGGGGTGTGGTGACCGAACTCGCCACCCGAGCCCAGGCCTTCGGCCTGATCGCGGAGGGAGTGGCCGCCGGCCTGAGCGCGCCCTGGCGCCTCTACGTCGCCCGGGGCTGCCGCTACCTCTCGCTCAGCGTCGGCGACCGCACCGAGTGGGACACCTGGCGTACCCACCTCGGCTGTCCCGAGCTCAGCGTCCGCGTGTACGACGCCGGCGGCGAGATCCGCCGGGCCTCGGTGGCCGAGGTCGTCCTGGACGGCTGCCGGATCAGCGTCGAGCTGGTCGAGGAGGTCAGCACGGACGACCTGGAGCGGCTCCTGGTCGCCGATCCCACCTCGGTCGAGCCGGAGGAGCGATGACCGGGCACCCGCGGCGCACCGGAGCCGCCGGATGAGCCCCTTCCTCGCGGTCTTCCTCGTCCTCGTCCTCGGCGCCACCAGCTACGCCGCGGGCCGGCTGCACGGGCAGCTCAGCTACCGGATCGGCTACCGGTTCGGCTACCGCCAGGGCTACTTCGACGGCGACCGGGGCGCCTGGAACCGACGCCGCCGCGACGCCCAGGCGGCCATCGCGTCGGCGCTGGCCGGTCCGTCGCCCACCACCACCCGCGTCACCGGCACGGTGGTCCGCCCGGGCACCACGTACACCGGCTCGTCGTTCGCGGCGCCGGCCGCCCCGGTCACCGGTCGGCACCCGACCGGCACCCTCGTGCGGCGGACCGGTTGAGCCCGACCGGCGGGGATCCCGAGGCCCCGTCGGCCGGTACCCAGGGCACGGTGCGTCGTCCGCGGCGGACACGCACCGTCGGGACCACGTCAGACCGGTGACGGTGGTCCCACCGGCCGGGATGCGCGCAGGGGGCATGCATCCCGGCCGGTTCCGCCGCCCACGCCTGTTAACGTGCCGGTCCCCGGAGATCCACGTTCGCCCTCTAGCCCGGAGGGTCCGACGCCGCTAGCGTCTAGGCATGGCACGGGGTTCTCCCGAGCCAGCCGGTCCGCCCGGATCTGCGACCTCGCGCACGGGGTTCCGCATCCGACCCCGTGTCCCCGGGCACCGGAGGAGGCGGAACGCGGGTGGCGGATGCCCATCCGTCGGAGCAGGCCTGTGACGACTCGCCGTACGACCGCCGGGGCCGACCGGACCACGGCCGCGACTGCCACGACCCGCCGCACCACCCGGAGCCGCCGCGGGCCGTCCGCCGCTCCGGCCGACGCCGAGGAGCCCCGACCAGCCGGCCAGGCGTTCGTCCTGGACACCTCGGTGCTCCTCTCCGACCCGGCGGCCTTCCACCGCTTCGCCGAGCACGAGGTGGTCCTGCCCCTCGTGGTCATCTCCGAGCTGGAGGGCAAGCGGCACCACCCGGAGCTGGGCTGGTTCGCCCGGCAGTCCCTGCGCATGCTGGACGAGCTGCGGGTCAGGCACGGGCGACTCGACCGCCCGGTCCCGGCCAACGACTCCGGCGGCACGCTGCGGGTGGAGCTCAACCACGCCGACGACGGTGTGCTGCCGCCGGGCTTCCGTACCGACTCCAACGACGCGCGGATCCTCTCCGTCGCGTTGAACCTCGCCGCCGAGGGGCGGGAGGTGACCCTGGTCAGCAAGGACATGCCGCTGCGCGTCAAGGCGGCCTCGGTGGGCCTGCGGGCCGACGAGTACCGGCACGGCCAGGCCAGCGACCCCACCTGGACGGGGATGTCCGAGCTGGAGCTGGCCGAGGAGCAGATCGGCCGGCTCTACGCCGGCGAGACGCTCGACCTGGACGCGGCCGCCGGGCTGCCCTGCCACACCGGCCTGGTGCTGCACTCCGCCCGCGGCTCGGCGCTCGGCCGGGTGCTGCCCGACAAGACGGTGCGGCTGGTCCGCGGCGACCGGGAGGCGTTCGGGCTGCACGGCCGCTCGGCCGAGCAGCGGATCGCCCTCGACCTGCTGCTCGACGAGTCGGTCGGCATCGTCTCGCTGGGCGGGCGGGCCGGGACGGGCAAGTCCGCCCTGGCGCTCTGTGCCGGGCTGGAGGCGGTGATGGAGCGCCGGCGGCACAAGAAGGTGGTGGTCTTCCGCCCGCTCTACGCCGTCGGCGGACAGGAGCTGGGCTACCTCCCCGGCTCGGAGTCGGAGAAGATGTCGCCCTGGGCGCAGGCGGTCTTCGACACCCTCGGCGCGGTGGTGCACGAGAACGTGCTGGAGGAGGTCACGTCGCGCGGCCTGCTGGAGGTGCTGCCGCTGACCCACATCCGGGGCCGGAGCCTGCACGACGCTTTCGTGATCGTGGACGAGGCGCAGTCGCTGGAGCGCGGGGTGCTGTTGACCGTGCTCTCCCGGATCGGCCAGGGCTCGCGGGTGGTGCTCACCCACGACGTGGCCCAGCGGGACAATCTCCGCGTCGGTCGGCACGACGGGGTGACCGCGGTGATCGAGGCGCTCAAGGGCCATCCACTCTTCGCTCACGTCACCCTCAGCCGTTCGGAGCGTTCGCCGATCGCCGCGATGGTGACGGACCTGCTGGAGGACATCCCGCACTGATGACCGTTATCTGGCCATTTGTGCCTATAATTTGAGTGACCCAAGTCACAATTGAGGCTGTTGGTTTCCCATCGGCCTCACCGTGCGCGATGGTGTCCAACGAGCGCCCACGTACCGACAAGATCGTTGGTGATCGTTCGTCACACCGACATCTCCACCCCCGGTGCGTCGGCTGCGACCGGCACAGGGTCGGGGCGCTCGCGGCGCGGACCCGCTCCATGACGGGTGCCCGCGCCGTGTCCTTGCCCCCGACGAAGGGACCACTTCGTGAGTCGGCTGTGGAGCCGGTTCGGCGCCCGCACGGCCGCTGTCGCGCTGCTCTCCGTGGGCGTTGCCGGCGGTGTCTACCTGGGCGAAGACCGACAGACCCAGCAACAGGGCCTCACCGCGCAGGTCGGCGCCGCCGTGGAGGAGGCCGAGTTCGACTACCAGCGCGAACGCCAGGCCGCCCACCAGGTGCAGTCGGCGAAGCAGCGGGCCGCCGAATACCAGGCGAAGCTGCGCGCCGCCGCGGCGGCCAAGGAGGCCGCCCAGCGGGCCCGCGAGGCCGAGGCCGCCGCCGCGTCGCGGAAGAAGGCGCGGGAGGCCGCCGCCAAGGCCGCGGCCGAGAAGGCCGCCGAGAGCAAGCCGTACGACGGGCCGATCCCGGCGTCCTGCGCGGAGTTCAGCGGCAACCGCGAGGTCGGCTGCGCGCTCATGGTGAAGGCCGGCTTCGGGATGGACCAGTTCCCCTGTCTGGACAAGCTCTGGACCAAGGAGAGCGGCTGGAACCACAAGGCCCGCAACTCCTCGTCCGGGGCGTACGGCATCCCGCAGGCGCTGCCGGGCAGCAAGATGGGCTCGGTCGCCGACGACTGGCAGACCAACCCGGCGACCCAGATCAAGTGGGGCCTCGGCTACATCGAGGGCCGCTACGGCTCGCCCTGCAAGGCCTGGGCGCACTCCCAGGACGTGGGCTGGTACTGACCGACCGGAGGCGGGGTGTGTGGACGTCCACACACCCCGCCTCCGTCGTCGGGGCGTACGGATCGCCGCAGGAGGGGCGCACGGATCGCCGCAGGAGTGGCGGCACGGGCCGTCACCTGATAGCTCTTGACGGGTGACCCTGCACCCGCGAAGCGGCGATCCGCACCGGTTCGGCACCGAGGCGTTCTACGCCGCGCTCGGCCGGGCCTTCGTCGCCATGTGCGCGGTGGTGCCGTTCCTCTTCCTCATCGAGGCCCTCGACCAGGGGCTGGCGGCCGGCTTCGACGCCGCCGCCGGGATCATCCCCAAGCGCATCGACGGGCTCGACGGGGTGTTCTTCTCGCCGTTCCTGCACCACGGCTTCGACCACCTCTACAGCAACAGCATCCCGCTGATCCTGCTCGGCACCTTCGTGCTCGCCGCCGGCGCCCGCCGGTTCCTCTGGTCGACGCTCGTCATCGTCCTGGTCAGCGGGCTGGGGGTGTGGTTCACCGGCTCGTCCAACTCCGTCGTGGTCGGCGCGAGCGGCGTCATCTTCGGCTACCTGGGCATCCTGCTCATGCGGGGGATCGTCGAGCGGAGCTGGTGGAACTTCGCGGTCTTCCTGCTGGTCGGCCTGCTCTACGGCTGGCAGTTGGTCGGCATCCTCCCCACCGACGAGCGGATCTCCTGGCAGGGGCACCTGTTCGGGCTGCTCGGCGGGGCGGTCGCCGCGATCATCTTCCGGCGCCGCCGGGACGACCTCGGTGGCCCGTACCGCTCGGAGTCCACGCTCACCCTGCCCTGAGCGCCGACGCGCCCGGTGCCGTGCGGCCGGTGGGACGTGCTTGCCCGGGCCCATCGCCGGCCCTACCGTCGGGATCAGCACGCGTTGATCCGTGAGCGGAAAGCGACGGTACGCCCATGCGCGAGGTCGATGTCGCGGTGATCGGGGCCGGTCCGGCCGGGTTGTTCGCGGCGTACTACGCCGGTTTCCGCGGGCTCTCCGTCGCGGTCGTCGACGCGCTGCCCGAGCCCGGCGGCCAGATCACCGCCATGTACCCGGAGAAGCTGATCCACGACGTGGCCGGCTTCCCGGCGGTCAAGGGGCGGGACCTGATCGCCAACCTCGTCGCCCAGGCGGCGCCCTTCGACCCGCGCTACCTGCTCGGCACCCGCGCCGAGAAGCTCTCGTACGCCGACGGGCGGCCGGTGCTCGGCCTCGCCGGGGGCGAGCAGCTCGGCTGCGGGGCGGTGATCGTGACCGGCGGGCTGGGCAGCTTCACGCCGCGCCCGCTGCCGGTGGCGGAGCACTTCGCCGGTACGGGGATCGTCTACTTCGTACCGCAGCCGACCGAGCTGGCCGGCCGGGACGTGCTGATCGTCGGCGGCGGCGACTCCGCCTTCGACTGGGCGCTGACGCTCCAGCCGCTGGCCCGCTCGGTGACGCTGGCGCACCGGCGGGAGAAGTTCCGCGCCCACGCCGCCACCGTCGCCCGGGTGCTGGAGCTGCCGGTGCGCGTGATCGTCAACGCGGAGGTGACCGGGCTGCACGGCGACGGGGCGGTGACCGGCGCCGAGATCACCGTACGCGGCGGCGCCGCCGCCGAGCTGCTTCCGGTGGACACGGTGGTCGCCGCCCTCGGCTTCACCGCCGACCTCGGCCCGCTGGCCGAGTGGGGGCTGCGGCTCGACCGCCGGCACATCGTCGTCGACAGCGCGATGGCGACGAACCTGCCCCGGGTCTTCGCGGCCGGCGACATCACCGAGTACCCGGGCAAGGTGCGGCTGATCGCCACCGGCTTCGGCGAGGCCGCCACGGCGGTGAACAACGCGGCCGTGGCCATCGACCCGAGCGCGCACCTCTTCCCCGGGCACTCCTCCGACGGCACCTGACGCACCGGTACCGGATGCCGCCCCGGCCGTGGCCGGATCGAGATCAATGGCTGCGACGGTGGGCGGATGAGCGTCCCGGCTCCACACCGTGACGGCGCGCCGGCGACCCTGGCCTGGCTGGGGCACCCCGCGACGGTCGCCGCCCTCGTCCTCCTCGTGGTCAACGACCACCTGCTCAAGGCGGCCTTCCCCGGCGCGCTGACCGGCAAGCTCAGCGACGTCGCCGGCCTGGTCCTCGCGCCGCCGCTGGTCGCGGTGCTGCTCACCCTGCTGGCGCCGCGGCTGCCGGCCCGCACCGCCGCCGGGCTCGGGCTCGGTCTCGTCGCCGCCGGCTTCACCGTGGTCAAGTCCAGCGGGTACGCCGCCACCGTCGCCTCGGCGGCCTGGAGCGCCGTCAGCGGGCCCTCGCTGATCCGGGCGGACCGCACCGACCTGCTCGCCCTGCCGGCCCTGGCCCTCGCCGGCTGGTGCTGGGCCCGGGCGCGGCGGGAGCCGGTGCGGCGGCGGTCCGCCCGGCTGGTCCGCCTGCTGGTGCTGCTGCCGGCGGCGACGCTCGCGGTGGCGGCGACCAGCCCCGTCCACCATCCCGACGCCGTCCGGGCAGCGGTCCTCGACGAACGGTTGGCGGCCGGCATCGGCCACGGCTACGCCGACCAGGTCTTCGGGAGCACGCCCGACTGGCGGGTGAGCGATGACGCCGGGGTGACGTGGCGCGATCCGACGCGGAGCGAGATCGAGGCGCTGACCGGCACGAAGGGGTCGGTCGCCGGCCCGGTCAGCCGGGGCTGCTCGACCGCCGTGCCGACGCGCTGCTACCGGGTGGTCCCCGGCCGGCTCGCGGTGGAGCAGAGCGACGACGGGGGCCGGAGCTGGCACCCCGCCTGGGCGGTGACCGAGGCGCAGCGGGCCGTGCTCCTCCGGCAGTACCCGGACCCGGGGCCGCGGGGGGAGCGGATCGCCGCCCAGGAGTTGACCGTGCGGGACACCGGCGACGGCCGGCACGTCGTGCTGGTGGCCAACGGTCGGGACGGCTTCGCCCTCCGCCGGCCGGACGGGACCTGGGAGCGACTCGGCTTCGTCGACGCTCAGGTGGGCGGGTACCCGTTCGACGGACGCCCGCCGGCGCTCGGCCGGAGCACTCCGGCGGACCGGGGCGCCGATCCGCTCCTCGCCCTGCTGGCGGGGCTCATGCTGGGCGTGTCGGTGCTCGCCGTGTCGGGCGCCCGGGCGGGGTTCCGGGTCGGGAACGGGCCCTGGCTGCCGACGTGCCTGGCCGCGCTCGGGGCCACCGCCTGGGCGCTGCTGGCCGTCGTCTGGCCGGGCGAGCTGCATCTCTGGCCGGCTCTCCTCGCGTGGCTCCCGGTCCTGCTGGGCGTGCTGCTGTTCGCCCTGGTGCCGGCCTGGTCGCGGGGCGCCTCCGGTCGGTGGACCCTGGAGGTTCTGCTGGCCACCGCCCTGACCCTGGCGCTGACCGCACTGCCGCTGGTCGGCTGGCTCTACGGCCGGCCCGCGTACACCCGCACGGCTCTGCTGCTCGCGGCGGTGGCCACGGTGCCAGGGCTGCTGCTGGGCTGGCGGGCGGCCCGGCTGGTCGGAGCGTCCGCCGAGCCGGTCGATCCGCCGTGGCCGGCGCCGCGTCCCGCCGGGCCGCCCCGCTGACCGTCGCGCGGGACGGCTTCAGCCCGTTCGGGGAAG
Organism: Micromonospora sp. NPDC048040; assembly: GCF_055587185.1. NCBI lineage: Bacteria > Bacillati > Actinomycetota > Actinomycetes > Micromonosporales > Micromonosporaceae > Micromonospora > Micromonospora sp. NPDC048040. Next base: position 251,320 of record NZ_JBVJGT010000002.1, on the reverse strand, counting down.
CCCGATCAGGTCGGCCATCAGTGCCGTCTGATGGTCGAAGTACGCGTCCCGATGCGGCAGCGTGCGGTTGATCCGGCCGAACAGCTCGAAGCTGATCAGCCCGAAGAGCTGGGTCCAGCCGGCCATGCCCCGGGCGAGCAGTGTCTCGGGCAGCTCACCGCCCAGCATCCCGGCCAGGTCCGCCAGGTCGGCGCGGAGCGGCCCGGCCATCTCGGCGGCCGGTGGCGGGTCGAGCCGGCCGGCGTCGAATCCGTCGCGGAGGATGCCCATCAGGGTCAGCGGCGGTCGCTGGGCGGGGCCGATGGTGTCGTCCGGGGCGGCGTAGCCGGGCACGGGGCTGCCGTAGAGCAGGGCGTACTCGGCGGGGTGGGCGAGCGCCCAGCCGCGGGCCGCGCGGCAGGCGGCGTGCCAGCGTCCGCGCAGGTCGAGGCGGTCGCATCCGGCGTCGGCCGCCTCCACGGCCTCGCCGAGCGCGTCGTACGCCTCGATGATCAGCGCGGTCAACAGCTCGTCGCGGCTGGGGAAGTAGCGGTAGATCGCCGACGAGACCATGCCCATGTCCCGGGCGACCGCACGGAGTGACAGGTTGGCGCCGTCGCTGGCGAGGTGTCGCCGGGCCACGGCCTTGATCTCGTCGATCATCTCGGCGCGGACCCGGGCGCGGATGGAGGGTGCAGCCATGCCTCCACCCTGCCACGGATGAGAGCGCAGATCAAAACCGAGAGCAGTGCTCTTGACGAAGGGCGCGGTCGTGGGTCATGCTTGGCGTCGAACGAGAGCGCCGCTCTCGAAAAGAATCGCCGTTCTGAAAGGTGACTCCTGATGGCACTGCACGTGATCGTCGGCGCCGGCCCCGTCGGCACCGCCACCGCCCGCCTCCTCGCCGACCGGGGCGAGCGGGTGCGGCTGGTGACCCGCCGGGGCGGCGGGCCGGAGCACCCGGCGATCGAGCGGATCGCCGCGGACGCCACCGACGCCGACCGCCTCACCGCGGCGGCCACCGGCGCGGCGGCGCTCTACAACTGCGCCAACCCGGCCTACCACCGGTGGACCACCGACTGGCCGCCGCTGGCCACCGCACTGCTCACCGCCGCCGAGCGGAGCGGGGCGGTGCTCGCCACCGTCGGCAACCTCTACGGCTACGGCCCTGTCGACGCCCCGATGACCGAGGCGACGCCGCTGCGGCCGAGCAGCGTGAAGGGGCGGGTCCGGGCGCAGATGTGGGCCGACGCGCTCGCCGCCCACGAGGCGGGCCGGGTCCGGGTCACCGAGGTGCGGGGCTCGGACTACCTGGGCGCCGAAGCCCAGTCGCTGCCAACCATGCTGGTGCTGCCGCAGGTCCTGCGTGGCCGGCGCGCGCTGGTGCCGGCGGACCTCGACGCGCCGCACAGCTGGACGTACGTGCCGGACGTGGCCCGCACCCTGGTGGCCGCGGCCACCGACGAGCGGGGCTGGGGCCGGGTCTGGCACGTGCCGACCGCGCCGGCGGTCTCGATCCGTGGCCTGGCCGCCCGCGCGGCCACGCTCGCCGGGGCGCCCGCGCCGAAGCTCATTCGGATGCCTGGGCCGGTGCTGTGGCTGGGCGGGTTGTTCGACCCGGCCGCGAAGGAGATGCGGGAGATCGCCTACCAGTTCGACCGGCCGTTCGTGCTGGACTCCACCGCGGCCGTCGCGACCTTCGGCATCGACCCGACCCCGCTCGACGACGCCCTCGCCGACACCGTCGCCGCCCTCCGCGCCCGGCCGGCTCCGGCGCGCGCCTCCTGAGCCCCAGCGGGTCCGTTCCGCGGGCCAGCACACCGCCACGTCCGTTCCGCGCGGGCCGGCGCACCCGCCGGGTCCGTTCGACGCGACGACGTCAGCGGGCCGGGCCGTCCGGTTGGCGGGGCGCGGCCGGGGCGAGCGCCGTGACGAGGACCGCGACCATGGTCAGCGCCGCGCCGAGCAGGGTGGTGAGGCCCGGGTGGGAGGCCGCCGTCGTGGGCCGCAGCACGTCCAGCAGCACGGCGCCGACGATCTGACCGGCGATGGTGGCCAGGCCGAGCAGCAGCACGCCGGTGAACCAGACGATCGCGGCGGCGATGGCGATGAAGACGATCCCGATCGGTCCACCCAGGTAGAACCAGGGCTCGGTGGGCAGCTCGCCCGCCGGCCAGCCCCGGACCGCGACGTCGACGGCGAAGGTCGCCAGCAGGGCCGTCGTCCCGGCGGTGAAGTTGACCAGCGTGGCCGTCAGGGCGCTGCCGGAGGCCATCCGCACCCGGCCGTTGACCGCCTGCTGCCAGGCGATGGCCACCCCCGCGAGCAGCGGCAGCAGCGCCAGCCCGAGGGTGCCCGGGTCGCCGACCCGGTCGCCGACGGCCAGCAGGACGGCGACCACGGTCAGCGCCGCGCCGGCCAGCCGCTGGGCGGTGACAGGCTGGCGCCCGTTCGGGCCGACCCCCGCCCGGTCGACGGCCAGGCTGCTGCTGGACTGGCCGGCGACCACCGCCACGGTGAACACGGCCACGCCCAGGGCGCCGATGGTCAGCCCCTGCGCGGCCACCAGCAGGGCGCCGCACACCCCGCCGAGGCAATGCCACGGCCGCAGCGTGCCGTCGGCGAGCGCGCCACGCAGGGCCACCAGTCCCCGCCGCCCACCCGGGGTGGCGGGAACCAGCACCAACAGCACCAGCAGGCCCACGCCGAACGAGACCACCGCGGCGGCGATCCCGTCGGACAGTCGTACGCCCAACTCGCCGTTGATCCGGGACTGAACGGCCACGGCGACCCCGGAGGCGGTCGCGAGGCCCACGCCGGCGATCCGGCGGGTCGCCGACGGGGCCGGCGGGGCCATCGTCCCGGTGGCGGTCACTCCTGCTCGGCCAGGGGGCGACCGTCGAAGTCCACCGCCGAGTAGAGGGCCAGCTTCTCCAGCCGGTGGTACGAGTCGATCACCCGGATCGTGCCGCTCTTCGAGCGCATCACGATCGACTGGGTGTACGCCCCGCCGGCCCGGTAGCGGACCCCGCGCAGCAGGTCACCGGAGGTGACCCCGGTCGCCACGAAGAAGCAGTTGTCGCCGGTGACGAGGTCGTCGGTGGTGAGCACCCGGTCCAGGTCGTGCCCGGCGGCGAGCGCCTTCTCCCGCTCCTCGGCGTCGCGCGGCCAGAGCTTGGCCTGCATCGCCCCGCCCATGCACTTGAGGGCGCAGGCCGCGGTGATCCCCTCCGGGGTGCCGCCGATGCCCATCAGCACGTCGACGTCCGACTCGCCGCGGGCGGCGGCGATGGCGCCCGCGATGTCGCCGTCGGAGATGAAGCGGATGCCCGCTCCGGCGCGCCGGATCTGCGCCACCAGGTCGTCGTGCCGGGGACGGTCCAGGACGCAGACCGTCACCTCGGAGATGTCGCCGCCCTTGACCTTGGCGATCCGGCGCAGGTTGTCGGCCACCCCGGCGTTGATGTCGACCACGTCGGCGTAGACCGGGCCGACCGCGAGCTTCTCCATGTAGAACACGGCGCTCGGGTCGAACATGGCCCCGCGCTCGGCGACCGCGAGCACGGCCAGGGCGTTCGGCATGCCCTTGCTCATCAGCGTGGTGCCGTCGATCGGGTCGACCGCGACGTCCACCTCCGGCCCCGTGCCGTCGCCGACCTCCTCGCCGTTGAAGAGCATCGGCGCGTTGTCCTTCTCGCCCTCGCCGATCACCACGACGCCCCGCATGGGGATCGAGTTGATCAGTTTGCGCATCGCGTCGACGGCGGCCCCGTCGCCGCCCTCCTTGTCGCCCCGGCCGACCCAGCGGCCGGCGGCCATCGCCGCGGCCTCGGTGACCCGGACCAGGTCGAGGGCGAGGTTGCGGTCGAGATCCTGTGGGATCCGCGTCCTGGTGGTGTTGGTCATGACGGCTCCTCCTCGCGACGTTGCGGGGCGGCAGGGTGCGGCGTCGCCGCTGCCGGCTGTGTCGCTGATCCTCACACGATGGCTGACCGGGCGCCGTGCCGGGGCGGTGATGGCCCGGATACGGCCGGTCGGGCGGTGCGGGAAGATGACGGGGTGGAACCCGCACAGCCTGCCGATCGCGTACCCGCCGACCAGACGCCGCCGGACGGTCAGCCGCCGGTCGCCCCGACCCCGGCCGCCGCCGTGCCGGAGGGCGAGCCGGCGCTGGCGGAACCCCCCGCCGCGCCGGTCGGCGAGGCGGAGACGGGTGAGCTGCCCGCGCCGCCGCCCGCAGTCGACGCCCGCAAGTCGGAGCGGTCGCCGAAGGACATGGCGCTCTCGCTGCTCGTGCTGCTGATCCCGATCGCCCTGCTGCTCGCCTTCTACCGGGGGTTCCTCGGCGGCGACCAGCCGGTCACGGTCGACCCCGCGCCCGCCGTCGAGTCGGCCCGGGCCGCCAACGCGTTCCCGGTCAGCGAGCCGGTGGAGCTGGGCGACGGGTGGCGGACGGTCAACGCGACCTTCCAGAACGTCGAGGGCGGGGTGACTCTGCGCCTCGGCTACCTCACCCCCGAGGGGCGGGGCGCGCAGCTGGTGCAGAGCAACGTGCCGCCGGAGCGGCTGCTGCCGGCCGAGCTGACCGCCGAGGGGCAACCCCAGGGGCAGACCGACCTGGGCGGGCGTACCTGGCAGCGGTACACCGCCCGGGCCAACGAGCAGGCGATGGTGCTGCTCGAACCGAACCGGACGGTGATCGTGGTCGGCGACGCCCGGGACAACGAGCTGCGACACCTGGCCGGGACGATCCGGTAGCGGGCGGCCGTCGAGGGCCCCTGGGCGTCGGTCCCATCGGCTACGCTGCCCCGGCTCACCTCCCGGCGACCGCGGTCGGCCGGGTGCTTACCGTTCTGCGAAGAGAGACAACAGTGAACATTCGACGGTGGAGCGTCGGCGTGCTCGCCGCCACCCTGCTCGTTCCCGGCCTGGCCGCCTGCAAGTCGGACACCGCCGAGTCCGGCGCCGCCGGCTCGTCCGCGTCGTCGGCCCCGGCTGTCCCCGCCGACCCGAAGGAGGCGATGCTCGCCTCCACCAAGGAGATCGAGAAGGGGAACTTCAACTTCACCATCGCCGGTGACGGCATCAGCGGCAAGGGCTCGGTGCACAAGCCCAGCAACAGCGCCCAGTTCACGATGAAGGCCGACGACGGCTCCGGCACCACCTTCGGTATGGAGATGATCTACATCGAGCCGGAGAGCTGGGTGAAGATCGACCTCGGCGAGCTGGGGGCGATGATCCCCGGCGCCGACAAGGTGAAGGACAAGTACCAGCACCTCGACCAGTCCAAGGTCAAGGACGCCGGCGAGCTCAGCCTCAACATGAAGGACGTGGACCCGGCCGGCACCGCCGTGCTCGCCAAGGGCATCACCGAGGTGCAGAAGACCGGCGAGGGCAGCTACGCCGGCAAGCTGGACGCGTCCGCCGTGGGCGACGGCTCGGCCGCCCTGGACTCCGACCAGGTCAAGGCGCTCGGCGCGCAGGCCAAGTCGCTGTCCTTCACCGCCAAGCTGGACGACCAGGGTCGGCTCACCGAGCTGGTCATCTCGGTCCCGGCGGCCGGTGACACCAAGGCCCACGACATCACGGTCACCTACGCCGACTACGGCAACGCCACCACCCCGCAGAAGCCGGCGGCGGACCAGGTCGTCGAGGCCCCGGCCTCGACGTACGAGATGTTCTCGTAACACCGGCACGACGGAAACGGGCGGCTCCGGCCGCCCGTTTCCGCGTATCGGCGGTCACCCGACCGGGGGAAACCGGACAGACCGGTGATTGTGCGACGCGGTGGCAGGGAACAACAGGGGAGCGGGCCCGCCCGGCCGCTCCGGCAGCCGGCCCCCGGGCTCGCGCGACGTAGCCGACGCGGTGCGTCGCCCGGTTTCCGGCGCCGTCAGGTGCGTCGGGTGACCCACGTGGGAGACACGCATGACTCTTCGACGCCTGAGCGCCGGCCTGGTGGCCGCCGCGCTGTTCACTCCCGGTCTGGCCGCCTGCAATGCCAGCGGGGCGCCGGAGGCGGGCTCGTCCGCCTCCCCGTCCGTGTCGGCGTCCGGCACGGTGGCGGCCTCCGGCGCCGCGACCCCGGTCCCCGGCGACGCCAAGCAGGCGCTGCTGGCCTCCACCCGCGAGATCAGCAACGGCAACTTCCGGTTCACCATGTCCGGCGCCGGCTCCACCGCCGAGGGGCAGGTGCACGAGCCCAGCCAGAGCGCCGAGATGCGGGTGACGATCGGCCAGCCGGCCGACGACCTGTTCATGAAGCTCGACCTCATCCACGCCAAGCCGGACAGCTGGGTGAAGCTGGAACTCGGCGGCACGACCGCGGGCAGCCTGCCGGGCGTGCAGAAGCTGAACCTCGGCAAGTACCAGCACCTCGACCAGACCCGGATCAAGGGCAACCGGAACCTCGGCTTCGACTTCGACAAGGTCGACCCGGCGGGCAGCGAGGTGTTGACCCAGGGCATCACCGAGGTGCGACAGACGGGCGAGGGCGCGTACGCCGGCACCATCGACGTGTCGAAGGCGGCGCAGGCGGGTTCGGTGGACCCGGCGGTGGTCACGGCCCTCGGGGCGCAGGCGAAGTCGGTGCCGTTCACCGCGAAGCTCGACCCGCAGGGGCGCCTCAGCGAGATGGTCATCCAGATCCCGGCCGCCGGCCAGACGAAGGCGCAGGACATCCGGATCACCTACTCGGACTACGGCAACGCCGCCGCCGCGCAGAAGCCGCCGGCGGGCCAGGTGGTCGAGGCGCCGGCCGAGCTCTACAACCTGTTCAACTGACGCGCGCCGCGTCGATCATGGGGTTTGTGGTGGTGACATTCGTCCCCCCACAAACCCCCGTGATCGACGCGCGGGGGCGTCAGGAGGCGGGCTCCTGCCGCGCCGCGTCGATCCGGGCGCGGGCGCCGTCGAGCCAGCGCTGGCAGACCTCCGCCAGCTTCTCGCCGCGCTCCCAGAGCGCCAGCGACTCCTCCAGCGTCGTGCCGCCGGCCTCCAGCCGCTCGACCACCGACGCCAGCTCGGCGCGGGCCTGCTCGTAGCTGAGGCGCTCGTCCTTCTTCTCGTCAGTCATCGCTGCCATCCCACCACATCGTGCCTGCCCTACCCGTTCAGCCGTCGACCGTGGCGGCCAGTTCGCCGTCGGCGAGCCGGACCCGCAGCGCGTCGCCCTTGCCCACCTCGGACGCGGCCCGAACGACGTGCCCGTCGGCCCGCTGGACGATGGCGTAGCCCCGGTCGAGGGTGGCCGCCGGCGAGAGGGCACGCAGCCGGGCCAGGGTGTGCCGCAGGTCGTCGTCGGCGGCCGCGAGCCGGTGGTCCAGGCAGCGCCCGGCCCGTTGGCGGAGCCCGGTCAGGTCGGTGGCCCGCTGGTCGACCATCACCTGCGGGCGGGCCAGCACGGGCCGGGAGCGCAGCCCGTCGAGCCGGTGCGACTCGCGGTCGACGAGGTTGCGCACCGCGCGTTCCAGGCGGTGCCGGGCCTGCCGGATGAGGCGTACCTCCTCGGTGAGGTCGGGGACCACCCGCTTGGCCGCGTCGGTCGGCGTGGAGGCGCGCAGGTCGGCGACGTAGTCGACCAGCGGCGCGTCCGTCTCGTGGCCGATCGCGCTGACCACGGGCGTGCGGCAGGCGAACACCGCCCGGCAGAGCGCCTCGTCCGAGAAGGGGAGCAGATCCTCGATGCCGCCCCCGCCCCGGGCGATGATGATCACGTCGATGGTCGAGTCGGCGTCCAGCACCTTGAGCGCGTCGACGATCTGCGGGACCGCGCTCGGCCCCTGGACGGCCACGTTGACCGTTCGGAACTCCACGGCCGGCCAGCGCCGGCGGGCGTTGGTCAGCACGTCCCGCTCGGCGGCCGACGCGCGGCCGGTGATCAGCCCGATCCGGTTGGGCAGGAACGGCGGCCGGCGCTTGCGGGCCCGGTCGAAGAGCCCCTCGGCGGCGAGCAGCTTCTTGAGCTTCTCCAGCCGGGCCAGCAGCTCGCCGAGGCCGACCTGCCGGATCTCGTCGGCGCGCAGGCTGAGCGTGCCCCGGGCCGCGTAGAACTCCGGCTTGGCGTGCAGCACCACCCGGGCACCCTCGCGCAGCTCCGGCGCGCCGGCGTCGAGGACGTCCCGGTTGGTGGTGACGGTCAGGCTCAGGTCGGCCGACGGGTCCCGCAGGGTGAGGAAGACGGTGGTGGCACCCGGCCGGCGGCTGATCTGCGCCACCTGCCCGTCGACCCACACCCAGCCCAGCCTGGCGATCCAGGCGCCGACCTTCTGGCTCACCACCCGGACCGGCCACGGCTCCTCGGGCGTGCTCCGCCCCACCTCGCCTGTGCTCACCCGCCCACCCTACGGCCCGCCGCCCGGACTCGGTTGATCATGAAGTTGTTGCCCTGCCGACGGCGTGTCGCGGGCAACAACTTCATGATCAACGAGGTGGGTCAGGGCGGGGGCGGGCCGCCGCTGTGGTGGTGGTCGCAGTCGGTTGCGCCGTCCGGGCGGCACGTACGATGGGTGGGTGACTCAGGCTGAAGCGACGTCCCGGACCGGCAAGCGCGTGCTCCTGGCCAAGCCCCGCGGCTACTGCGCGGGCGTGGACCGCGCGGTGCAGACCGTGGAGGAGGCGCTCAAGCTCTACGGCGCCCCGATCTACGTACGCAAGCAGATCGTGCACAACAAGCACGTCGTGCAGACCCTGGAGGCCAAGGGCGCGATCTTCGTGGAGGAGAACGAGGAGGTGCCGGAGGGTGCCACCGTCATCTTCTCCGCGCACGGGGTGGCGCCGGAGGTCTACGAGCAGGCCCGCACCCGCTCGCTCAAGGCGATCGACGCGACCTGCCCGCTGGTCACCAAGGTGCACCAGGAGGCGAAGCGGTTCGCCGCCGAGGACTACGACATCCTGCTGATCGGCCACGAGGGGCACGAGGAGGTCATCGGCACCTCCGGCGAGGCCCCGGAGCACATCCAACTCGTGGACGGCCCGGAGGACGCTGACAAGATCACCGTCCGCGACCCGAACAAGGTCGTCTGGCTCTCCCAGACCACCCTCTCGGTCGACGAGACGCTGGAGACGGTGGCCCGGCTCAAGAAGCGGCTGCCGATGCTCCAGTCGCCCCCCAGCGACGACATCTGCTACGCCACCTCCAACCGTCAGCACGTGGTCAAGGAGATCGCGCCCGAGTGCGACGTGGTGATCGTCGTCGGCTCGCGCAACTCCTCCAACTCCGTACGCCTCGTCGAGGTCGCCCTGGACGCCGGCGCGCGGGCCGGTCACCTCGTCGACTTCGCGCACGAGATCGACGACGCCTGGCTGGAGGGGGCGCGCACGGTCGGGCTGACTTCGGGCGCCAGCGTCCCGGACGAGCTGGTGCAGGAGGTGCTCGCCCATCTCGCCGGGCACGGGTTCACCGACGTGGACGAGGTGGTGACGGCCAACGAGCGGCTGACCTTCTCGCTGCCGCAGGAGCTCAAGCGGGACATGAAGGCCGCCGCGGCCCGCGGCTGACCCGGCAGGGAACGGCGCCGGGCTTCGCTGCGTCCGATACGGGTATGAGGACCTTTCGGCTCGCCGCCTCCGCGCTGGCCGTCTGCGTGGCGCTGGGCGCCTGCGGCGGCCAGGACGGTGGCGGCGGCATCCCCACCCCCAGCCCGACGGGAGCCCCAGTGACGACCCCGCCCAGCCCGGATCCGACCACCCCCGGCGCACCCCTGGCCAGCGACGACGCGAGCGGTCCCGTCCTGCCCCCACCCACGAAGCGCCCGGGCGGGCCGACCTCGTCGCCGCCGGCGGGCGGCACCACGCTGACCGGGACGGTCACCCCCGGGGTCGAGCCCAACTGCCTGCTGCTCGGCAACTACCTGCTGATCGGCGGCCCGCGCGACGTGCTGAAGCCCGGCGCGAAGGTGACCGTCACCGGTCGGGTCCAGCCCGACCTGCTCACCACCTGCCAGCAGGGCACGCCCTTCCAGGTCGACACCGCCCGCCGCGGCTGACCCGCCACCCGCGCGCACGCGGCGGGCCGCGTCCCGCCGCGTGCCCCTGTCGAGCTGCCCCACGGATAGGGGCAGGGCGGGCGGTGTCCGGCCCGTCGGTCCGCCGCCTCGAACCGGTCTCATGGACGGGGCAGCTCGACAGCGCGGCGTGGACAATGCCCCGTCGCCCCGTCGCCCCGTCGCCCCGTCGCCCCGTCGCCCCGTCGCCCCGTCGCCCCGTCGCCCCGTCGCCCCGTCGGCTGGTTGGCCGTGGTCGGACCCACGAACGGGCGGAGCCCGCCCCCGGGTGGGGGCGGGCTCCGGTGTTCCGGTGCGGGACGGGTCAGTTCACGGTGCCGATGGAGACGGCGCCGCGGCCGACGACCGCGCCCTCGGTGGTCACCACGGACAGCTCACCGAAGAGCGCCCGGCCGGCGGCCGGGGTCGCCTGGGCGGTCACCGTACCGGTCAGGGTGGCGGTGGCGCCGTTGGCGAGGGTGAGCGGGGTGGCCGACGCCGAGAGGTTGCCCAGCGCCGCCGCGGAGAACGAGTCACGGTAGTCGTAGGCGGTGCTGCCACCGGCGCCGTCGACCGCGTAGCCGTCGACGACCACCCGGTAGGTGCCCGCCGCCGGGTTGTTGATGGTCACGGCCTCCTCCGAGTCGCCGTCGGCGGCCCGGCCGACCTCCGTGGCACCACGGAAGACGAAGAGGTCGAGGTCGGATGCGGCGCTGGCCGGGTTGCCGATCCGGGCGGTGAAGCGGGTCGCCCCCGCCGGCACCTCCACGATGAACTCCTGCGTCGTGCCTTCGGTGATGGTCGGCCGCTCGGCGTGGACGCTGGAGAGCGGCCCGCCCTGGCCGGCCACCGCGACCGGGCCGAAGGTGTTGGTCAGCGACCAGGTCACCGGGGTCGCCGCACCGGCGGCGACCGACGGCAGCTCGATCACGGCCGGCTCGACCGCGACACCCTGCACCCGTGCCGTGAGCTGGTACGGGTTGTTCAGCGACGGCGAGGTCCGGCGGGACTCCACCTCGATCTCCCAGACCCCGGCGATCGGGTTCTGGTAGTCGCGCTCCTGCGGCTTGCAGGCGTTGGCGTCGGAGAAGTTGGTGTAGCAGGCGAGGCTGGAGGTGCTCTCCACCGGGACGCCGTACGGGTTGAACGCGATGAACCGCGTCTGCGAGCCGGTGGCGATGCCGGACAGGTTCACCTGGAGGGCACCGGCGCCCGGCGGCACCGTCACGAAGTACGAGGTGAAGCCGTTCCGCTCGACCGAGCCCTCGGCCGAGAAGGAGTAGTCAGGCTTCTGCACGTCGTTCGAGGCCACGACGACGGCGGAGACCTCGAAGTCGATGACCGAGGTGCGCGGGTCGTCGATCGTCATGATCGCGCCGTGCGCGCCGGAGGTGGCGGGCTTGGCGGTGACCGTGACGGTGACGGTCTCGTTCAGCGGGAGCGAGACGGTCTTCGGCGCCTTGAAGGTGCCGTCGTTGCCGCGCAGGCCCACCACGTGCTTCACGGTGCCGGCCGGCCCGCTGGTACGGGTGATTCCGACCTGGTAGGTCTTCAACTGGCCGACCTGGTGCCCGCCGTCGGCCGAGCCGCAACGGTTGTAGACGCCGGTGCCCCGGTTCGGGGTGCCGAGCTGACCGGAGAGCACGGTGCAGACCGGGGCGTCGGAGGTGTAGGAGCGGGTCTCCACGCCCTTGCGCAGCAGCTTCCACGCGCCCGCCACGTCGAACATGCCGTAGCCCTGGGCGTACGTCGGGACGTTCTTGATCGGCTTGGCCGACGAGTAGACGGCCCGGCGCAGCGCGGCCGGGGTGACGCCCTTGTCGGTCGCCTTGGCGGCCGACAGCAGCAGAGCGGCGGCGCCGGCGGCCTGCGGGGAGGCCATCGAGGTGCCGTTCAGCATCGCGTAGCCCGGGGGCAGCGGGTAGCCGGCCTCGGGGACCGGGTTGCCGAGCTGCCAGGTCGGCGCGGTGGAGATGGCGGAGCCGGGCGCGGTGATGCTCGGCTTGACGCCGCCGTCCTCGCGCGGGCCACGGGAGGAGAAGTTGAACAGCGCGTTCTTCTGCTCCACGACCGAGCCGTAGTTGGCCAGCCAGGTGTCCTTGCTGATGCTCGCCGCGACGCTGATCACGTTGGCGGCCACCGACGGGTCGCCGATGGTGTTCAGGCCCGGGCCGGAGTTGCCGGCCGAGATGATCATCTGCACGCCGTAGGTGGTGATCAGGGTGTTGTAGAGCTCGGCGCGGGCGTTGTTGCCGTCGTTCAGCGCCGGCAGGCCGCCGATCGACATGTTGATCACGTCGACCTTGCGGTTGATCACCAGGTCGGCCATGCCGGTGGTGAGGGCGGCGTACGTGCAGCCGCCACCCCACGAGCAGGCGCGGGCGGAGACGAGCTTGGCACCGGGCGCGGCACCGTCGAAGGCGCCGTTGCCGAGCATGTCGTTGGCGGCGGTGATGCCGGCGACGTGGGTGCCGTGGGTGCTCTCGACGATGCCGATGTTGACGTAGTCGACCAGGCCGGGGCCGCCGGCGGGAGCGGTGTCCACGTCCTCGCGGTACTCCACGACGAACGGCATCCGCTCGGCGACGGGGGTCGCCGGGTTGTCGGTGCCGAAGTGGCCGACGTCGAACTTCTCCTTGTACGGCCGCATCAGGGCGTCGTCGGTGAAGTCGTTGTTCTGGTTGGTGTCGACCCAGATGTTGTGGGTGGCCGGGTCGTAGAGGATGCCGAAGGCGTCGGTCCGGTCCCCGTCGCGGTTGACGTCACCGGCCGGGTCGCTGTTCGTGGTCACCGACTCGGCGAACCGGTTGAACCGGTAGGTGCCCGCCGGGGCCTTCCAGGTCGCGCCGGCCGCGGTGAACGACGGGCCGGTCACCTCGGTGATCATGGCGCGCCAGGTGGCGTCCTCGAACGGGTCCGTCGCGGTCACCCAGTCGACGATCTTCCGCTCGCCGGTGGTGGTCTGCTGCAGCGCCGGGTGACCGAGATCCACACCGGAGTCCATGATGCCGATCGTGACGCCGCGGCCGTCCCACTCCGGGTGCTGCTTCACGAACGAGACCGCGCCGGTCTCGTGCGTCGGCATGTACGGGTTGGCGGCCGGGGTGTCGGCGCCGGGGCCGGGCAGGGTCGCACCCTGCTTCGCCGCCTTCCTGCCGGCGGGGGCCACCTCGGGCGCCGGGTCGGGGAGCTGGATGGTCTCGTCCAGGTCCACAGCGGAGACGCCGGGCAGCGTGGCCGCCTTCACCACCTTCGAGGTGGGGACCTTGGCCAGGACGTAGCCGATGCTGTCGTACCGCTCGGTGACCGCGGCGCCGAGCGCCTTGAGGCCGGCGGCGACGTCCTTCGCCTCGCCCTTCTCGGTGGCGACGATCAGCGTGACGGTCGGGGCCTTCTTCGCTTCCGCCTCGGCGAGCAGCTTGGCGTCGTGCGAGCCAAGGGCCTCGACGGGGGTGACCTGCGAGGTGTCGGGGGCGGCGGTGGGCGCGGCGCTCGCGTTCGCGGCTCCGCCCGCGCCGGTCACGGCGCTGGCCGCCACGACCGACGCGAAGAGCGCGGCGGAGGTACGCCGGCTCAGATTTCGGGGTTTGCTCACGTTCTCTTTCCTCCAGAGAACAGGGCCCTCAGATGCAGGGCACACGTGACCAAATCCTTCGTGGTGGCGCAGGTGGTGTCACTACCGACGAGTTCGTTGTGACCACTTCGTGACGTGCGCAAATGCGCGTTGTCACATCGGAGGTGATAGGAATCGGCCGTCAGTCCAGTGTCGACCCGCCGGTCGGCGCGTCGGCCGTGTCCAGCAGCTCGGGCGCCTGCGGCTGGCGGGGGGCCAGCTCGACCTGCGCCGGGGCGGCCAGCTCCCCGTCGGAGACCCCCAGCTCGGCGAGCTTGCGGGCGCTGACCAGCACCCGGGCCTCCAGCGACCCCACCGCCCGGTTGTACGCGGTCACCGCCCCGCCCAGCGACGCGCCCAGCTTGCCGACGTGGTCGCCCAGCGTGGACAGTCGGCCGTACAGCTCGCGGGCCAGCGAGTGCACCGCCACCGCGTTGCGGGCCAGCGCCTCCTGCCGCCACGAGTAGGCGACGGTACGCAGCAGCGCCACCAGGGTGGCCGGCGTCGCCAGCACCACGTTGCGGGCGAACGCGTGCTCCAGCAGCGTCGGGTCGCGCTGCAACGCGACGTCGAGGAACGGGTCGGCCGGCACGAAGAGCACCACGAACTCCGGCGTGCTGTCGAACGCGGCCCAGTAGGACTTGGCGGCCAGCGCGTCGACGTGTGCCCGCAGGTGCCGCGCGTGCGCGTCGAGGTGGGTGTCGCGGCCCCGCTCGTCGCGGGCCTCCATCGCGGTCAGGTAGGCGTCGAAGGGCGCCTTGGCGTCCACCACCACCGACCGGCCCCCGTGCAGCCGGACCACCAGGTCGGGGCGGACCCCCTGGTGGTCGGTGGCGGCGGTGACCTGCTCGGAGAAGTCGCAGTGCTCCAGCATGCCGGCCGCCTCCACGACCCGGCGCAGCTGGTGCTCGCCCCAGCGGCCCCGCACCTGCGGCGCCCGCAGCGCCGCCACCAACTGCTTGGTCTCGGTGCGCAGCTCGCCGGAGACGGTGCTCATCGTGCGGACCTGTTCGCGCAGCTCGGCGTAGGCGTCGACCCGGTCCCGCTCCAGCTCGGCCACCCGTTGCTCGTATCGGCGCAGCGTCTCGTGCAGCGGGGCCACCGCCCGGGCGACGGCCTCCTGGGACTGCGCGGTGGCCTCGTAGCTGAGCGCCCGCATGGACTGCTCCAGCCGGCCCTCGCCCTCCCGGGTGGCCCGCAGCGTGGCGTCCAGCCGGGCGATGTCGGTGGCCGAGCGGGCCCGGGCGGCGTACCAACCCACCGCGCCTCCGGCGGCGAGGCAGACGACCACCACGGCCAGCGTCGAGAAGTCCACCACCGGAGCTTGCCAGACGCGTACGGCGGGACCGGCCCGGGTACGTTCGTGCCATGGAAATTCTGCTGGTGGTGATCCTGGCGGCGCTGCTGGTGGGCGCGTTCGTCTGGTGGCGGCGGGAGCGCGCAGCCCGGGAGGCGCGGAGCCTGGCCGACGTGCGGGCCGACGCCCAGCGTTGGTACGAGCGTCTGGGCGGACAGGTGATGAACCTGCACGGCGACCACCCGGCGGTCCGCCAGGCGCTGGTCGACGCGGGCGAGCGCTACAACGCGGCCGGCGGCCAGCTCGAACAGGCCCGGACCGTCCAGCAGTACCGCCTGGCCCGGGAGACCGCGCTGGAGGGGCTGACGTACGCGCGGGCCGCCCGGGTGGCGCTCGGCATCGACCCCGGCCCCGAGCTGCCCCCGCTGGCCGCCGCGCAGGGCGTCGGCGAGCTGACCCGGCCGCGGCAGGTCGACGTGCGGGGGCAGACGTTCAAGGCGGGCCCGCAGCCGGGCCGGGACACGCCCTACTACTACCCGGGCGGGCGCTACCAGGGCCGGCCGGTGCCGGCGGGCTGGTACTCCACGCCGTGGTGGAAGACCGCGCTGGGCGCGGGGGCGGGCGTGGTCGGCGGCCTGTTGATCGCCGACGCGCTCTTCTCGCCGGCCTTCGCCGACCCGGGCTACGGCTACGCGGCCGGCTACGAGGAGGGCTTCGGTGGCGGTGCCGACCAGGGCGGCGACTTCGGCGGCGACCAGGGCGGCGACTTCGGCGGCGGCGGCGACTTCGGTGGTGGCGATTTCGGCGGCGGCGATTTCGGCGGCGACTTCTGAGCGGCCGCCGGTCGTCGTGTCAGGAAGGGCCCCCTGCCACCCGGAGACCGGTGACAAGGGGCCCTTCCTGACACCTCAGCCGGTGTTGCGCATGCCGGCGGCGATGCCGTTGACCGTGGTGAGCAGGGCACGCTCCAGCGCCGTGCCGTCGCTCGGGGCCCGCCGGCCGCCCGGCGCGGTCGCCACCGCCCGGCCCGCCGCCCCGGACTCCCGGTACTGACGCAGCAGGGCGACCTGGAGGTGGTGCAGCGGCTCCAGGTAGGTGTCGCGGACGGCCAGGGTGCGCTGGAGCACCGGGGAGCTCTCCAGCAGGGCGGGCGAGGAGGTCACCGCCAGCACCTCCTGCTTGGTCAGCTCGTACTCCTGCTCGATCTTGTGGAAGATCGGGTGCAGCTTCTTCGGCACCAGCGTCTCGACGTACCGGCGGGCGATGCTCAGGTCGGTCTTGGTGAGCATCATCTCCACGTTGGACAGGAACGTGCGGAAGAAGTGCCAGTTGCGGTGCATCTCGGCCAGCACGTCCTCCAGCCCCGCCGCCCGCGCCGCGGCCAGCCCGGAGCCGACCCCGAACCAGCCGGGCACGATCTGCCGGGTCTGGGTCCAGCCGAACACCCACGGGATGGCGCGCAGGCCGCCGAGCCCGGCCCCGGTGTTGGGTCGCTTCGCCGGGCGGGAGCCGATGTTCAGCGCCCCGAGCAGCTCGGTCGGCGTGGACGCCCAGAAGTACGCGGGCAGGTCCGGGTCCTCGACCAGCGACCGGTACGACCGGAAGGCCGAGTCGGAGACCAGCTCCATCGTCGCGTCCCAGCGTTCCAGCATCTCGGCGGGCTGCCGGGGCGCGGTGTGCAGCAGCGTGGCCTGGAGCACCGCGGCCAGGGTCAGCTCCAGGTTCTCCCGGGCCAGCGACGGGAGCGAGTACTTGTCGGAGATGACCTCGCCCTGCTCGGTCACCTTGATCGCGCCGTCCAGCGTGCCGTACGGCTGGGCCAGGATCGCCTCGTGCGTCGGGCCGCCGCCGCGCCCGACCGTGCCGCCGCGGCCGTGGAAGAGGCGCAGGTGCACGCCGTGCCGGGCGGCCACGTCGCGCAGCGCGCGCTGGGCCCGGTGGATCGACCACTGGCTGGTGGTGATGCCGGCCTCCTTGTTCGAGTCGGAGTAGCCCAGCATCACCTCCTGCACGTCGCCCCGCGCGGCGACCAGCGCCCGGTAGGCCGGCAGGGACAGCAGCTCGTCGAGCAGCTCGCCGCCCGAGTTCAGCTCGCTCGGCGTCTCCAGCAGCGGCACGAACCCGATCCGGGACCGGCCGCTGTGCACGTCGACCAGGCCGGCCTCGCGGGCCAGCACCACCGCGGCGAGCACGTCGTCCACCCCGAGGGTCATCGAGATGATGTACGACTCGATGACCTCCGCGCCGAACCGGTCCTGCGCCTCGCGGATGGTGCCGAAGACGTCGAACGTCTTGCGCGTCGCCTCGGTCAGCGGCGTGTCCAGCGTGGACAGGGGGCGGCGGCCGGCCAGCTCGTCGGCGAGCAGCTTCGTCCGCTCGAGGCGGCTCAGCGCGGGGTAGTCGGAGACCTCGCCGACGGCCGCGTAGAGCTGGGCCAGCACCGCGTGGTGGGCCTCGGCGTGCTCCCGCACGTCCATCGTCGCCAGGTGCAGCCCGAACGCGGAGACCGTACGGATGGTGGAGGCGAGCCGGCCCACGGCGGTGAGCTGGCCGGAGTTGCGGGCCAGCGAGGCGCGCAGCAGCTCCAGGTCGGCGATCAGCTCGGCCGAGCCGCGGTAGTCCCGGCCGGGCGCGTGCGCGGTGCCCTGCCGCAGCCGCTGCCGGGTGTTGGCCAGCTTCGCCTTCACGCAGCGGGCCTTGAGCCGGTAGGGCTCCTCGGCGTTGACCCGGCGGAACCGGGGCGCCACCTCGGGCAGCGCGTCCAGGTCGGCGGCGAGGCTGGCGGAGAGGTCCAGCGACACCCCGCGCAACCGCCGGGACACCGACACCTCGTTGATCAGGTGGTCCATCGCCTTCTCGGTGGCCTCGATGCCGTGCTCGTGCTGGATGGTCAGCACCTCGCGGGTCACGGTCGGGGTGACGAACGGGTTGCCGTCGCGGTCGCCGCCGATCCAGGTGCCGAAGGTCAGCGGCCGGGCGGTCGGGGAGGTCTCCACGCCGAGGGCGCGCAGCGTGTCGGCGAGGTCGTCGAGCACCTGCGGCGCCGCCTCGGCGTAGAGGTCGCGCAGGTAGTAGATGGCGTTGCGGGCCTCGTCGGTCGGGTCGGGCCGGTCCAGCCGCAGCTCGTCGGTCTGCCACATCAGGTCGAGCAGTTCGGCGAGGCGGCGGTTGGCCGGGCCCTCGTCGCTGGCGCCGTAGAGGATCGCGTTGGCGGTCTCGGTGTCCAGCTCGTCGGCGATCGCGCGCAGCTTGGACAGGATCGACCGGCGGGCCGCCTCGGTCGGGTGGGCGGTGAAGACCGGGCGTACCGCCAGCCGCCGGGCCGCCGCGGCGATCTCCTCGGCCGGCACCCCGCGCTCGGCGATCATCTTGGCCGCCTGGTCCAGCCAGCCGCCCTGGACGGCCCGGCGGCGGCGCAGGTCGCGGGCCCGGTGCACCTGCTCGGTGATGTTGGCCAGGTGGAAGTAGGTGGAGAAGGCGCGGGCCAGCTTGGTGCCGGTGGTGACGTCGAGGCCGGCGAGACGCCGGGCGGCGCTCGGGGCGTCGGAGCGGACCAGCGCGCGGATCTCCTCGACCAGGTCGAGCAGCGGTCGACCCTCCTGGCGGGCGAGGGTCTGCCCGAGCAGGGTGCCGAGGCGGCGGATGTCGGCTCGCAACGCGGCGTCGGGGCCGTCGTGGTCGTGCTGGTCGCTCACGGGGCGCTCCTTACGTGAGTACGAAGGACAGCGCTGTCCGATCCCCTGGATCGTATCCACGACGACCCCGCCGTCAGGAGGGGGTCCCGGTTTCGTCCCATTCCTCAGTCCGTTGGGGACGCGGGGCGCCCGGCGTGGCGGGGCGCCGCCCGCCGGCCCCGGACCATGCTGGCGGTGAGCAGCCCGGCCGCGCCGAGGACGCACCACAGGGCGAGCCCGGTCACGGCCCAGCCGGTCGACCGGCGGTCGAAGTAGACGACGGACTTCAGCAGGTCGGTGGCCAGCCCCGGCACGTTCCACCGGTGCATTCCGCGCAGCCAGGTGGGGAGGAACTCGGGGGCGTAGATGCCGCCGGAGCCCGGGTTGCCGAGCACCACCAGCAGCAGGATCACCAGCCCGGTGCCGAGCAGCCCCAGCCAGCCCTGCACGGCGGAGGCGACCATCGCCGCCGCGAACACCGCCAGCGCCCCGGTGGCGGCGACGCCCACCAGGTCGTGGTCCCAGACGTCGAGGACCGGGCCGACCACGACCGCGCCGAGGGCCCCGAGCACCAGGCTGTACGCCGCCAGCGCGGCGATCCGCAGCCCGGCGCGGCGTGGTCCGCGCGGCGCGGTGCCGTTGCCGAGGCCGAGGACGGTGGAGGCGAGGTAGCCGCCGAGGACGTACCCGACGGCCAGGTAGAACGGGACCAGCCCGCGGGGGTCGGTCCCGGCCACCGGCACCTCGTCGGTCACCCGTAGCGGGAGTTCGGCCTGCCGCGCGGCGGTGGAGAGCACCTGCACGACGACGTCGGCCGCGGCGGGCGCGGCGGCGCTGGCGGTGGTCAGGGTCAGCCCGCCCTCGGCCGTGGCGGCGAGCACGCCGTACACCTCGCGGGTGGTCAGGCCGTCGTCGGCGGCGCCCGGGTCGTCGTACTCGACGGGTTTGATCTTGTCGGTCTGGTTGCGCACGGCGTCGAGGAGGGCCTGCGCCTTCTGGTCGCCGCGCACCACCCCGACGGGCACGTCGCGCGGGGTCGGCTGGTGCAGCGCGCCGACGTAGGCGGCGATGAACGCGGTGGCGAGCGCGAGGGTGCCGAGCAGCAGCCCCACGGTCCGCAGCCGGTTGCGCGCCTCCTCGTCCACGCCGCCAGCCTAGGGCGGCTTTCGGGGCTTTCGTCGTGGTTATCCGGGCGGAAACCGTTCGACTGACCCGATAGCGTCCGATCATGACGTCGCCGAACTATCCCCCGAAGCCCCGCCCCGGCGACCGGGTCGCGGTCGTCTCGCCCTCCGCCGGCCTGCCCGCGATCTTCCCCCACGTGTACGAGCTGGGGCTGCGCCGGCTGCGCGAGGAGTTCGGCCTGGAGCCGGTGGAGTACCCGACGACCCGGGTGATGGGGGCCGACCCACGCGATCGGGCGCGGGACCTGACCGCCGCCTTCGCCGACCCGACGGTCACCGCGGTGCTCGCCACGATCGGCGGGGACGACCTGATCACGGTCACCCCGCACCTGGACGACGCCGTGCTGCGGGCCAACCCGAAGCCGTACTTCGGGTACTCCGACAACACGAACGTGCTCAACCACCTGCACCGGCTGGGGATCGTGGCGTACCACGGCGGGTCGGTGCTGGTGCACCTCGGCCGCCCCGGCAGGCCGCACCCGCTGACGTTCGACTCGCTGCGCGCCGCCCTCTTCACCTCCGGCTGGTACGACCTGACCCCCGCGCCGGAGTGGGGCGACCGGCCGAACGACTGGCAGGACCCGGCGACGCTGGCCCACGAGCCGGAGATGCTGCCGGGGGAGGGCTGGCGCTGGCAGGGGCCGACGACCGTGGTCGAGGGGCGCACCTGGGGCGGCAACCTGGAGATCCTGCACTGGCTGATGGCCGCCGACCGGGTCCCGTCGGCCGGGGAGCTGGCCGGGTCGGTGCTGATCGTCGAGACGTCGGAGGAGATGCCCTCGGCCGCCGAGGTGTTCCGGATCCTGCGCAACATGGGGGAGCGGGGCCTGCTCGCCGCGTTCCCGGCGGTGCTCGTCGGCCGGGCGAAGGCGTGGGACTTCGAGCGGCCGCACTCCGTGCCCCAGCGGCGGGAGTGGGCCGACGCCCAGCGGGAGGCGGTCACCCGGGCGCTCGCCGCCTACCACCCGGACGCGGTGGTGGTGTTCGACGTCGACCTCGGCCACACCGACCCGCAGTTGATCGTCCCGTACGGCGGCGAGATCCGGGTGGACGCGGTCGAGCGCCGGATCTCGGTGCGCTACTGATGAGCGACTCGCGGGCGTACCCGATCCTGCGTACGCCGGACGTGGACCGGGCGCTGCACGCCGTCGGTCACCTGCTGAACGTCGCCGACCTGCGGAACACCGAGGTGGAGCTGTGGGCGCGTACCGGGCGGCACTCAGGCCTGCCGCGCTACCTCGATGCGTACGGCCACTGGCTGGGGGCTGGCGGGGAGGACCGGATGTGGGTGGACCGGGCCAGTGAGAAGGAGACCGGGCCGCAGGACCCGGCCGATCCGTTGGTCGACGTCGATGTGCAGGTGCGCGGGCTCGGCCTGGTGGAGGGGCGACTGGCGGAGACCGTCGGGCCGGACCAGGCGCACGTGCAGTGGTTGCTCAACGGCTGGCCGGCGGTGTCCTGCCTCGACCTGGGGTGGCAGGTCAAGCACGCGCACGTCCAGGTGGTCTTCAACGCCTCCGACATCTGGGCGACCGAGCCGGCCGACAGGCATACGGTTTTCGTGCACGTCGGCGGTCGTGAGGGGGAGGCCGAGCGCGCCGAGTGGCTGGCCCGCCGTGCCGGGCTCACCGTGATCGGCCCCGTTCAGTACGGCTTCTGATCGGTCCCCACGTCGGTGGGCAGGGTGAGCTGTCAGGTGTTCCGTCGCGAACGAAGACGCCCGCACCCCGCCGACCTTCGATCAGCCCCCCTCTGCCTCCGCGACATCCGGTGATGGGGTGCGGCTCTTGGCCCGGTTCCGCGCGGACGGACTGGACCGCACTCCGGAGCGAGGCCGCCCGCCCGCGTGGGCCGGGTCGAGGTCAGGCGTCGAGTACGGCGAAGGCGCGGACCGGGAAGGGTGCCCATGCCGGCCACCCGCGGCGGGGCCGCCGTGAACCGGAGACCCTCCGGGGGCAGCGCGTCGAGGCCGGTCAGGTGCTCCACGATCGGGACGCCGGCGGCCAGCAGCGTGCTGTGCGCCGGGCGCTCGCCGGCGGCGGCCGGGCTCATGTCGTCGATGTTGATCGAGTCGATGCCGACCAGGGCGGCGCCCGCCTCGACCAGGCTCCGGGCGCCGTCCCCGGTGAGGTGGGGCGCCTCCGGCGCGCCGTACCGGTCGGTGCCGAAGTGCGCGTCCCAGCCGGTGTGCAGCAGCACCGCCCGCCCGGCGACGTCGTACGGGGCCAGCAGCAGCCGGTCGATCGCGCGGGTGCCGGCCGGCACCCGGACCACGATCCCGGGCAGGTCGGCGAGGCGGTCCAGCGGCGTGCCGGCGAGGTCCGCGCCCTCGGCGTAGCGGTGCGCGGGAGTGTCCAGGTACGTGCCGGTGTTCGCGATCATGTCGATGCGGGCCACCTGGAACTCCGTGCCCGGCGCGTAGTTCGCCCGGGACGCCTCGAGCGTCAGCCAGTCGCCGATCCGCGGCGCCGGCCAGCCCGGCAGGGTGACCATCCCGTCGGTGATGACGTGACTCAGCTCGACCAGCCGCCGGCCACCGCCGCTGGCCTCTCCGACCACACCCCGGCCGCCCTTGTGCGGCTCCTCGATGATCGTCTTCCCGCTGATCCGCACCTCGGCCACCATCAGCAGCCCGAGGTGCCGGACGAACAGCGCCGCCAACTCGTCGTCGCCGATCTCCCGGCCGGGGATGTCGAGCCGGAACCCGTCGGTCCGCAGCCCGCCGCCGTTGGCGAAGGTGACCTCCGCGTCGAACTGTGCCCGCCACTGCCCACTCATGATCGAAGCCGACCACGCCGGCGTCGCCCCGGTCAAGATCCGGTCCCGCCCGGGGCCGGCCCGGGCGGGATCCGGGTTCCGCGCCACGCGCCCCCGTCGGCTCTGGGCGAGATTGTCCCCGCCGCGAGATAGGCTGGCGGGCGTGCACCCCCCGTCCCGACGGACGCGGGGCTTCTGTCGTGCTGCGGCGCTGCCGCGTGCCGAGCCGGCGATCCCACGGGAAGTGATTGACATGCTCACCGGTCTGTTCTCCGCCGCCCTGGCCGACCCCGGGCTGGCCCGGGCACGTGACCTGGCGCGCTCCGGTGCCGCGCAGGTCGACGGCCTCGACATCACCGCGCCGCCCGCGCTGCGCCCGTTCGCGGTCGCCGCGGTCGCGGCGGACCCGGCCGGCGACGGGGCGGGTGGCGGTGCCCGAGGCGGGGCGGGTGGCGGCGCGGGCCGCCCCGTGC
Organism: Micromonospora sp. NPDC048040; assembly: GCF_055587185.1. Taxonomy (NCBI): domain Bacteria; kingdom Bacillati; phylum Actinomycetota; class Actinomycetes; order Micromonosporales; family Micromonosporaceae; genus Micromonospora; species Micromonospora sp. NPDC048040. The sequence continues at coordinate 228,360 of NZ_JBVJGT010000002.1, read as the reverse complement.
TCGCCGTGACCGCCACCACGCGGGAGGCCGACGACCTGGCCTCGGCGCTGGGCGCCCTGCTCCCGCCCGATCAGGTGGCGGTCTTCCCGTCCTGGGAGACGCTGCCGCACGAGCGCCTGTCGCCCCGCTCCGACACGGTCGGCCGGCGGCTGGCCGTGCTGCGCCGGCTCGCGCACCCGGGGTCGGCCGACGCGCACGGCCGCACCGGCCCGCTGCGGGTGGTCGTGGCACCCGTCCGGTCGCTGCTCCAGCCGCAGCTCAAGGGGCTCGGCGACCTGGAACCCGTGCAGCTCGCCGCCGGCCAGGAGGCCGACCTGGAGGAGGTCGCCCGCCGGCTGACCGACATGGCGTACGCGCGGGTCGACCTGGTCACCAAGCGGGGCGAGTTCGCCGTACGCGGTGGCATCCTCGACATCTTCCCGCCCACCGACGAGCACCCGTCCCGGGTCGAGTTCTGGGGCGACGAGGTGGAGGAGATCCGCACCTTCGCCGTCGCCGACCAGCGGACCATCGAGCAGGTGCCGCAGCTCTGGGCGCCGCCCTGCCGGGAGCTGCTGCTCACGCCGTCGGTGCGGAAGCGGGCCGCGGCGCTGGCCGAGGAGCACCCGGAGCTGGCCGAGATCCTCGACAAGCTGGCCGAGGGCATCCCCGTCGAGGGGATGGAGTCCCTCGCCCCGGCGCTGATCGGCGCCGACTCGATGGAGCTGCTGCTGGACTGCATGCCGGCCGGCACCCACGTGCTGCTGTGCGACCCGGAGCGGATCCGCACCCGGGCGCACGACCTGGTGCGTACCTCCGAGGAGTTCCTCCAGGCGAGCTGGGCGGCGGCCGCCGTCGGCGGGCAGGCCCCGGTGGACCTCGGCGCCGCCGCCTTCCGGACCCTGGCGGACGTCCGCGCCGCCGCCGCGCGGCTGCGCCGGCCCTGGTGGACGTTGTCGCCGTTCGGCCTGGCCGAGGCGGAGGGCGCCCCGGCGCGGGAGCCCTGGGAGGACGAGCCGGGCGAGGTGGACGTCACCCCCGACGACGCGATCGCGGTGACCCTGGCGGCGCAGCCGGCCCCGCTCTACCACGGCGAGACCGCCCGGGTCGTCGACGACCTGAAGCGCTGGGCCGGCGAGGGCTGGTCGATCGCGCTGGTCTTCGAGGGGCACGGCCCCGCCCAGCGGGCGGTCGAGGTGCTCCGCGACGCCGGCCTCGGCGCGCGGCTGACCGAGGAGATCCCGGCCGCCCCCGCCCCCGGCGAGCTGCTGGTCAGCTGCGGCAACCTGGCCAGCGGCTTCGTCGACGAGGCGTCCCGGTTCGTACTGCTCACCGGCAACGACGTCACCGGCGGGCGGGGCACCTCCACGCGGGACATGCGCAGGATGCCGAGCCGGCGGCGCAACACCATCGACCCGCTGGAGCTGAAGGCCGGCGACCACGTCGTGCACGAGCAGCACGGCATCGGCCGCTACGTCGAGCTGGTGCAGCGCACCGTCAACGGCGCGTCCCGGGAATACCTGGTCATCGAGTACGCCCCGAGCAAGCGCGGCCAGCCCGGCGACCGGCTCTTCGTCCCCACCGACCAGCTCGACCAGCTCTCCCGCTACGTGGGCGGCGAGCAGCCCGCCCTGCACAAGATGGGCGGCTCGGACTGGCAGAAGTCCAAGGCCCGGGCCCGCAAGGCGGTCAAGGAGATCGCCGCGCAGCTCATCCAGCTCTACGCCGCCCGCAAGGCGTCCAAGGGGCACAACTTCGGCCCCGACACGCCGTGGCAGCGGGAGCTGGAGGACGCCTTCCCGTGGCAGGAGACGCCGGACCAGCTCGCGGCGATCGAAGAGGTCAAGCGGGACATGGAGCAGACCGTCCCGATGGACCGGCTGATCTGCGGCGACGTCGGCTACGGCAAGACGGAGATCGCCGTCCGGGCGGCGTTCAAGGCGGTGCAGGACGGCAAGCAGGTGGCGGTGCTCGTGCCCACCACGCTGCTGGTGCAGCAGCACTACAACACCTTCGCCGAGCGGATGAGCCAGTTCCCGGTGACGATCAGGCAGCTCTCCCGCTTCCAGACGCCCAAGGAGGCCGAGCAGGCCCTGGCGATGGCCGCCGAGGGCACCGCCGACATCGTCATCGGCACCCACCGGCTGCTCCAGGCGGCCACCCGGTTCAAGTCGCTCGGCCTGGTCATCGTCGACGAGGAGCAGCGCTTCGGCGTCGAGCACAAGGAGCACCTGAAGACGATGCGCGCCTCGGTCGACGTGCTGAGCATGTCGGCCACCCCGATCCCGCGCACCCTGGAGATGGCGATCACCGGCATCCGGGAGATGTCCACCATCGCCACCCCGCCCGAGGAGCGGCACCCGGTGCTGACCTTCGTCGGGGCGTACGACGAGCGGCAGGTGGCCGCCTCCATCCACCGCGAGCTGCTCCGCGACGGGCAGGTCTTCTACCTGCACAACCGGGTCGAGTCGATCGAGAAGGCGGCCCGGAAGCTCCGCGAGCTGGTGCCCGAGGCCCGGGTGGCGGTGGCGCACGGCCAGATGAGCGAGGAGGCGCTCGAGAAGGTGATGGTCGGCTTCTGGGAGAAGGAGTTCGACGTCCTGGTCTGCACCACGATCGTGGAGTCCGGCATCGACATCCCGAACGCCAACACCCTGATCGTGGAGCGCGCCGACCTGCTCGGCCTGGCCCAGCTGCACCAGATCCGCGGCCGGGTCGGCCGGGGCCGGGAACGGGCGTACGCGTACTTCCTCTACCCGCCGGAGAAGCCGCTGACCGAGCACGCCCACGAGCGGCTGGCCACCATCGCCCAGCACACCGAGCTGGGCGCCGGCATGTACGTGGCGATGAAGGACCTGGAGATCCGGGGCGCCGGCAACCTGCTCGGCGGCGAGCAGTCCGGGCACATCGAGGGCGTCGGCTTCGACCTGTACGTGCGGATGGTCGGCGAGGCGGTGCAGGCGTTCAAGGGGGAGCGCCCGGAGGAGGAGACCGAGGTCAAGGTCGACCTGCCGGTCGACGCGCACCTGCCGCACGACTACGTCGGCGTGGAGCGGCTGCGCCTGGAGATGTACCGCAAGCTCGCCGAGGCGCGCGACGAGGAGCGGCTGCGCGAGGTGGTCGCCGAGATGACCGACCGGTACGGCGAGCCGCCCGCCCCGGTGCAGAACCTGGTCGCGGTGGCGCGGTTCCGGCTGCTGGCCCGCCGCTACGGCCTCACCGACGTCTCCATGCAGGGCAAGCACATCCGGTTCGGTCCGCTGCCGCTGCCCGACTCGAAGCAGCTGCGGCTCAAGCGCTACCACCCGGACTCGGTCTACAAGTCGGCGCTCGACCAGGTCAGCGTGCCCCGGCCGAGCACCCGGCGGATCGGCGGCGAGCCGTTGCGCGACCAGGCCCTCCTGGAGTGGTGCGCCCAGCTCCTCTCCGACGTGCTGGGCGAGCCGGCGCTCGTGGCCACGCCGGCCCGCTGACCCCGCTCGTCGATCATGAGGTTGTCGCCTCGACACCGCCGATGTGGTGGGCGACAACCTCATGATTACGGGCGGTGGTCCGGGTCGGGCCGTGAGCAGGGTGGGGGGCGTCACAGGCGCCGGTTCGGCATGAGAGAGTGGCGAACATGCGTGCTCGCCGTCTGATCGCCGCCGCCAGCGTCGCGGCCCTCGGTCTCGTCTCCCTCGCCGCCTGCGGTAGGTCCGCGCCGGACGTCGCCGCGTACGTCGGTGACACCACCTACTCGATGAGCCGGGTGGACGAGATCTACGCCGACGCCCAGCGGATGTTCGGCGACGCGGTCCGCGCGGAGGCCAGCCGGGCCGGCGCCACCCCGTCGCCGGACCAGCTGCGTTCGCCGGTGACCCGGCAGGACGTCGTCAACCTGCTGGTCAGCATCGACCTGGGCAAGCGGGTCGTGGCCGCGAAGAACATCAGCGTGCGCGACCAGGTCAGCCCCGAGGATCTCCAGCAGCCGCTGCGGATGCCGGCCGGCGCCGAGTACGCGAAGCTGTGGGGCGAGTGGATCGACATCTCCCAGGCGCTCGGGGAGCAGCTACCGCCGGGCGAGCTGAGCGACGACTCGGTGATGGCCGTCTACCGGGCGCTGGAGAAGACCGGCCAGATCGACTCCGGCCTGGGGGTCGCCCAGGTCCGGCAGCTCTTCGGTGACGGTGGGTTCGTCCGCAGTGGCGCCGCGGTCAGCGCGGCCCTGCAGGAGGAGGCCGAGCGCGCCGACCTCTCGGTCAACCCGCGGTTCCGGCCGCTGGGCGTGCCGTCGCTGGTCGGCAACGGCCAGGCCCTGATCGCCTACTCGCTCCCGTACATCGACGAGGACGGCCCGGTCACCGATGTCTCGACTCCGGAACCGGTCCCGTCGAGCGGCCCGGCCGACAGCTGAGCATGCCGGCGCGGATCGTCCTGCTCGTCACCTCGCCCCGGCTGCCGGCCGGGCTGCTGACCGCGGCCGCCTGGGACGTCGTACGCCGGCATCCGGTGCTGGTGGGGGCGGAGAGCGAGCTGACCACGGCGGTCCGCGCGGCGGGCGCCGAGGTGACCGTCGTCGACGGTCCGGCGACGCAGGCGCTGCTGGACGCGGCGGCGGCGCACGGCACGGTGGTGTGGCTGGCCGGCCCGGCCGGCGACGAGTCGCTGGCCCGGGAGCTGGGCCTGCGGCTGGCCCGCGAGCCGGGGCTGGCCGAGCTGGAGCTGATGTACGGCTCGTGGGACCCGCCGGGTGCCCGGCTGCTCGACGCGGTGGCGGTGATGGACCGGCTGGCCTCGCCGGGCGGCGACCCGTGGAAGCGGGCGCAGACCCACCGCAGCCTCGCGGGCTTCCTGCTGGAGGAGTGCTACGAGGCGTACGACGCGATCAGCGCCGAGGACACCGACGCGCTGCGCGAGGAGTTGGGCGACGTGCTGCTCCAGGTGGTGCTGCACGCCCGGCTCGCCGAGGAGTTGCCCGAGGGGCGGCGGTGGACCGTCGACGACGTGGCCGGGGGCCTGGTCGACAAGATGGTCCGGCGCAACCCGCACGTCTTCGCGGAGGGCGAGGCGGGCACGCTGGAGGAGATCGAGGCGAGTTGGGAGCGGATCAAGCGGGCCGAGAAGGCGCGTGAATCGGTGCTGGACGGCATCGCGCTGAGCCAGCCCGCGCTCGCCCTGGCCGCCAAGATCCTCGACCGCGCCGGCCGGGTCGGGCTCGCCGTGCCGCCCCCGCTGGCGGAGTCCCAGGTGGACCCGGAGGCGCGGCTCGGCGCGGGCCTGCTCGCCACGGTGGCAGCGGCCCGCGAGGCCGGCCTGGACGCGGAGGCGGCCCTGCGCCGAGCCGCCCTCGCCTACGCGGACGCGATCCGCGCCGCCGAACGCTCCTGACCCCCGCCGCCAGACCGAGTCGATCATGAAGTTGGCGGGGTGGTCCGGCCCACCATGATCGACCCGGGGACGGCCGGGCCGACCCGACGCGAGGGGCGGGGGAAGCCGGGGCCGGCCGGTAGGGTCGGCGGGTGGAATCCTTTGTGCCGCTCGCCGAGCGGATCGTCGACGCGTTGCTGGAGAGCCGGCCGGGGCTCGCGACCTCCACCGGGGACCACCGGTACGACGACCGGCTGCCGGACCTGTCCGCGACCGCCGCCGTGGCCGACCAGGCGATGCTGAGGGAGGCCGCCGACGCGCTCTCCGAACTCGACCCGGACGCGCTGGGCGTCGAGGAGCGGGTCGACCACGCCCTGCTCACCTCGTTCGTGGACCAGGCGCTGTTCGAGTGGACCGAGATCCGCGCGCACGAGTGGGACCCGCTGGTACACAATCCGGGGCCGCTGCTGCACGCGCTGGCCGCCCGCCCGTACGCCCCGGTCGAGGAGCGGCTGACCAGCCTGGCCGGTCGGCTCGCGGCGGTGCCGGACGCGCTGGCGACCGCCCGCGCCACGCTGCGCGACATGCCGCGCATCCACGCCGAGACGGCGGTCGGGCAGTTCACCGGCACGGCGGCGCTGATCCGCGACGAGGTGCCGGCGCTGCTCGCGCAGGCGCCCGCGCTGCACGACCGGGTCGAGCCGGCCGCCATCGCGGCGATCGCCGCGCTCGAGGAGTTCGTCGCGTGGCTGCGCGTGGGCCTGGCGGCCGACGCCGGCCCCGGGCGTGACCCGCGCCTGGGCCGTCGCCGCTGGGAGGCGCGGCTCTGGCACACCCTCGACACCGAGCTGGGCGCCGCCGAGATCCAGCGCCGGGCCTGGGCCAACCTGGACCGGGTCACCGAGGAGATCCGCGCGGCGGCCGTCGAGCTGGTCGGCGGCCCGGCCGACGACGAGACCGTGCGCCGCGCGCTGGACATGCTGGCCGCCGAGCACCCCGACGACCACACCATCGTGGCGCTCGCCTCGGTGACGCTGGACGAGGCGACCGACTTCGTCCGCGCCCACGACCTGGTCACCCTGGTCGACGACCCCTGCGTGATCCAGGAGATGCCCGAGTTCGCCCGGGGCGTCGCGGTCGCCTACTGCGACTCGCCCGGCCCGCTGGAGACGGCGGCCGTGCCGACCTTCTACTGCATCGCGCCCACCCCGGCGGACTGGCCCGCGCACCGGGTCGAGTCGTTCTACCGGGAGTACAACGACCACATGATCCGCAACCTGACCGTGCACGAGGCGATGCCGGGGCACTTCCTCCAGCTCGCCCACGCCCGCCGGCACGTCGGGCCCACCCGGGTCCGGGCACTGACCGAGTCGGGGCCGTTCATCGAGGGCTGGGCGGTCTACACGGAGGAGCTGATGGCCGGCCTCGGCTTCGGCGGCCTGCCGGTGCGGTTGCAGCAGCTCAAGATGCAGCTCAGGATGACCATCAACGCGCTGCTGGACCAGCTCGTGCACTGCGAGGAGCTGCCGGAGGCGGAGGCGATGGCGCTGATGACGGGGCGGGGCTTCCAGGAGGAGGGCGAGGCGGCCGGCAAGTGGCGGCGCGCGCTGCTCACCTCGACGCAGCTCTCGACGTACTTCGTCGGCTACAGCGAGGTGGCCGAGATCGCCGCGGCCCGCCCGGCCGGCGTGTCGGTGCGCGACTGGCACGACGCGATGCTCGCCCACGACTGCCCGCCCCCGCGCCACCTGCGCACCCTGCTCGGCGTGTGAGCGCGGCCGGCCGCCGCGCGGGTTCAGCGCCGCGCGGCGGTCGCCGTCGCGTCGATCAGCCACCGCGAGATGGAGTACGCGGGCGGCAGCTCCGCCGGCAGCCGGTCGAGCGGGAACCAGCGCGCCTGGGTCAGCTCCCGCCCGTCCACCACCGGCTCGGCGGTGGGGTCGGCGGCGGTGGCGGTGAAGCCGGCGAGCAGCACGCTCGGGCCGGACAGCGCCCACGGCTGGCTGCCGAAGTAGGCCGGCTCGGTCAGCTCCAGCCCGACCTCCTCGCCGACCTCGCGACGGGCGGCCGCTTCCAGCGTCTCGCCGGCCTCGACGAACCCGGCCACGAGCGCCCACAGCCCGGTCGGCCCGGACGAGTGCCGCACCAGCAGCAGCTCGTCGGGGCGATCCACCGGGCCGGGGCGGGTGACCGCCACCAGCACGGCGGCGGAGAACCGCATCGGCACGTACAGGTCACAGTCGGGGCAGCGCCGGGCCGACTCCCCGGGCACGTCGGCCAGTTCGGCCCGGCAGGCCCCGCACCACCGGTGCGTACGCCGCCAGTCGACCACCGTCAGCGCCCGGCCGGCCAGCGTGGCGAGCGGCTCGGGCGCCTCGGCGGCGAGTGACGCCCAGCCGCGCCAGCGGCCGGTCAGCTCCTCCTGCCCGGTCGGCTCGGCCGCCCAGGCGGGGACGCCGTCCAGGGTGCCCAGCGGCACCCACGCGGTGTCGGCCGGCAGGTCGGCGATCCGCAGGACGGTGCCGTCTGCGCCGGTCAGCAGCTTGCGCCCGGCCACCGGCAGGGCCAGGTCGGTCGGCGCGGGCGCGACGGAGCGGTCGGCCCCGGGGACGAACCCGCCCGGTCGTCCGCGACCCGACGCCGCGTGCCCACCGGCCGCACCGGACGGGGTGGCGGCCGTGCCGGCCGGGTTCGGGGCGGCGGCGCCCGGGCCGGCCGGGCCGGTCACGAGGTGGTCGACCGGCGGTCCACCACGCCGGCGCCGGAGGGCAGGGCGAACGCGGTGGCGTCGACCGTCTCGCGGTAGTGGTGCAGGGCCAGCTCGACCGGCTTGCCGTCGACCTGGCCGGTGAAGCTGCCCAGCGCCCCCTCGGTCGTCACGCAGGCGATGAAGTCGCCGCTCGACCGCTCCACGTCGACGCAGGTGGCGTGGCGACCGGCGAGGGTGGTGTCGCTCTGCGTGATCACCGCGTCCGGATCGAGCGCGGCGGCGGTCAGCAGCCCCACCACGATCGGCGGCGTGACCAGGCCCTGCTGCTTGGCCTCGGTGAACAGGGCCACCGAGGGCTTCGCGTTGGGCGCGGGCGGGGCCTCCAGGGTGCAGGTGGCGCGGCCGGCGGCGGTCTCGCAGCGGGCGGTCGCCTCCGGGGTGACGGTGAGCTTGCCGCCCGGCCAGGTGTAGGCGGAGCGGGCCGGCTCCTGGGCCTGGACGATGGTGGCGGTCTGCCCGCCGGGAAGTTGGTAGTCGGCCGAGTACGTCAGCTCCAGCGCCCCGTCCAGCCGGGCGGCCATGTCGTTGACCAGGTCGGCCCGCCCGATCGCCCGGCCGGCGTCGTCCAGGGTCTGACAGCCGGTCACCGTGAGCGACGCGATGACCGACACGGCGAGCATGCGGAGAGTGGTCGAGGCGGCGGGCATGGCGAACAGCGTGGCCGATCGGGTCAACCGCGCGCAAACCCGTTGCCGGTTGAGGCCCGAGAATTCGGGAATGTCTGCGTAAAGCGTCGCCGGAGGGGAGGTTCGGGATCCGGTCCCCGTGCGCCCGGACCGCCCGCGTCCGACGGCCGCCCGATACGCTGCGTTCAACACCTGCCTCAGCCGCACCGTCGCGGCCCGAACCGGACCGGAACCACACAAACGAGGAGCGACTCAGTGGCAACCATCGAGGGAATCGTCGCGCGGGAGATTCTGGACTCGCGGGGCAACCCGACCGTCGAGGTCGAGGTCGGGCTCGACGACGGCACGATCGCCCGCGCGGCGGTGCCCTCCGGCGCCTCCACCGGCGCCTTCGAAGCGATCGAGCTGCGCGACGGTGACGCCGACCGCTACCAGGGCAAGGGTGTCGAGAAGGCGGTCTCGAACATCGAGGACAAGATCGTCGACGAGCTCATCGGCTACGAGGCCAGCGAGCAGCGGCTGATCGACCAGAAGATGCTCGACATCGACGGCACCGACAGCAAGTCCGAGCTGGGCGCGAACGCCATCCTCGGCGTCTCCCTGGCCGTGGCCAAGGCGGCGGCCGGCAGCGCGGAGCTGAGCCTCTTCCGCTACCTGGGCGGCCCGAACGCGCACCTGCTGCCGGTGCCGATGATGAACATCCTCAACGGCGGCGCGCACGCGGACTCCAACGTCGACATCCAGGAGTTCATGATCGCGCCGATCGGCGCGCCCAGCTTCCGCGAGGCGCTGCGCTCCGGCGCGGAGGTCTACCACGCGCTGAAGTCGGTGCTGAAGAAGAAGGACCTGTCCACCGGCCTCGGCGACGAGGGCGGCTTCGCGCCGAACCTGCCCACCAACTCCGCCGCGCTGGACCTGATCGCCGAGGCGGTCGAGAAGGCCGGCTACCGGCTCGGCACCGACATCGTCTTCGCGCTCGACGTGGCCGCCACCGAGTTCTTCGACAACGGCACCTACACCTTCGAGGGCGCCGCGAAGACCGCCGAGGAGATGAGCAACTACTACACCAAGCTCATCGGCGACTACCCGATCGTGTCGATCGAGGACCCGCTGTCCGAGGACGACTGGACCGGGTGGCAGACCCTCACCGCCTCCGTCGGCGACCGCATCCAGATCGTGGGCGACGACCTGTTCGTCACCAACCCGCAGCGGATCGCCCGCGGCATCGCCGAGAACGCCGCCAACGCGGTCCTGGTCAAGGTCAACCAGATCGGTTCGCTGACCGAGACCCTGGACGCGGTGGAACTCGCCCACCGGGCCGGCTTCAAGTGCATGATGAGCCACCGCTCCGGCGAGACCGAGGACACCACCATCGCCGACCTGGCGGTGGCCACCGGCTGCGGCCAGATCAAGACCGGTGCCCCGGCCCGCTCGGACCGGGTCGCGAAGTACAACCAGCTCCTGCGGATCGAGGAGGAGCTGGCCGACGCGGCGCGGTACGCCGGGGCGGGCGCGTTCCCGCGCTACCGTTCGGCCTGAGACCGCGAAGCCTCGGGGGAGGGGTGTGACGATGCAGCAGCGCCGCACACCGGGTGGTCAGCGTCCCGCCCGCCGGCCGGGTCACTCCGGCCGGCCGGGCGGGGCCCGGGGCGCCCGGGCCTCGGTCCGCGACGGCGGCGTCCGCGCCGAGCCGCGTGCCACCGCCGGTCGCGCACCGGGGACGGCCCGGGGCGCCGAGGGCGTACGCTCCGCGAACCGGCCCGCCGGGGCCCGTCGTGCGGCGGCCGGCGGCACGGTCAAGCGGCTCACCGCACCCCACTCCCGGGGCCTCACCGGGCGGGCCACTGTGCTGTTCGCGGTGCTGATCGCGCTCGCCCTGGCCTACACCTACCCGGTGCGGGTCTACCTCGACCAGCAGACCGACATCGAGCGGATGGAGGCCGCCCAGGCGGCCCAGCGCGAGGTGATCGAGGGACTCTCCGCCGAGGCGGCCAAGTGGCAGGACCCGGCGTACATCGAGACGAAGGCCCGGGAGCGGTTCTTCATGGTCCGCCCCGACGAGACGCTGCTGGTCGTGCTCTCCGACCCCGAGGGCGCCGCGCGGGACGCCGGCGGGCCCGCCCAGCCGGCGAAGCCCGCCACGCCCGACCCCTGGTATGACACCCTCTGGTCCAGCGTGCGGGCCGCCAACGGCGACCAGCCCGACAAGTGAGCAGCACCCGAGCACCGAACGAGAGATGGGCACCGTGACTGTCGTACCACCGCAGGAGCCGGCGGCGGACTCCGTACCCCCGCCGAAGCGCGAACCGGCCACGGAGGCCGACCTGGCCGCGGTGGCCGCGCAGCTCGGCCGCCCGCCCCGGGGCACCCGGGCGGTCGCCCACCGCTGCCCCTGCGGCCTGCCCGACGTGGTGGAGACGACGCCGCGCCTGGCCGACGGCACGCCCTTCCCGACGCTGTTCTACCTGACCTGCCCCCGCGCCACGGCGGCGTGCAGCCGGCTGGAGTCGGCCGGGCTGATGAAGGAGATGGCCGACCGGCTGGCCACCGACCCGGAGCTGGCCGCGCGCTACCGCGCCGCGCACGAGGACTACCTGGCCCGCCGGGAGGCGATCGGCGACGTCCCGGAGATCGCCGGCATCTCCGCCGGCGGCATGCCCGGCCGGGTGAAGTGCCTGCACGTGCACCTCGGGCACGCGCTGGGGGCCGGGCCGGGGGTCAACCCGTTCGGCGACGAGACGCTGGAGTTGGTGGAGAAGTGGTGGGCGGCCGGCCCCTGCGTGGACGTGCCGGCGGCCGACTGACCATGGCGGACGCGGGCGGGGGCGTGGCGGGGGCCGACGAGATCGTGGTGCGGCGGGCCCGCACCTCCGACGTGCGCGGCATCCGGCGGCTGGTCGACACCTACACCGACGACCGGCGGCTGCTCAGCAAGGCCACCGTCACCCTCTACGAGGACGTGCAGGAGTTCCGGGTCGCGGTCCGGGCGGACGACGGCGCGGTGGTCGGCTGCGGCGCGCTGCACGTGATGTGGGAGGACCTGGCCGAGATCCGGACGGTGGCGGTCGACCCGTCCTGCCGGGGCCGGAAACTCGGCCACCGGATCGTCGCGGAGCTGATCGACGCCGCCCGCGAGCTGGGCGTGGCCCGGATCTTCGTGCTCACCTTCGAGACCCGGTTCTTCGGCTCGTTCGGGTTCACCGAGATCGACGGCGCGCCGGTGCCGCAGCCCGTCTACGAGCAGTTGCTGCGCTCCTACGACGAGGGCGTCGCCGAGTTCCTGGACCTGGAGCGGGTCAAGCCGAACACCCTCGGCAACACCCGGATGCTGCTGCGCCTCTGAACCGCCGCTCTCAGGCGCGGCGCGGGTGGGCGGCGAAGAAGTCCCAGATCAGCTCGGTGGCGACGAGGCCCGCGTCGGGGTCGGCGAGTTGGCCGGCCGGCGCGCCGGGCCACGAGTGCCCCATGTCCGGCAGCGTGTAGACGGTGACGTCGCTGCCGTCGGCGCACCGCGCGTCAGCGCGGGTGATGCCCGCCGCCCCCGCCGGTGGCCGACCCGATGCCGGTTTGCAGCCGAGCCGCCGCTGCCAGGTCCGGACGCCCTCGGTGAAGGCGTCGGCGTAGCGGTCCTGCCCGCCGATGAACGTGATCACTGACACCGGATGCTCAGGTAGGTAGTCCTCGGAAGTCGTCCGGTGGCCGATGTAGCCACCGCTGACCACGCCGATCGCCGCGAAGACCCCGTCGACCTCGACGGCGGCCCGGAAACTCATGTCGCCGCCGTTGGAGATCCCGGTCAGGTAGATCCGGTCCGGGTCGGCCCGCCACGTCCGCACCAGGTGCGCGGTGAGGGCCTTGAGGAACCCGACGTCGTCGGCCGTCCCGCAGCAGATCAGCGCGTTGAAGCCGGCGCTCCGTCCGTCCGGGTACGCGACCAGGAAGTTCTCCCGGTCGGCCACCGCGTCCAGCCCGGTCGTCTCGCGCACGCCGGCGCCGCTGCCGGGATAGAAGTGCAGGGCGATCACCAGCGCGGTGGGCCGGGCCGGGTCGTAGCCGGGCGGGGCGTGCAGGAGGTAGCGGCGGTCAACCCCGTCGTGCGGCAGGTTCAGCCGGTGGTCACCGGCGGCGGGGCGCTCGACGGCCCCTGAAGGCGACGTGGCCGGGGTCGCCCCGAGCCGCTCCCGACCCCCGCCGCCGCACGCCGTGGCGACCGTGATGAGCACCAGCCCCGTCAGCACTGCCAACGTCCGTCGCACGCCCCGCCCCCTCCCGTGGCCGATGTCCACACTGGATTCCGCGCGGTCGGCGGGTCAACCCTTTCGGTCCTGGCCGAAGGCAGGCAGTCTGCTGGCATGCTGCGCCTCCGCCTGGGGCCGGCGGACCTGTGTCGGGTCCGCTTCGCCGATCGCCTGCATCCCGTCGGCACGGCCCTGCTGGCCTGTCAGGCGCTGCACGACCCCGACACCGCCCGGATGGCGCCCGGCCCCGCGGCGGGCGCGGCGGCGGCGACGGGCCGGGTCCGAGCCGCCGCCGCCGTGCTGCGGCACCTGCTGCCCGCCCGTGGGCGGCTCCCGGACTTCCTCACCCCGTTCGACGGCCTGGAGTCGGTGGCCGCCGGTCTGGAGGCGATCCGGGCCACCCCCGCCCGGCGCATCCGAGCCGAGGTCGCCGCCGCGTACGCCGACCTGGCCGGGTCGCCGCTGCGCCGGCGGTTCGCCGAGGCCGACCGGGAGACGATGAGCCTCTTTGGCCGGGCGCTGGGCACCTGGCACGACGGGGTGCTCCGGCCGCACTGGGCCGACCTGGCGGACGCGCACCGGCACCAGGTGGCGGGGGCGACCGGTCACCTCGCCACGCACGGGCTGGACGGCCTGCTGAACGCGTTGCACCCGGCGATCCGGTGGGAGGCGCCGACGCTGACGGTGCGGACCTGGTGGAGCGCGACGCTCCCCGGCACCGGCCACGGCCTCATCCTGCTGCCCTCGCCGCTGGCCGGCCCGCACCCCCGGGTGCTGGTGGAACCGGACCGGCCGGTGCTGGTCGTGTATCCCGCGCCGCTGCCCCGCCGGGTCGAGGCGAGCGCCTCCGACCCGCTCGGTCGCCTGCTCGGGGGCACCCGGGCGGCGGTGCTGCGCGGGCTCGCCGGGCCGGGCCGGCACACCACCACCGCGCTCGGCCGGGCGGTCGGGATCAGCCTCTCCTCGGCCTCCGAGCACGCGGCGGCGCTGCGGGCGGCCGGCCTGGTCAGCAGCGTCCGGGAGGGTGGGGCGGTGCTGCACAAGCTGACGTCGCTCGGCGCCGGGCTGCTCGGCCGGGACGACGTCCCGCCGGCCGGCCGCACCTGACCTCGCCGCCCCGCGGTCGCCGCAGGGCTCGCGCCGGGCGACGGACCACCGGGCTGACACGTCGACGCCCCGTACCGGCCCACCGGTCGCCGGCCCACCGGTCGCCGGGCCGCCGGTGCCGGGTCACGGCGGCCGGCGTCGACTGCAACGGCGGCCGGAGGGCACTGTCGCGGGCGGTCTCCGGAGTTTTCGGCACCGTCCCCTGTAATCCGTGGCGCTGACGCCGACAAGTATCCGCGACAGGGCGATCTGCGGAGGTGTCATGCAAGGCCGTGAAGAGCGGGTGACCGAGCTGTTCCGCCGACATGCCGACGACATCCATGCGTACGCGACCTGGCGGGTCGGCAGCCAGGATGCCGCGCGGGGCCACCGGCGCAGGCGGGCGACGGTGCTCGCCGCCGAACCGTCGGCACGACGACAACCCGCCGGGCACGGGAGAGGCTGACGTAGGGTTGCTGCCGTGACGACGCGCGTGGCCGCCATCGACTGCGGGACCAACTCGATCCGACTGCTGGTCGCCGACCTGCCCGATCCCTCGGCGGGCCCGGACGCGCCGCTGGTCGACCTGAGCCGGCGGATGGAGATCGTCCGCCTCGGCCAGGGTGTCGACAAGACGGGCCGGCTGGCCCCGGAGGCCATCGAGCGCACCCGCGTCGCGCTGGCCTCCTACGCGGCCGAGATCGAGAAGCTCGGCGCGGAGCGGGTCCGGATGTGCGCCACGTCGGCGTCCCGGGACGCCTCCAACGCCGCCGACTTCCGGGAGATGGTCGAGCGGACCCTCGGGGTCGCGCCCGAGGTGGTGACGGGTGACGAGGAGGCGCGGCTCTCCTTCACCGGTGCGGTGCGCGGGCTGCCCGCCGGCACCGAGGAGCCGTTCCTGGTCATCGACATCGGCGGCGGCTCGACCGAGTTCGTCGTGGGCACCCGTGCCGGCGGCGTCGAGGCGGCCATCTCGATGGACATCGGCTGCGTCCGGATGACCGAGCGGCACCTGCACGGCGACCCGCCGGGCATGGCCGAGGTCGCCGCTGCGCAGGCCGACATCGCCGTCGCGGTCGACCGGGCGCTGGCGGCTGTGCCGGGCCGGCAGGCCGCCACCCTGGTCGGGCTCGCCGGGTCGGTCACCACCGTGGTCGCCATCGCCCAGGGCCTCCAGGAGTACGACCCGGGCCGCATCCACCACGCCCGGGTGTCGTACGAGGCGGTGGCCGACGTGACGGCCGACCTGCTCGGCAAGACCCGGGAACAGCGGCTCGCGATCCCGGTGATGCACCCGGGCCGGGCGGACGTGATCGGCGCCGGCGCCCTGGTGCTCCGGGTGATCATGGAGCGGGCCGGGATGGCCTCGGTGGTCGCCTCCGAGCACGACATCCTCGACGGCATCGCCTGGTCGCTGGCCTGAGGTCGCGCGACCCGGAATCCGCTGGTCAGCAGCGGTATGATTTACATATGGTCACCACGGTCAATCTCCCCGACGGTCTGCACGAGCGGCTGAAGGCTCTCGCCGAGCAGGAGCACAGGTCGATGAACGCCACCATCGTCGTGGCGGTGGAGGAGTACGTGGCTGCTCGCAGCCGTCGCGCCCGCGTACAGGGTCTTGCCCGCGAGGTCGCGGACCGTGACGCCGAGCTGCTGCGGCGACTTGCCGAGTGATCAACTACCTGGACGTCGACGACCTGATGGAGATCGCCTCGATCGTCCTCGGCGAGGCACCGCAGGTGCGTGATCCCGGCCTGCTCTCCTCCGCGGTGGTGCGGCCCGCCACGGTTGCGTTCGGCCAGGAGGCGTATCCCGAACTGTGGGGCAAGGCCGCCGCGCTGCTGCACTCGATCTGCATGAACCACGCGCTGATCGACGGGAACAAGCGTCTCGCCTGGGCGGCGGCGCGCGTCTTCCTGGCCCTCAACGAGGTCCCGATCCGGGATGTCGACGTCGACCAGGCCGAAGCTCTCGTGATGTCGGTGGCCAGCGGCGCGATGACCGAGGTCTCCGACATCGCCCGAGAACTCCGCAAGCTCTATGTCTGATCCATGCGTGGAGACCCGGTCCACGAATCCGGCTTGACCCTCACGCCGCGTAAGGCCGGAGGGTGGGGTGCATGAGTGATCACTACGACGCTTTCGAAATTAGTCCCGTGCCCGATCCCGGCCCGGATGCGGTTGCGCCGGACCTGTACCGGGGCATCTACGGAATGCCCGCGTTCGCGTCGATCCCCACGAGCGATCTGGCGGCGTCGGTGGACTTCTGGACTCGTGGGCTCGGGTTCTTCGAGCTGTTCAGCATCCCCGGCACGCTCGTGCACCTGCGCCGGTGGGCGTTCCAGGACGTGCTCCTCGTCTCGGCGGCGAGCGTTCCGGAGCAGGCGCCAGCGATGAGCGTCAGTTTCGCGTGCGTGCTCAACCAGATCGATTCCCTTGTCGAGGCATGTCGGGCGTTGAGCCCGGACTCGGTCGACGGCCCACGGGACACCCCCTGGAACACCCGCGACGTGGAAGTGGTCACCCCCGAGAACGCGCGGATCGTCTTCACTGCGGCGAAGCCCTTTGATCCGGCCAGTCAGGAGGCGCGGAACCTTGAAGCCATGGGGATCACCCCACCGGGCGGCGGTCGCGGCGACACTGAGGAGCATGCCTGATGCCACTGACGTCGATGGGTTGACCGTCGGTCAGGTCTCGACGCGTCTGGGCGTGACAGTCCGCGCGCTGCACCACTGGGACGACATCGGTCTGGCGCGACCGTCGCTGCGCACGACTGCCGGATACCGGCTCTACACCGCCGCTGATCTGCAACGCCTGTACCGCATCGTCGTCTACCGGGAGATCGGCCTCGATCTGGACGGGATTCGGGCCATCCTGGACGACGCGACCGTGGACGTGCCCGGCGCACTGCGCGCGCAGCGCACCCAGGTGGCCCAACGGATCGACCGCCTCCAGCAGCTCAGCACCGGCCTGGATCGGATGATCGACGCCCACGAGCGCGGCCTGCTGCTGACCGTCGAGCAGCAGGCCGCGATCTTCGGCCCCGAGTGGAACACGGACTGGCCCGCCCAAGCCCGTCAGCGCTACGGAGACACGACGCAATGGCAGCAGTACGCCGAACGCTCAGCCTCTCGCAACCCGGAGGAATGGCAGGCCATCGCCGACGCCGTCGCTGACCTCGACCGTGCCCTCGGCGACGCGATGGACGCCGGTGTCGCCCCTGGCAGCCCCGAAGCGAATCAACTCGTCGAGCGGCACCGTGAGGTTTTCACGTCGTACTTTCCCCTCACCCGGCAGAT
Organism: Micromonospora sp. NPDC048040; assembly: GCF_055587185.1. Classification (NCBI taxonomy): domain Bacteria; kingdom Bacillati; phylum Actinomycetota; class Actinomycetes; order Micromonosporales; family Micromonosporaceae; genus Micromonospora; species Micromonospora sp. NPDC048040. The sequence goes on along the minus strand of NZ_JBVJGT010000002.1, from coordinate 211,017 downwards.
GCAGGTCTGCCTCGGCCGCATGTTCGAGGCCGATCCGGGGTTCGCCGCCCACTACGACGGCATCCGCGCCGGCCTTGCCACGTGGTTCCGGCAGAGCGTCGACGCCAGTGCACGCGTCCACGGCATCGACCCCGACACCGCCACCTGGCAGTAGAGCGCGGATCCGGTACGACCAGGGCTGTGTCGAAGTCGGTCACAGCCACTCGTTGATGGCCTGTAGCCGGCCCATGCGGGGGCAGTCATCCTGTCGTGCCGACAAGCGTCGGCGGCTGGGCCTCGCCTACCGGCCGCCGGCTACCCCCAGTTCCGGGCAGCGAGGGCGTAGGGGCCGAACCTGCCCCAGGCGACCAACACCGCCAACGCGAGCACCACCAGATTGCCGATGCTGTGGGGGTATTCTCCCCGGCCGATGTGCACGATCCCGCCGCCGAGCATGACAACGGCGAGACCGGTGGCGGCGATCGGAGTGAGCACAGGCGCGATCAGGGTGAGGGCGGGAAGGATCAGCCCGACCGCGCCGAGCACCTCCAGGACGCCGATCACCTTCACCATTCCGGAAGAGAAGTCGACCACCCACGGCATCAACGGGACGAGCGAGTCCTTGGCCATGACGACCTTCATGCCGCCCGCCCCGGCGAACAGGACGGCGAGGAGGCCCTGGGCGACCCAGAGAACGATCTTCAACGTAACTCTCCAAAAACGAAGGGAGCCCTGCGGTTAAGCGGTGCGCTAACCGTACCAGAAGCGCAGGGCACCCTTCACTTCGTAGGATTGGGTCATGAGATCTGGTAAGGGGCTGCGGAGGGACGCCGAACTCAACCGGGGACGCGTCGTGGCGGCAGCCCGTGCCGTGTTCGGCGAGCGCGGGCTGGAGGCACCGCTCGAGGACGTGGCCCGGCGGGCCGAGGTCAACATCGCCACCCTCTACCGGCACTTCCCGAAGCGGGAGTCACTGATCGAGGCGGTACTGACCGATCGGCTGAACGAGCTGGCCGACCTCGCCGAGCAGGCCGTTCGGGCACCCGAGCCCGGGGCCGCCTTTCGCGACTTCGTCGAGCGGGTGTGTGCGATGCAGGCCGCCGACCGAGCGGTGACCGAAGGCTTCACCGCCTGTTTCCCCAACTCGCCCGGCATGGAGGAACCCCGGAGCCGGGCGCTGGGCGCACTGGATGCCCTGATCCGGCGCGCCCAGCAGGAGGGCCAGCTGCGCTCCGACGTGACGGGCGCCGACGTCATGCTGTTCCTGATGGCCAACGCCGGCGTGCTGCGCTCCACCCGGCAGTCGGCGCCGGGGGCGTGGCGGCGCCTGGTGGCGCTACTGCTCGACGCCTGCCATCCGGAGGGCTTCGCATCCGCACTGCCCCCCGTCCCCACTTCCGAGGAACTGCACGACGCGATGGTCGCCACCCGCCCTGGCCGCTGACCGGCGAACGGTCGGTCAGAGGTAGGCCACGCCCGTGGCGTCCACCAGCTGACCGGTGATCGGACCCAGGTGACCTATCCATGCGGTCATGGTTGTCGGCGCATGGGCGAGGAGCCGCGCCGCGTTCCACCCCGTTAGCGCGGGTGACGCCCTGCGACGCCGGCGACGAAGTGGGACCAGGCGGTCGGGTCGAAGGTGAGCACGGGGCCGGAGCGGTCCTTGCTGTCGCGGACCAGCACCACGCCGGGCAGGTTGTCGGCGACCTCCACGCACGAGGCGCCGCCGTTGTCGCTGCGGGTGGACTTGCGCCACCGGGCGCCGGTCAGCTCCATGTCTTCGCCACTTCCTGCATCAGGGTCAGCGACTGCCGCCGGGGCAGCGCCTCTGAGCGGACACTTTCCCACCTGCGGTGCAGGCTGGCAATCTCCTCGGCGCGGTCCAGTACCTGGGCGCGCAGCGGGCTGTCGAGATGCGCCACCCAGCCTCCGTCGGCGTACCCGGCCAGGATGAACGGCCCGGCAAGGCCCGGGTAGACGCCCACCTCGGTCGGAACGACATGCAGGTGGACGTGCGGACGCGCCGCCAGCGCGATCAGAAGCTCAAGCTGTTCGCGCATCACCCCGAACTGGTCGACCACCGGCCGGCGCAGGATGCCCTCGTCGATGACCGCGACCAGTTGCGGTGGCTGGGCGCGGTCGAGGATCTGCTGCCGCTGGAGTCGGGCGGTCACCCGCTGCTCGATCTGTTCCGGGCAGTGAAGCCCGCCGCCGGCGAGGACCGCGCGGGCGTAGCCCTCGGTCTGGAGGAGGCCGGGCAGGACGGAGATCTCGAACCACCACAGCGTGGCCGCCTCCTGCTCGACGGCCACCCAGGGCCGGAACCAGGCCGGCGCGGTCTCCACGCTGACCAGCGGCAGGATCCGTCCGAGCAGGCCGCCGCTGTCCAGCGCCTCGTCCGCGCGCCGGACGAAGTCGAGCGAGGGCGTACGCCGGCCGATCTCCACCATCCCGACGAGCGAGCCGGAGTAGTTGATCCGCCGGGCCAGTTCCTCCTGGCTCAGCCCGCGCTCGGTGCGCAGCCGCCGCAGCTCGCCGGCCAGGAGATCCAGCGTCGACAGTTGGGGTCTGGTCATCACACCTCGCTCACCGGGCTTCACATGTCGGGCCGGGCGGGCCACCGCCGACCGGTGCCCGCCGCGTGACTTCCGACCGTAGTCGGGTGGTCACGATGATGGGGGCGACCCGGGGCCCACAGTGCCCTCACAACCCGACGAGGGGCGATGACGTGACGATCCGACGCCTCCATCCGACGTGGTGCGTGCCCGAGAGCGGCTGCGGGACCAGCGCGCTGCACCTGTCCCGCCTGCGGCCGGTCGCGCCGCGCGGCGACGAGGTGATCCAGGTGCGTGCCGCGCTCTGGCAGATGGACGTCGGGCGGCTGGCTCCGGCCGGCGTCCTGCTGGAGTTGTCGGCCGGCGACGATCCGGAGCGCTGGCCGATCGACCTGGCGCAGGCTCGCGCGCTGGTGCACGTACTCCGGGATCTGCTGCGGATCGCGGAGGAGGCGGCGCGCCGCGCGGCCTGACCCGCCGCGCGGCGCGTTCCTTTGACACTACTTCGCAATGCGCAGTAGTGTGCGAAGCGTGGATACCACACAGCTCCTGAAGGGCGTGCTGGATCTCGCGGTTCTCGCCGTCCTGCGCGAGGAGGACGGCTACGGTTACGACATCCTGCGCCGCCTCCGCGAGGCCGGGCTGGAGGAGGTCGGCGACGCCTCGGTCTACGGCACGCTGCGCCGGCTCTACGCCGCCGGCCTGCTGACCACCTACGTCGTGCCGAGCGAGTCCGGCCCGCACCGCAAGTACTACTCCCTCAACGCCGCCGGCCGGGACCAGCTCACCCGCTACGGCAAGCTCTGGCGCTCGTTCGCCACCACCATGGACGCACTGCTCGACGATCGGGGGATGGCGGCATGACCGTCACGGAGCAGGAGATCGCGGACTACGTCGCACGGGTGCGGGCCGCGCTGGCCGACCTGCCGCCGGCGCACCGTGACGAGTTGACCGAGGACCTGCCGGAACACCTCGCCGAGGTCGCCGTCGAGGCCGGCGGCAGCCTGGTCGAGCGGCTCGGCGAGCCCGAGGCGTACGCGGCCGAGCTGCGCGCCGCCGCCGGGGTCGGCGCCGTCGCCGGTGGCCGCCGCCGCGACCGCCGCCTGGCCGCCGCCGTGGACCGGCTCCGCGCGCGGGCGCAGCGCTGGGACGTCCAACTCGGGCCGCCCCTGGGGTACGCCTCGGCGAGCGAGTTCCTCCGGCTGCTCCGGCCGGCCTGGTGGGTGCTGCGCGGCTACCTGGCCGCCATGCTCGTCACGGTGGCCACCACCGGTGGCTCGTTCGGCGTGCTGCCCGAGCTGAACGGCAGCGTGCTGGCCGGCCTGGTGCTGCTCGCCGGCAGCGTGCTCGCCTCGATCTGGCTCGGCCACCACACGCCGAGCCTGACCCGGCCCAAGCGGCGGCTGCTGCACGCCGGCACGGCGGTGCTGGTGGTCTTCGGGCTGATCGGCCTGACCGACGTGAACGGCCGCGTCGGCTCGGGGGACTTCGGCTACGAGCACATCTCGGTCGACGACCGGTACTCCCACGTCCGGGACGTCTACGTCTACGACAGCGAGGGCCGGCTGGTGGAGAACGCCCGGCTCTTCGACCAGAACGGCGACCCGATCCGCCTCGGTTACCCGGACTGCCCGGACGGGTGGGACCCGAGAGGCGTCGGCAACCCGCTGCTGCGCCCGTACCCGTACTGCCCCGAGCGGGCGCCGTTCGCGCCGCGCCCGCCGGCGGCCACCTCGCCCACGCCCGGCCTGCCCCCGTTGGCGCCCACCGCGTCGGCCGACCCGTCCGGCCCGGTCCCGCCGGGCGGCCCGACGGCCGGAGCGACCGCGGTCCCGACCGCGGAGGCCCCGCCCGCGACGGAGGCCCCGGCCGCCACCCCGGCGCCGAGCCGGACGTGAACCGGATCGCGTCCGGGAAGCTGGGAAATAGCTGAACGGATGAGGTCGACGGGGCGGCGACCGTCGTACCTGATCGCTACGGTGTCGTCTGCTCATCCACCCCTCGGAAGGACAACCCGTGTCAGAGCAGGTCGCACCGCCCCCCGCGCCGGACGCCGCGCAGCCCCCGTCGGCCTTCCAGGCGCCCCCGGCGGAGCCGGAGACGAAGAAGTCCGGCTCCAGGAAGGTGCTCGGCATCGTGGGCGCGATCGTCGCGTTCCTGGTCATCGCGGGGCTCAAGTTCGGCGTCGGCTCGGCCATCGGCAACTTCCTCAACAAGGACGAGACCGCCGACGCCAAGGTCGGCGACTGCATCGCCGAGCTGCCCGAGGTGACCGGCACCAAGGAGGAGAAGGTCGACGGCGCGAAGGTCGTCGAGTGCACCTCCACCGACGCCGTGTACAACGTGGTCGGTCGGGTCGACGGGCAGACCGAGACGCAGGCCCGCTCCGGCGAGGCGTGCGAGCAGTACATCAAGGAAGACCAGGACGGTTACGTCTTCTACAGCATCGAGCCGGGCAAGAAGGGCTACCTGCTCTGCCTGACCAAGAAGGCCTGACCGGCCCCACGGCAGCACAGCACCGCCGACGGCGGCGCGGACGACGGTCCGCGCCGCCGTCGGCGTCTGCGCGTACGGCCGGCGAACGGGAGGTGAATGCCACTGTTCCGGCGTCTTCCCCGGGGCGCGCACGGCGTGGCAGGCTACCGGCACGTAGGACCACTGGGCGACCAGCCAACGATGACTGACCGCTAGGAGGACGGGCCGATGGGCGAAATGGTGAGCTTCACCAGCAACGGGGGTACGCGCGAGGGGTATCTCGCGATACCGTCCGGCGGTGCGGCCAGCCCAGCGGTCATCGTCATCCAGGACTGGTGGGGGCTCGTGCCCCACATCACCTCCGTCGCGGACCGGTTCGCCGAGGCCGGGTTCGTGGCCCTCGCCCCGGACTTCCGCCACGGCGGCCCGGCCAGCAAGCCCGACGAGCCGCGCCAGATGCTGAACAGCCCGCAGATGGACGAGGCGGCGGCGGACATCGCCGCCGCGGCGGACTACCTCGCCGGGCGTTCCGAGGTCACCGGCAAGGTCGGCTGCGCCGGCTTCTGCGCGGGCGCGAGCCTGGCCCTGTGGGCGGCCAGCCGCACCGAGCGGATCGTCGCCACCGCCGCCTTCTACCCCCGGCTGCCCTGGGACGGGATGCGCTCCGAGTGGGCCGACTACGCGGGCAAGGCCGCCCTCATCCACTGCTCCGAAGCCGACGGCACCTCCGCCGCCGACGGCGTGCAGACCGTCCGCCGCGCCGTCGAGACCGCCGGCGGCACGTGCCAGACCTACGACTACCCCGGCACCGCGCACGCCTTCTTCAACGAGGACCGGCCGGAGAACTTCGACCAGCGCGCCGCCGCCACCGCCTGGGCGCGCACCCTCGAACTCTTCCGGGCCAAGCTTGGCTGAGCCGCGTACGCCCGACGAGGTGGTCGCCCGCGCCGCGCGGGCGACCGACCTCGCCGACCTCGACGCCGCCGTCAGCGACTGCTTCGCCTGCCCCCGCCTGGTCGAGTGGCGCGAGGAGGTGGCCCGCACGCGCCGGGCGGCATTCCGCGACCAGGAGTACTGGGGCCGGCCGGTGCCCGGCTTCGGCGCCCCCGACGCGCGCATCGCCATCCTCGGCCTGGCGCCCGCCGCGCACGGCGGGAACCGCACCGGCCGGATCTTCACCGGCGACCGCTCCGGCGACGTGCTCTTCGCCGCGCTGCACCGCGCCGGGCTGGCCAACCAGCCGACGAGCGTCGCCGCCGACGACGGTTTGTCCCTGCGGGACACCCGCATCTTCGCCGCCGTGCGCTGCGCGCCGCCGGACAACAAGCCCACCCCGGGCGAGCGGGACACCTGCGCACCGTGGCTGCACCGCGAGGTCGCGCTGATCCGGCCCACCCTGCGCGTCGTGGTCGCGCTGGGCGCCTTCGCCTGGTCCGCGTGGTGGCCGACGCTGCGTCAGGTGTACGGCCAGCGCCCGCCCGCCCCGCGACCGGCGTTCGGTCATGGGGCACACTGGTCCGGCACGGCCGCACCGCAGCTGCTGGGCTGCTACCACGTCAGCCAGCAGAACACCTTCACGGGACGGCTGACACCAGGGATGCTGGACGACGTGTTCGCCCGGGCGAAGCAGTTGGCCGGGGTGGACTGAGGCACGCGGGGGCGGTGGCGATGACGGACGGAACGCGTCGGCCCGCGACGCACCCCCCGGCGGCCCGGAGGTAACCCCGGATGGATCTGAGCGTGCTGCGCAGGTGGTGGCCGGTCGCCGCGGTCGGCGTCCTGCTCGCCGTCGCCGCGTTGGCGTCCGGCCACTCGTCGATCGGCGCCAGCCGGATCCCGCCCGCCGCCGACAACATCCCCTACGTGCCGGAATACCCGACCGGCGAGCCGGCCGCGTCGATCCCCGTCGAGCCCCGGGACGCCGGCGAGGCCACCCAGGCGAGCATCCCGCCGTGGCTCGGCACGGTCGCCCTCGTGCTGCTGGGGTCGGCCCTGCTCGCCGCGTTCGGCTACCTCGCCTGGACGCTGGTCCGGGGCGCGATGCGCCGCAGCACCCGGGCGCTGCCGAAGCAGCGGAACCGGCGTACGGCCGAGGGCACCGCCCGCGAGGTGGCCGCCGCCCTCGACGCCGGCCTGGTGGAGCTGGACGACGCGGACGCCGACCCGCGCGCCGCGGTCATCGCCTGCTGGGTGCGCCTCGAAGAGGCCGCAGCCGGCGCCGGTGTGCCCCGGCTGGCCGGGGACACCCCCACCGACCTGGTCACCCGCCTGCTGCGGGGCGACCCGTCGGCGGGGGTGCCGGCGATCGTCAGCGCCGACGTGCTGGCCGAGTTCGCGCACGTCTACCGCGAGGCCCGCTACGCCACCCGGCCCGTCGACGAGCGCACCCGCGACCAGGCCCGTGCGGCGCTGCGCCGGCTGCGCGCCGAGCTGACCGCCGTGGTCGCCGGCGACGCCGGAGTGCCGACGTGACCGGGTCGTGGCGGTCGCGCGCCCGGCGTGATGAGGTGGCGCGGTGAGCAGCACCAGCATCGACGACCTGCTGAGCTTCGAGGAGGAGCGCCCGGGGCGCGCCGGCCGCTCCCGGGGCGGGCGGGCCGGCCGGGTGTTCCGCGCCCTGGCCGGCATCGCGGCGGTCGTGGTGGTGCTGGTCGCCGGCCTGCGCGTGGTGGGGCTCCGGGTCTCCCCGCTGGTCCTGGTCGCCGGGGTGCTCGCGCTGTTCGTGGTGCGCCGGGTCGTCGCCGCCCTCGCGCCCCCGCCCCCGTCCCGGGCCGGTGCCCGGGCCCCGGCCGGCGACGACGACGGCACGTGGAACTGGGGCGCCCGGGACGCGCTGCGCACCGCGATCAACGGCTGGGAGCGCCCGCTGGACTGGTGCGGGAGCAGCCGGGAGCGGTTCGCCGCGCGGGTCCTGCCGCGGCTCGCCGAACTGGCCGACGAGCGGCTGCGTCAGCGTCACGGCCTGACCCGGGAGTCGGACCCGGCCCGCGCCCGCGCCCTGCTGGGCGACCAGCTCTGGACCTTCCTCAGCACGCCCTCCCGCCGCCCCCCGTCGCCGCGCGACCTCGCGGCGATCGTCGCCGAACTGGAGAAGATATGAACGACGTGGACCGCAGCATGCCCGCCGCGGAGGTCGGCCACCTCGCCCGGTCGGTGCTGGAGGCGGTCGGTCAGGTCGTGGTCGGCAAGCGGGACGCGCTGGAGCTGGTCCTCGCCGGCATCCTGGCCGGCGGGCACGTGCTGCTGGAGGACCTGCCGGGCCTGGGCAAGACGCTGACGGCGCGCTCCTTCGCGCAGGCGCTCGGGCTGGACTTCCGCCGGCTCCAGTTCACTCCCGACCTGCTGCCGGCCGACGTCACCGGCTCGTTCCTCTACGACCAGCGCAGCGGCGACTTCGCGTTCCGGGCCGGCCCGGTCTTCACCAACCTGCTCCTCGCCGACGAGATCAACCGGACCCCGCCGAAGACCCAGTCGGCCCTGCTGGAGGCGATGCAGGAGAAGCAGGTCTCGGTCGAGGGCGTCACCTACCGGCTGGACGAGCCGTTCCACGTGCTGGCCACCGCCAACCCCATCGAGTACGAGGGCACCTACCCGCTCCCCGAGGCGCAGCTCGACCGGTTCCTCCTCCGGGTCTCGTTCGGCTACCCCGAGCACGAGGAGGAGTGGGAGGTGCTGCGCCGGCGGATGGCCCGCCGCCGCGAGGAGGCGGACATCAAGCCCGTGGTCGACGCGGCCACCCTGCGGGCCATGCAGGCCGCGCTGGAGGACGTGGTGGTCGAGGACTCCGTCGGTCGCTACATCGTCGCGCTGACCGCCGCCACCCGGGAGCACCCGTCGGTGCTGGTGGGTGCCTCGCCGCGCGGCTCGCTGGCGCTGCTGCTGCTGGCTCGGGTGCGGGCCGTGCTGGCCGGCCGCGACTACGTGGTGCCGGAGGACGTCAAGGAGGTCGCGGCGCCCGCGCTGGCGCACCGGATCACGCTGCGTCCCGAGATGTGGCTGCGCCGCGTCGACCCGTCCTTCGTGGTCGGCGAGGTGCTGGAGGCGACCCCGGCGCCGGCCAGCGGGGCGCTGCCCAGCTACGCCGCCGGCCGGCCCGGGCACTGATGGTCGCGCCCGCCGTGCCGCCCCGCACCGAGTCGCCGGAGCAGGGGCCGCAGCCCGCGACCGGCTGGGTGCCCACCTGGGCGCTCGGCCGGGCGGTGCTGCTCACCGGCCTGCTGCTGATCGCGGGGGTGCTGCTCGGCCGGGCCGACCTGATCGTGCTGGCCGCCCCGTTCGCGATCGGCACCGCGTACGCGCTGCGCCGCCGGCCGGCCGCCCTGCCGCAGGTCTGGATCTCCGCCGACGAGGGGCACCTGGTCGAGGGCGGCGAGCTGACCGGCACGGTCAGCGTCGGCAACCCGGACGTGCTCGACTACGACGTGGCGGTGGTCCGCAGCCGGGTCTCGCCGTGGCTGCGGGTGGAGCGGGCCACGATCGCCGGGGCGGTGGCCGCGTCCGGCGCCCCCTCGGCCGTCGTCCCGTCCGTCGCCGACCGGCCCTTCGTGACCGCCGTCCCGACCGAGGCGGCCGTCGACCTGGAGCTGGCCGGCACGGCGCTGCGCTGGGGCCGGCACCCGGTCGGCCCGGCCGGCGCCCGGGTCGCCGCCGCGCAGGGCCTGCTGGTCTCCCGCGCGGTGGTCACCGAGCCGGCCCGGGTCCGGGTCTACCCGAGGACCGAGCCGTTCGACGCGGTCGAGGCGATGCCCCGGGCCGCCGGCCTGGTCGGGGCGCACCACTCGCGCCGGCCCGGCGAGGGCGGGGAGCTGGCCGGCGTGCGGGTCTTCGCCCCGGGCGACCGGCTGCGCCGGATCGACTGGCGCGTGTCGCTGCGCGCCCGGCAGCTGCACGTCGCGGCCACCCTCTCCGACCGGGACGCCGAGGTGGTGGTGCTGCTCGACGTGCTCGCCGAGGCGGGCCGCTCCGGCGGCGTGTCCGGTGCCGCCTCCGTGCTGGACACCACCGTCCGGGCCGCCGCCGCGATCGCCGAGCACTACCTGCACCGCGGCGACCGGGTGTCGATGCTGGAGTACGGCCCGGCCGCCCGCCGGCTGCGCCCGGCCACCGGCCGCCGGCAGTACCTGACCGTCCTGGAGTGGCTGCTCGACGTGCGCGCCGAGTCCTCCCCGCACGAGCCGTACGACCAGGTCTTCGGGCCGCAGTTGCTCTCCGCGGACGCGCTGGTGGTGGTCCTCACCCCGCTGCTGGACGAGCGGTCGGCGCAGATGCTGGCCCGGCTGGCCCGCTCGGGGCGGTTCGTCGTCGCGGTGGACACCCTGCCGGCCGACCTCGCCCCGCCGAAGGACCGGGGCTGGGCCGAGGTGGCGTACCGGCTGTGGCGGCTGGACCGGGACACCATGATCGGGCAGTTGCGGGAGCACGGCGTGCCGGTGGTGCGCTGGGCCGGCGCGGGCAGCCTCGACCAGGTGCTGCGGGACGTGGCGCGGCTGGCCACCGCCCCGAGGGTGGGGGCCCGATGAATCCGGTCATCGAGCGGGTCCGGGCGGTGCGGTACGCGGCCGCCCGGGTCAGCCTGACGCCGCTGCTGGTCAGGGCCGGCATCTTCCTCACCACGCTGGTCGGGCTGGTGGTGGCGTACCCGTCGCAGGTGCTCCTCGGCCGGCCGCTGCTCGCCCTGGTCGTGGTGGCGCTGCTGCCGGCGCTCGGACCACGCCGGGTCTGGCCGACCTTCGCCGCGCTGGTCACGGTCGGCGGCTGGCTGGTCGCCACCGACGGGTACGGCCGGCCGATCGCGCTCTGGCGGCTGCTCGCCGTGGCGGCCGTGCTCTACCTCACGCACACCCTCTGCGCGCTGGCCGCCGTCCTGCCGTACGACGCGGTGGTCGACCCGGACGTGATCGTGCGCTGGCTCGCGCGGGCCGGCACGGTGCTGCTGGGGGCCTTCGTGCTCGGCGTCCTCCTCGTGGAGGTCGGCGGTCTCGGCGACGGCGCCGGATCCCAACTCGCGACCGCGGCCGGACTGCTGGCGGCGGTCGCGTTGACAGCGTTGCTGGGGTGGCTGCTGCGCCGCCGTTAACCTGCCGGTAGCAGCAGTTGCGCAGGTCACAGGGGTTGTGCTCCGTCACAGAAGAGGGGCGCGATCGGGATTAGCCGGGCCGCGCCGGGAAAGATAGATGACGTGAATCCGAAGCGGATCCTTGTGGTGGGTGCCGGGCACGTTGGTCTCTACGCGGCCCTGCGCCTGTCGAAGAAGCTCAGCTCCCGTGAGGCTGAGGTCATCGTGGTGGACCCTCAGCCCCACATGACCTACCAGCCCTTCCTGCCCGAGGCGGCGGCCGGCAACATCTCGCCCCGGCACTCCGTGGTGCCGCTGCGACGGGAGTTGCGGCGGTGCAAGGTGGTGGCGGGCGCCGTGACGCGGATCGACCACGACCGCAAGACCGCCGTCGTGCAGCCGATCAGCGGCCCGACCCGGGAGATCCCGTACGACCACGTCGTCGTCGCCCCCGGCTCGGTCTCGCGGACGCTGCCGATTCCCGGCCTGCACGAGCACGGCATCGGCTTCAAGACCATCGGTGAGGCCATCTACCTGCGCAACCACGTGCTGGACCGGCTCGACGTGGCTGCCGTCACGCCGGACCCGGAGGTCCGCCGGTCCGCGCTGACCTTCACCTTCGTCGGCGGCGGCTACGCCGGCATCGAGGCGCTCGCCGAGATGGAGGACATGGCCCGGGACGCGCTGAGGTACTACCCGGAGCTCAAGCCGGAGGACATGCGCTGGGTGCTGGTCGAGGCGACCCAGCGGGTGCTGCCGGAGGTCGACCGGGACATGGGCGCCTACACGGTCCAGCAGCTGCTCAAGCGGAACATGGACATCCGGCTGGACACCCGCCTGGAGTCCTGCGTCGACGGGGTGGTGAAGCTCTCCGACGGCGACAGCTTCCGCTCCGACACCATCGTCTGGACGGCCGGCGTCAAGCCGTCCCCGATGCTGGACGCGACGGACTTCCCCCGCGACGAGCGGCGCCGGGTCACCTGCCTGCCGACCCTCCAGATCGTCGACGGCGACCGGGCGGTCGAGGGCGCCTGGAGCGCCGGTGACTGCGCGGCGGTGCCGGACCTGACCAAGGAGCCGGGCAACTACTGCTCGCCGAGCGCCCAGCACGCGGTCCGCCAGGCCGCCCGGATGGCCGACAACATCGCCAACGTGGTGCGCGGCCGGGAGCCGGTGGAGTACAAGCACAAGCACGCCGGCAGCGTGGCCAGCCTCGGCCTGCACAAGGGCGTCGCCCAGGTGTACGGGATCAAGATGACCGGCTGGCCGGCCTGGTTCATGCACCGGACGTACCACATGAGCCGGATCCCGTCGTTCAACCGGAAGGTCCGGGTCGTGGTCGACTGGTCCCTGGCGTTCTTCCTCAAGCGTGAGGTGGTCGCCCTGGGCCAGCTGCACGACCCGCGCGAGGAGTTCGCCGAGGCGTCCCAGCCCATCGGCGCCAGCCGGTCCTGACCGAGCAAGACACAGCAGGCCCCTCCGTCTCACGCGGAGGGGCCTGCTGTCTGTGCGGGCGGTTTCCCGCCGCGCCGCGGCGGGCGGGCGTACGCGGTCAGACCCGCCAGATCCAGGCGTCGGCGATCCGGGTCGACGGCCCGTAGAGCTGCTCCAGCGTGCCGCGCAGGCTGTCGGCGTGCGGGGTGTCGACGGCCAGCGCGACGCAGGAGGCACCCCAGAAGTCGGCGTCCTTCGCGGCCTGCCGCCGCTGCTGGTCCCCGATCACCGGCTGCCCGCCGCGCCTGGCGACCTCGGTCAGCAGGGCGGACGTGGGCAGCTTGTAGGTGCCCATCGCCGCCGTGCCGTCCCGGCCGTACGGGCCGATGAAGAAGCCCTCCGGCATGCCGAACGCGGCGTCGGCGGCCGTGGCCCAGCGCATCGGCCACGGCTCCTGCGGCGTGGCGAGCGGCACCGGCACCAGCACCCCGCCCGGCTCGACGCACTGCCGCCAGTGGCCGGCCGTGACGAACTCCGGCACCGGTGGGCGCTCGGCGGTGGGTAGCGGGGCGGGCAGCAGCGGCAGCAGTGCCACGCCGACCGCCGCCGGGACCAGCCGCCGGGCCCGGCCCGCGCCGCGCAGCGCCCGGTCGGCCGCGAGCACCAGCAGCGTGGCGATCAGCGGGAGCGTCGCGAGGGCGAACCGCATCGGTAGCGCACCGTCCACCACGGGCAGCCCGGAGAGCAATGTGTACGGCCCCGGCACGGCGGTGCGCTCGCCGTCGAGGACCACCCGGGGGCCGAGCGACAGCGCCCCCATCGCCAGCGCCCCGACCACGCACGCGACGGCCAGCGGGCGGCGACCCAGCCAGACCGCGCAGGCGGTGGTGACCAGCAGCAGGGGCCACCCGAGGAAGGTGTTGTACTCGGCCGGGCCGGTGGTCAGCCGGGCGGCCTCGTCGCTGCCGACCACCGACAGCGGCGACACCGTCCACCAACTGCGCAGGTCAGCCGAGAAGTAGTGCGGGCTGAACATGCCGTCCGCGACGCCCTGCGGCCCGGCGAACTGGAACCACAGCGGCCAGGCCAGCACGAGCAGGGCCAGCCCGGCGGCGAGCACCATCCCGCCGGCGAAGCCGGGCAGGGCGCGGCGGGCCAGGCCAGGGGCCGTCACGGCGTACGTGACCGCCATCACCAGCAGCGTCAGCGCGCAGAGGAAGAGCACCTCCTCGCCGATGAAGACCTGCGCCGTGACCGCCGCCGCCAGACCGACGGCGGAGCTGACCATCCGCCGGCGGTCCGGCCCGTCGGTGGTGGCCCGGCCGGCGGGGTCGGCGGCGCGCAGCAGCCGGACCACCAGCCAGACGATCACCGGGACCAGCCACTGGGCGGTCATGTGCAGGTGGCTGTTGGTCTGCGAGACCATGCCCGGGCCGAAGCCGCAGAGGGCGGCGCCCAGCGCGGCGGCGACCCGGTGGGCGCCCAGCGTCCGGGTGAAGAGCAGATACCAGGCGACGGCGGTGCCGGCCAGGTTCGCCAGCGCCAGCAGCGCGAAGGTGACCGGCGCCCCGAGCAGCAGGGTGACCGGGGCGAGGAGGATTCCCAGCGCGATGACCGTGGTGTTGGTCATCAGGTTCACCCCGTCCGGCGCGTTGAGCCGGTCGGTGAGCAGGTCGAAGTCGCCGAGCAGCGCCCGCGCGTCGACGGCGAGGAACCACTCGTAGAGGGCCTGGTCCGCCGGGTTCAGCGCGAGGACCCGGGTCGCCGGGTCGGGCCAGAGCCCGTGGGTGAGCCAGCCGGCCAGCGCGACGAAGAGGAGCCCGACCGTGACGCCCGCCCGGTGCCGGGAGACCGTGGTCAGCAGGCGGGCCGGCGAGAGCCGGCGCGGCAGCCGGTCGGCGGCGAATACGGCCTGGTCAGGGGCGGCGTCGGGGGCCGTGGGGGCTGCGCTGCTCACGGCCTTGACCCTAGTGTGACCCGGGCGTCGGGGTACGCCGGGTCGCCGCCGACCGGCTACCGTGACACTGCACCAGGCGTGTCGACGCGCCCGGTGTCACCCGCCCGGGTGGTGGAACGGCAGACACGGCCGCCTTAAAAGCGGCTGCCGCAAGGCGTGCGGGTTCGACCCCCGCCCCGGGCACCCCCCACCACTCTCAGCATCCGCTCAGCTTGGCGATCACCACGCGGCTGCCCTGGGCGTTTACTCTTGAGGGGCACGTTCACGTGCAACGACCCCCTGAGGGAGGCCTGACAGTGAAGACTTCGAACCCGGTGCTCGCCCGGCTCGGCCAGGCGGCCGAGCGGGAGCGCTCCGCCGGGTACGCCCCGACCGGGCCCTATGGACAGCCCGGCTACCCCCAGCAGTACCCGACGGAGGCCGGCTACCCGGCGGCTCCGCCGGCCGTCAACACCATGTCGGTCGACGACGTGGTGGTCAAGACCGTCACCCTCCTCGGCATCCTCGGCGTCTCCGCCGCGGCCGCCTGGGTGCTGGTGCCGGACGCCCTGCTCGGTGCCGCCTGGATCGGCGCGGCGGTGGTCGGCCTGGTGCTCGGCCTGATCATCTCGTTCTCCCGGATGGCGAACCCGGCGCTGGTGGTCGCGTACGCCGTCGTCGAGGGCGTCTTCGTCGGCATGGTGAGCAAGTTCTTCGACTCGCTCTACGACGGCATCGTGCTCCAAGCGGTGACCGCCACCTTCGGCGTCTTCTTCGTGATGGCGATGCTCTACAAGGCGAAGGTCATCCGGGCGACCCCGAAGTTCGTCAAGGGCATGATCGCCGTGATGGCGGGCCTCTTCGCCGTCATGCTGATCAACCTCGTGCTCGCGCTCTTCGACATCAACACCGGCCTGCGCGACGGCAGCCCGCTGGCGATCGGCTTCAGCCTGGTCTGCATCGTGGTCGCCTCGCTGAGCTTCGTGCTCAGCTTCAAGGAGATCGAGGACGGCGTCCGGATGGGCCTGCCGCAGCGCTACTCCTGGGTCGCCGCCTTCGGCATCCTGGTGAGCCTGGTCTGGCTCTACATCGAGATCCTGCGCCTGCTGAGCTACTTCCAGGGCGACGACTGACCGTCGCCCGCGACCGACCGGTGCCCGCCCCCGCTGCCGCGGGGGCGGGCGCCGTCGTTTCCGCACCCGCGCCGGTCCCGGCGTTTCGCGCCGCCGCCCGGCCGCCCGGGGCAGAGTGACTGCGTGGGGGTACGCCGAGCAGGGAGGCGACGTGCGCAGCAGCAACCCGGTGCTCACCCGGTTCGACGAGACCGCCCGGGTGCAGAGCCGGGTGCTGGGCGTCGGCGACCCGGAGGCGATGACCGTCGACGACGTGGTGGCCCGTACGGTCGGGCTGCTGCTGCTCACCGGGGCCACCGGCGCCGCGGCCTGGGTGCTCGTGCCGCCGGCGGCGTGGCTCCCCGCCGCGCTGGCCGGCACCGCGCTGGCCGGGATCGCGCTGGTCGTCGTCATCTCCTGGCGCGGCATCACCAACCCGGTGCCGATGGTCGGCTACGCCCTGCTCCAGGGGCTGCTGCTCGGGGTGGCCAGCCGGACCTTCGAGCTGGTCCACCCGGGCATCGTCGTCCAGGCGGTCACGGGCACCTTCGGGGTCTTCCTCGGCATGGCGCTGCTCTACCGGGCCCGCCTCGTCCGGGCCACGCCGCGGCTGGCCCGGCTGGTCGCCGGCACGCTGTTCGGGATCGTCGTGCTCAGCGTGGTGAACCTGCTGGTGTACCTGGTCTCCGGCCGGCAGGGCCTGGAGGTCTACGGACTGACCGACGAGGTCGGCTGGCTGCCGTACGCCTTCTCGGTGGTGGCGATCGTCGCCGGCGCGTTCAGCTTCGTCCTCGACTTCGACCTGGTCGAGCGCTCGGTACGCGACGGCCTGCCCCGCCGCTACGCCTGGCTCTGCGCGTTCGGCCTGCTGACCGGCCTGGTCTTCCTCTACTGGCAGCTCCTGCGCCTGCTCGGCTACCTGCGCCGCTGACCCGGCCGCCACCCCGCCCGCCCCGCGCCCGGCCGGGTGGGTTCGTAGACTCGGGCGGTGAGCGCAGGGGAGCTGAGCCGGGCGGTGGATCTGCTGGTACGTCAGGTCGGGCACTGGCAGCAGCCGCGCTGGTCGGCCACGGCCGCCGGCGGCAACGTGTCGCGTGCCGACCTGGTGCACCGGCTGGTGCAGGAGGTCGCCAACCTGGCCGCCGACGCCGCGGGCGAGCCCCGGCGGGTGGTGCCCCGGCTCGACAACGACCTCGCGCTGCCCGACCAGCTCCGGGTGGTGGCCGCCGACCTGCTGGCCGCGGCCCCGCCGCCCGAGGCGCTGGCGCGGGCCGCCGCCGAGGTGACGGCGACCCGCGACGCGCTCTAGTTCCGTTCCCGCCGGTCCGCCCCACGGGCGGGAGTGCCGGCCGGCCT
Source organism: Micromonospora sp. NPDC048040 (assembly GCF_055587185.1). Lineage (NCBI taxonomy): Bacteria > Bacillati > Actinomycetota > Actinomycetes > Micromonosporales > Micromonosporaceae > Micromonospora > Micromonospora sp. NPDC048040. Next base: position 194,115 of record NZ_JBVJGT010000002.1, on the reverse strand, counting down.
GCGGGGATCAGCTCAGCCGCTCGACCACCATGGCCATGCCCTGGCCGCCGCCGACGCACATGGTCTCCAGGCCGATGGTCCTGTCGTGCCAGTCCAGGGCGTTGAGCAGGGTGCCGGTGATCCGCGCGCCGGTCATGCCGAACGGGTGCCCGACGGCGATCGCGCCGCCCATCACGTTCAGCTTCTCCAGCGGGATGTCGAGCTGGCGGTACGAGGGGATCACCTGGGCGGCGAACGCCTCGTTGATCTCCACCAGGTCGACGTCGTCGATGGTCATGCCGGCCCGCCTGAGCGCCTGCCGGGTGGCCTCGACCGGGCCGAGGCCCATGATCTCCGGCGACAGGGCGGTCACGCCGGTGGAGACGATCCGGGCCAGCGGGGTGATCCCGAGGTCCTTCGCCTTCTGGGCGCTCATGACCACCACGGCGGCCGCGCCGTCGTTGAGCGGGCAGCAGTTGCCGGCGGTGATCCGGCCGTCCGGGCGGAACACCGGCTTCAGGCCGGAGACCGCCTCCAGGGTGACCCCGGGCCGGGGGCCGTCGTCGGTGCTGACCACCGTGCCGTCCGGCGTGGTGACCGGGGTGATCTCCCGGGCCCAGAAGCCGTCGGCGATGGCCTTCTCGGCGAGGTTCTGGCTGCGTACGCCGAACTCGTCCATGTCGGCGCGGGTCACGTCGTGGACCTGGGCCAGGTTCTCCGCGGTCTGCCCCATGGTCAGGTAGATGTCCGGCAGCGCGCCCTCCTCGCGCGGGTCGGTCCAGACCGGGGCGCCGCCCTGGGCGCGGGCCTTCGACCGCTCGGCCGCCGCGGCGAAGCGCGGGTTCTCCCAGCCGCCGCCGACCAGCGCCTGCGCCTCCGGCGGGAGGCCGTCGGAGTTGCCGCGGGCGTACCGGGAGACGGTCTCCACACCGGCGGAGACGAAGACGTCGCCCTCGCCGGCCCGGATCGCGTGCATCGCCATCCGGGTGGTCTGCAGCGAGGACGCGCAGTAGCGGGTGAGGGTCGCGCCGGGCAGGGTGTCCAGGCCCATCAGGGTGGCGACGACCCGGGCCATGTTGAAGCCCTGCTCGCCGCCGGGCAGGCCGCAGCCCAGGTAGAGGTCGTCGATCTCGGTCGGGTCGAGCTGGGGGACCTTGTCCAGGGCGGCCCGCACGATGGTCGCGGCGAGGTCGTCCGGGCGGACGTCGCGCAGGGACCCCTTGTGCGCCCGGCCGATGGGGGAGCGGGCGGTGGCGACGATGACGGCGTCGCGGGACGACTCAGTCGGCATGGAGCCAACGTTAACCCGTCGGTAACTTCGCGCGGAAGCTGGCGGCCGACCGGGAAATGTCACCTCCGGCGGGGCACGACGCCCGGCGGGTCAGCGGTCGGACGCGACCGCCCCGCCCGGCGGGTCAGCGGCGGGACGCGACCGCGGCGGCCGCCGCGACGGCGGGCAGCAGGGCGTGCGCCCAGACCCGGTAGCCGTCGGCGGAGGGGTGGTAGCCGTCGTGGCACAGGGTGCCCGCGTCGGCGCGGAACACCGGACCCGTCTCGGCGGCCAGGTCGACCACCGTGCCCCCGGCGTCGAGCACCGCCGCCGTCTGCGCGCGGGCGACCCGCCGCCCGGACCAGCCGACCAGGTGCCGCAGCGGCGGCGCGATCGCGCGTACGGCGCCGAGGTCGGGGCAGGTGCCGACGACCACCTCCACCCGGGCCTCGCGGAGCCGGTGCACGGCCGCCGCGAGGTAGGCGGCGGCCTCCGCCGGCCGACGCAGGGTGGTGGCGTCGTTGGCGCCGATCAGGATCACCGCCACGTCGGGGCGCTCGCCGAGCAGCGCCCGGGCCACCTGGGTGGCGAGGTCGGTCGAGCGGGAGCCGGAGACGCCGACGCTGGACAGGTGCACCTGCCGGCCGTTCGGGCCCTCGGCGAGCAGGTTGGCCAGCTGGCCGCCGATGGTGTCGTCGAGGCGTTCGACCCCGACGCCGAGGGCGGACGAGTCGCCGAGCAGCACCAGCCGCAGCGGTGGGGCGCCGGCCCGCCCGACCGTGGCGCGCAGCGCCAGCCCGAGCTCCGGCTGGGCGTACTGGCGGTGCCGGGCGACGAAGGCCTGGCCGGCGAGGACGGCGGCGCCGCCGACCGTGCCGGCGACCAGGGAGAGCGCCGCGGCCCGACCCAGCCGACCGGCGAGCCCCGAGGGGATGAAGCGCTCGCTCATGCCAGTCCCTCCAGAGTGGGTGAGTCGGCGGCGGGGCCGGGTTGCGGCACCGCGCCGACACCGAAGAAGGCCCGTCGGCGCAGCTGCGCCCACCGACCGGCGGGGCCACGGTCGCGCCCCCGCACCTGGGTGCCGCTGACCTCGGTGCCCGCGTGCCGAGCGGCCTCCTGGGCGGCCGCGGGGAGCGAGCGTACGCCTTCGCCCCGGGCGGGGGTAGTGCGCCGCTCCTGCCCGGCGCCCAGCGCGGACAGCACGGTCGGCAGCAGCGCGGCGGCGGCCACGGCGTAGCCCTCCGCCGAGGGGTGGAACCGGTCCCAGGCGAACATCCGGGTCGGCTCGGCGGTGAAGCGGGGGCCGAGCAGGTCACCGAGGGAGACCGTCCAGCCGCCGGCCTCGACCACGGCCACCGTCTGGGCGGCGGCGAGCTGCCGGCTCCAGCGCCGGGCCAGCCAGCGCAGCGGCGGCTGGATCGGGCGGATCGCGCCCAGGTCGGGGCAGGTGCCGACGACCACCTCGCAGCCGGCGGCGCGCAGCGTGCGGACCGCCTCGACCAGATAGCGCACCGCCAGGCCGGGCGGCGTGCGGTTGGTCACGTCGTTGCCGCCGATCAGGATCACGGCGACGTCGGGCCGGCACTCCAGCGCCGCCTCCACCTGGTGCTTCAGCACGGCCGAGATGGCGCCGACCACCGCGAACCGGTGCAGCCGGACGGGCCGCTGGAGGCGGCGGGACAGGCCGGTGGCGAGCAGGGCGCCCGGCGTCTCCCGGCGGCGGTGCACGCCGTAGCCGGCGGCCGACGAGTCGCCCAGCACGACCATGGTGACCGGCGGGCCGGGCAGCTTCGCGCCGTAGACCCCGTCGCAGCGGGGCGGCGGCGCCTCGGCCATCGGGATCGTGCGGCGGGCCTGCCGGGCCTGCCCGAGGAGCACGCCGCCGGTCGCCACCGCGGCGGCCGCCGTGGCGCCCGTGCCGATCGCCGCCAGGCGGGCGATCTGCCGAGCGCGCTGCCAGCGCGAACCAACCGGGACGGCGGAACCAACAACCCCCATGCAGCGACATTATCGCGCCGGAACGACACGCCGCCGTCGTCGTGTCTGCTCGCGGGTGGCTGGAAGGCGACCGTCCTGGGTACCTGTTCCGGTGACCGGGCGACAGTTGCGCCGGCACGTCACCCTGGCACGCGGAGAGGGGCCGAACATGGGGAAGACATTGAAGCGGAGCGCCGCGTTCACCGCGCTGGCGAGGGCGCTCGCGGCGGGGTCGCGGGGCGGGCCGTCGCTCGGGGCGCGGCTCGCGGCGCTGCCCCGGATGATCCGGGCGACCACCCGGGGGGAGTACGACGGCGGCCTGCGGCTGGCCCTGATGACCGCCGCGACGGCGTACATCGTCTCGCCGATCGACCTGCTGCCGGAGATCCCGCTGGCGATCTTCGGGCTGGCCGACGACGCGGTCATGGTGACCTGGCTGGCCGGCAGCGTGCTCGCGGAGACCGAGCGGTTCCTGGAGTGGGAGGCCCGCCGCAGCTCCGTGATCCCCGGGCACGTGGTGTCCTGAACCGACGTACCCTGGGGCGTCGAGAAAACGTCTGCCCGGCCGCCGCCGGCGGCGCCGGAGGAGAAGGGCAACAACGAGGTGCGGTACTACGACAACGTCGTCGAGCTGATCGGCAACACCCCGCTGGTACGGCTGCGCAACGTCACGGCCGGCATCCAGGCCACCGTGCTGGCGAAGGTGGAGTACCTCAACCCGGGCGGGTCGGTGAAGGACCGGATCGCGCTGCGGATGGTGGAGGACGCGGAGAAGGCGGGCATCCTCCAGCCCGGCGGCACGATCGTCGAGCCGACCAGCGGCAACACGGGCGTCGGCCTGGCCCTGGTGGCCCAGCTCAAGGGCTACAAGTGCGTCTTCGTCTGCCCCGACAAGGTCAGCCAGGACAAGCAGGACGTGCTGCGGGCGTACGGCGCGGAGGTGGTGGTCTGCCCGACCGCCGTGGCGCCGGAGGACCCGCGCTCCTACTACAACGTCTCCGACCGGCTGGCCCGGGAGATCCCCGGCGCCTGGAAGCCCAACCAGTACAGCAACCCGGCCAACCCGCGCTCGCACTACGAGACCACCGGCCCGGAGCTGTGGGAGCAGACCGGGGGCGGGCTCACCCACTTCGTGGCGGGCGTCGGCACCGGCGGCACCATCTCCGGCATCGGCCGCTACCTAAAGGAGGCGTCGGAGGGCCGGGTCAAGGTCATCGGCGCGGACCCGGAGGGCTCGGTCTACTCGGGCGGCACCGGCCGGCCGTACCTGGTCGAGGGCGTCGGCGAGGACTTCTGGCCGGAGACGTACGACCGGGGCCTCGCCGACGAGATCATCGAGGTCTCCGACAAGGCGTCGTTCGAGATGACCCGGCGGCTGGCCCGCGAGGAGGGCCTGCTGGTCGGCGGCTCCTGCGGCATGGCCGTGGTGGCCGCCCTGGAGGTGGCCCGCAAGGCCGGCCCGGACGACGTGGTCGTGGTGCTGCTGCCGGACAGCGGCAAGGGCTACCTGTCGAAGATCTTCAACGACACCTGGATGGCCCGGTACGGCTTCCTGGACAACTCCGGCACGGAGCCGACGGTCGCCGACGCGCTGGCCAACAAGCCGGGCGGCCTGCCCGAACTGGTGCACGTGCACCCGACCGAGACGGTCCGCGACGCGATCGACTACATGCGCGAGTACGGCGTCTCGCAGCTGCCGGTGCTCAAGGCCGAGCCCCCGGTGGTGACCGGCGAGGTGGCCGGCTCGATCGCCGAGAAGGACCTGCTCGACGCGCTGTTCACCGGTCAGGCGCACCTGCACGACACCATCGAGCGGCACATGGCCGAGCCGCTGCCGATGATCGGCGGCGGGCAGCCGGTGAGCGAGGCGGTCGGCCTGCTGGAGAAGTCCGACGCCGCCCTGGTGCTGGTCGACGGCAAGCCGAAGGGCGTCCTCACCCGGCAGGACCTGCTCGCCCACCTCGGCGCCCGCTGACCCGGACGACCCCGCGAGGGCCCTTCCCCGGCAGGGGGAGGGCCCTCGCCGTGTCTGCCGCGCCGGCCCGGGACGGGCAGTGCCGCCGGCCGGCGGTCAGAGCGGCCGGTCGTACCGGAGCTGGGGCACGACCACCGGGCCGAGGTGCTCGTCCCGTGCGGTGCCGGTGCGGACCCAGCCGCCGCGCTCGTAGAAGCGCCGGGCGTGCGCGTTCGACGCCAGCACCCACAGCACCGCCCGCGACCAGCCGCGCGAGCGCATGGCGTCCAGCGCGTCGACCATGAGGGCCCGCCCGGTGCCCCGGCCCCGCTCGGCCGGGTCGAGGTGGAGGGCGTTGAGCAGGCCCGTCGCCGGGTCGCCCTCGTCGTCGGGGCCGAGGTAGCTGAAGCCGACCAGCCGGCCGTCGCGTTCGGCGACGGTCATCCGGTGGTCGTCGCGCTCCCACCCCCACCGCTCGACCCAGTACCGCCCCATCGCCTCCGGCCCCGGCTCGGCCAGCGCCTCGGGCGGGACGAACGACGCGTACGCCGCGACCCGGGACCGCTGGTGCAGGGCGCCGACCGGCATCAGGTCGGCCTCGGTGGCGGGGCGGAGGGTGACCGTCACCCGGCCGAGGCTACCCGCCGGGGCGGGACCTGCACGGTGGTCAGGTCCTCGGCGATCACCAGGTCGCCGTCGAAGTGCGCGCGGGCCTCGTCGGCGAAGCGGGTCGCGTCCGCGTACCGCTGCGAGAAGTGGGTGAGCACGAGCCGGCGTACGCCCGACTCGGCCGCCACCCGCGCGGCCTGGCCCGCCGTGAGGTGGCCGACCTCGGCGGCGAGCGCGGCCTCGGAGTCGAGGAAGGTCGACTCGATGACCAGCAGGTCGGCGTGCTCGGCGAGGGCGTAGACCTCGTCGCAGAGCCCGGTGTCCATCACGAACGCGAACCGCTGCCCGGGCCGGGGGACGCTCACCTCCTCCCGGGTGACGCGGCGCCCGTCGAGGTCGAGGTGGCCGACCCGGATCAGCTCCCCGACGGCCGGCCCGGCGATGCCGTACGCGGCCAGCTTCTCCGGCAGCATCCGGCAGCCGTCCGGCTCGACGAGCCGGTAGCCGTACGTCTCGATCGGGTGCCGCAGCCGGCGGGCCTCCAGCGTGCCGACGCGCAGGGCGATCCGCTGCCCGTCGGCCTCGATCGGCTCGACGCGCAGCTCGGCGGTCTCGTGGAAGGAGCTGGCGTGCCGCAGCCGGGCGAAGTATTCCGCGCCGCCGGCCGGGAAGTGCACCGCCACCGGGTGCGACACCCGGTCCAGCGAGAGCCGCTGGATGGTGCCGGGCAGGCCGAGGCAGTGGTCGCCGTGGAAGTGGGTGACGCAGATCCGGGTCAGGTCGGTGGCGGTGACCGTGGAGTGCAGGAGCTGCCGCTGGCTGCCCTCGCCCGGGTCGAAGAGGATCACCTCGTCGTCCCAGCGCAGCACGTACCCGTTGTGGTTGCGCTGCCGGGTCGGGGCCTGGCTGGCCGTTCCGAGCACCACCAGCTCGCGCATCGACACGGTTGACCTCCGGCTGCGTCGACCACCCGGCCCGGAAACGGGTCGACCCCCGGGGCTTCCGCGCTGGCGCGCGGGCCGGCTGGACTGGGCCGGCACCCCGGGGGTCGGGTGGCTGTCGTGGATTCGCCGCACCGCTGCCACACGGTCTCGACGATGGTGCCTGTGCCCGCCTCGCGGCGGACGGGATTACTGTCGAGGACAGCGGCTAGCGGACAGCCACCTCACGAGTCCGATTGCTATACAAGTCTGGACCACCTCCTTTCCCGTGTACGGCCACGCTATCCAGCGACCGGGCCGCCGGCAACGGATTTCGATCACAGGCTCCCGGGGAATACGTCTAGGCGGTTTCCGCGATGCCGATGGGTCCCTCACGGGGGCCCTCCGCGCTGGCCGGCTGCACGGCCAGCGACGGGAAGTCGGCCAGGTCGCCCTCCGGCTCGGCGTCCCACTCGGGGAAGACCAGGTCGCTCTGGAGGTAGAGGCAGAGCAGCTGGGTGAGCTGGCGCAGCCCGTCGAGGTGGGTGCGCTCGTGCCCGTGGGTGGCGTCCACGCCGAAGCCGAGCAGCGCCACCCGGGCGTGCGCCCCGGCCTCCACCGCCGCCGCCACGTCCGAGCGGTAGTAGTCGAAGACGTCCCGGACCAGGCGCACCCCGTGCTCGGCGGCGATCGAGGCCAGGTTGCGGGTCAGGTGGTAGTCGAACGGCCCGACGCCGTCGCCCATCGCCAGGGTGGCCGCGTCCTCCCGGGACTGCTGGCCGGGGGCGACCACCGCCGCGTCCACGGAGACGATCTCCGCGACGTCCGGGTCCAGCCCGTGGCTGGCCCCGTGCCCGATCTCCTCCGTCACGGTGACCAGCAGGTGCGCGGTGACCGCCGGGCGTACGCCGGCGTCGACCATCGCCTTGAACGCGGTCAGCACCGCCGCCACGCCCGCCTTGTCGTCCAGGTGCCGGGACTTGACGTACCCGGAGGGGGTGACCGTCGGGTTCGGCAGGAACGCGACGAAGTCCCCGGCGTCGACGCCCAGCGCGCGGAGGCCGGCGATGTCGTCGACCGGCTCGTCGACCCGCACCTCGACCTGCTCCCAGCCGATGCCCTGGGAGTCGACGGCCTCGTTGTAGCGGTGCCCACTGGCCTTCAGGGGGAGCACCTGCCCGGTGATCACCCGGTCCAGGTCGTCGGTGAAGATCCGCACGTGCGCGCCCTCGGCGAACCGGGCGCTGTGCGTGCCGATCGGCTTCAGCTCCAGCCGGCCGTTCTCCTTCAGCCGCTTGACCATGCCGCCGATGGTGTCGGTGTGCACCACGATCGCCCGGTCGGCGCCGGTGGAGCGGGGGCCGGGCAGGAAGGCGCTCAGCGCGCCGCGCCGGGTCAGCGTGGAGCCGATGCCGAGCGCGGAGAGCCGCTCGCCCACGTACTGCTGCACGTGGTCCGTACGCCCCGACGGGCTCGGGATCTCCAGCAGCTCCACCAGCACCTGGCGCAGGTAGTCCAGGTCGATCTCCAGGGGTCGCGGGCTCACGCGGCGCCTCCCGGGCCGACCGGGGACCAGAGCCGCTGCGGCGCGCGGGTGCCCGGGAAGAGCAGGTCGACGAAGCGCTCGGCGGTCGGCTGCGGCTCGTGGTTGGCCAGGCCGGGCCGCTCGTTGGCCTCGATGAAGACGTGCTCGGGCCCGTCCGGCGCGGGGACCAGCAGGTCCAGCCCGGTGACCGGGATGTCCAGCGCGCGGCTGGCCGTCACGCACGCCTCGGCGATCGCCGGGTGCAGCTCGGCGGTGACGTCGTGGATGGTGCCGCCGGTGTGCAGGTTGGCGGTCTTGCGTACGGCCAGCACCTGCCCCTCGGGCAGCACGTCGTGCAGCTCGTGGCCGGCCTCGGCCAGCACGTCCCGGGTCATGTCGTCGATCGGGATCGTGGACTCGCCGCCCGTGGCGGCGGCCCGGCGGCGGCTCTGCCGCTCGATCAGCTCGGCGATGTCGTGCACCCCGTCGCCGGTGATCGAGGCGGGCCGACGGACCGCGGCGGCCACCACCTCGTGGTCGATGACGACGACCCGCAGGTCCTCGCCGGCACGCATCTCCTCGATCAGCACGTCCGGGCAGAACCGGGCGGCCAGCTCGACGGCGGCGGCCAGCGCCTCGGGGGTGCGTACGCCCACCGTGATGCCGTTGCCCTGCTCGCCCCGCGCCGGCTTGACCACCACCCGGCCGGCCTCGGCGAGGAAGGCGGCGTCGCCGTCGTCGCCCGTGGCGGTCCGTCCGCGCGGCACCGACAGGCCCGCCTCGGCGAGGATCCGGCGGGTCACCCGCTTGTCGTCGCAGCGGCTCATCGCCACCGCCGAGGTCAGCTCCGACAGCGACTCGCGGGTCCGGACGGTGCGCCCGCCGCTGGTCAGCCGCAGCTCGCCCCAGGCCGGGTCGGTCACCTCCACCCGGATGCCGCGGCGCATCGCCTCGTCGGCGACGATCGTCGCGTACGGGTTGAGCTGGTCGTACCCCTCGGGCGTGGCGGGCAGGAAGAGCCGCTCGTTGATCGGGTTCTTCCGCTTCACGCAGAGCGTCGACGTCCGGTAGAAGCCGAGCCGCTCGTAGAGCCGGATCGCCCCGGCGTTCTCCGCGAGCACGGACAGGTCCACGTACGCCCGGCCGCGCGCGACCAGCCGGGCGGCCAGCGCGGTGATCAGGGCCTGGCCGGTGCCGGGCGGCGCGGTGTTGAAGTCGACGGTGAGGCACCACAGGCTGGCCCCGTTGTCCGGGTCGTCGAAGACCGCGACGTGGTCCACGCCGGTGATGGTGCCGACGACCTCGCCGGTGGCGTCCTCGGCGACCAGGTGCAGGAAGCGGTCGGTGCGGGCGTTGGCCACGAGCACGTCGACCGGGGCGGTGACCATGCCGTTGCGGGCGTAGATCCGGTTCACCGCGTCCGCGTCGGCGGCGTCGGCCAGCGGGCGGATCGCCAGCCCCGGGGCGTCGTCGTCGGCCGGCCGGTCGCCGCCCAGCGGCAGCCGGTAGGTCAGCGACGGGTCGATGAACAGCTCGTCGGGCAGCCGGGACACCAGCACGTGCGGGTCGCGCAGGTAGATGCAGATGTCCCGGGAGCCGGCGGCCTCGGAACGCAGCACGGCGGCGACGGCGGCCTGGTCGGTGAAGGTCTGCCCGAAGACGAGCCGGCCCCAGCCGCAGTCCAGCACCACGTCGGTGTCGCCCTCGCGGGCGGGCGTCTCCGGGGCGCCCGGGGCCATCGGGTCGCCGCCGGGCCCGACCCGCTCCCGTCGCCGGCCGCCACGGGACCGGTCGGACCGGGCCGTGCCGGTCGCCAGGGTGTCGGTCACCGTCAGTCGATTCCGTGGCTCTGGAGCCACATTTCCAGGAGTCCGAGTTGCCACAGCTTGTTTCCGTTCAGCGGGGTCAGTTCGGCGTTCGGGTCGGCGAGCAGCGCGTCGACGTAGTCGGCGCGGAACAGGTCGCGGCGACGGGCCTCGGGCGCGGAGAGCGCGTCGCGTACCCGGTCGAGCAGCTTGCCCTCCAGGTGGGTGAGGCCGGGGACCGGGAAGTAGCCCTTCGGCCGGTCGATGACCTCGTGCGGCAGCACCCGGCGGCCGATCTCCTTGAGCACCCCCTTGCCGCCCTGCGCCAGCTTGAGTTCCGGCGGGCAGCTCGCGGCCAGCTCGACGAACTCGTGGTCGAGGAACGGCACCCGGGCCTCCAGCCCGTGCGCCATGGTCATGTTGTCCACCCGCTTGACCGGGTCGTCGGTCAGCATGACCTGGGTGTCGATCCGCAGCCCGGCGTCGACCGCGGTCTCCGCGTCGGCCCGGCCGAGGTGCGCGGCCACGAACTCCCGGGCCGGGTCGCCGTCGGCCAGCCAGGCCGGGTTCAGCACCCGGGCCAGCCCGGCCGCGTCCCGGTCGAAGAACGCCCGGGCGTACGTGTCGAGCGCCTGGTCCCGGCCGACGCGGGCGAGCGGCGGATACCAGTGGTAGCCGCCGAGGATCTCGTCCGCGCCCTGGCCGGACTGGACCACCTTGACGTGCTGCGACACCACCTCACTGAGCAGGTAGAACGCCACGCAGTCGTGGCTGACCATCGGCTCGGACATAGCGGCGACGGCCGCTTCCAGCGGCGGCACCAGGTCGGCGGCGGCCACCCGGATCTGGTGGTGGTCGGTGTCGAACGTCTTCGCGACGAGGTCGGAGTAGCGGAACTCGTCGCCCTCCCGGCCGCCCACGGAGTCGAAGCCGATGGAGAAGGTGGAGAGTCCGCGCTGGCCCTCGCCGGCGAGCAGGGCGACCACCAGGCTGGAGTCCAGGCCACCGGAGAGCAGCACACCGACCGGCACGTCGGCGACCATCCGCCGGCGCACGGCGGTGGTCAGCGACTCGAGCAGGGCGTCCTGCCAGTCCTTCTCGGACCAGCCGGCCCGCTCGGCGGCGCGGGTGAAGGCCGGGTCCCAGTAGACCCGCTCGGAGGTGCGGCCGTCGGCCTCGTAGACCCGTACGGTCGCCGGGGGCAGCTTGGCGACGCCGCGCAGGATGGTGCGCGGCGGCGGCACGATGCTGTGGAAGCTCAGGTAGTGCGCGAGCGCGACCGGGTCGATGGTCGTGTCGATCCCGCCGCCGGCCAGCAGCGCGGGCAGGGTGCTGGCGAAGCGCACCACGCCCGGCGTCTCGGCCACGTAGAGCGGCTTGATGCCGAGCCGGTCCCGGGCCAGCACCAGCCGGCCGGTGTCCCGCTCGCTGATCGCCACGGCGAACATGCCGACCAGGTGGTCGACGAAGTCGAGCCCCCACTCCGCGTACGCCTTGAGCACGACCTCGCTGTCGCCGGAGGAGAAGAAGCGGTGGCCCTTGGCCTGGAGCTCCTCGCGCAGCTCGCGGTAGTTGTAGACGCACCCGTTGAAGACTCCGGTCAGCCCCGCGCCCGGGTCGACCAGCGGCTGCCCGCTCGCGGCGGAGAGGTCGATGATCTTCAGTCGTCGGTGTCCGAGGGCCGTCGGGCCCTGGGCCCAGACGCCGCTGTCGTCGGGCCCCCGGTCGCTCATCGTGGCCGCCATGCGCTCCACCGCCGACACGTCGGCGCGCGAGCCGTCACGGCGGAACTCTCCCGCAAGTCCGCACATGCGAGGCAATGCTGCCAGAGGCCGGTGCGGTTCGCCCGTTGAGCTGATGCCAGCGGTGTTCGTGGTTGCTAGGATGCTCGACCCCGTCGGCCCGGCCCGTGGTGGCGGGGGCATTTCCGGCCTGGCCCCGCCCCGGTGCCCGAATCGAAACGGGTCTGCGGTGTGACAAACACCGCAGACCCGTTCGCCGGCGTCGCGCGGGCTCAGCCGCCGGTGCGGGCGATGCCCACCGGGCAGCTCAGCCCGTTCGGGCCGTGGTTGCAGTACCCGTTCGGGTTCTTCGTCGGTGCGAGGTACTGCTGGTGGTGGTCCTCGGCGAAGTAGTAGGCGCCGAGCCGGTCGATCTCCGTGGTGATCTCGCCCTTGCCGGCGCGCGCCACGATCGGCGCGAACGCGTCCCGCGACGCCTGCGCGGTGGCGAGCTGCTCGTCGGTGGTGGCGTAGATCGTCGACCGGTACTGGGTGCCCACGTCGTTGCCCTGGCGCATGCCCTGGGTCGGGTCGTGGTTCTCCCAGAAAACCTTGAGCAGGTCCTCGTAGCTGATCCTGCTGGGGTCGTAGACCACCTGGACCACCTCGGCGTGCCCCGTCATGCCCGAGCACACCTCCTCGTACGTCGGGTTCGGCGTGATGCCGCCCGCGTAGCCGGCCGACGTGGTGAGCACGCCGGGCAGGGTCCAGAACAGCCGCTCGGCGCCCCAGAAACAGCCCATGCCGAACACGGCCACCTGCGAGCCCTCCGGGAACGGACCCTTGAGGGGGGTGCCCAGCACCTCGTGCCGGTCCGCGACGGGCATCGCGATCAGACGACCCGGCAGGGCCTGGTCGGGGGTGGGCAGCTCGGCCTTCATACGGCGCAGGAACACGGTGGGACTCCTCTCGTACCTCTCCCAGCGTGCAACACCGCCGGACCCGCCTTCCTTACCCGCCGTCGGCCGGGACAGACCCGGCAGGTCCGGTGGGGCGGACGGGGCAGGCGTGACCGTCGGGGACCGGGTCCAGGCCGAGGGTGAGGTCGGTCATGACGCCTCCTCAGGACGACACTCCGGCTGCCGGAGGCGGGGGCATCACGTGCGGCTCACCCCGCGGCAGCTATCCGATCCGCGTACTCCCGGGCCTCGGCGTCGTCGGCGTAGCGGGTGCGCGGCCAGAAGAAGCCACGCAGCCCGTCGCCCCTGGTCCGGGGCACGACGTGGGTGTGCAGGTGCGGAACCGACTGGGAGACCTTGTTGTTCACCGCGACGAACGTGCCGCCGGCACCCAGACCGGTCTCGACGGCCACCGCCATCCGGCGGACCAGGCCGAAGTAGCGGCCGACCTCCTCGGCCGGCAGGTCGGCCAGGGTGACCACGTGCTGGCGGGGCACCACCAGCACGTGGCCCCGGAAGACCGGCCGGGTGTCCAGGAACGCCACCCCGGCCGGCTCGTCCGCCACCCGGAACGCGGTGGTCCCGCCCGCCACGATGCCGCAGAACACGCACCCGCTCATCCGGTCAGGTTAGAGCGAGTCCCCGCCCGGCACGTTGCACCAGTCCGACCCCCCGGCGTACGCCGTCCGGCCGGCGCTGTCGGTCACGCGGAGGCTGACGTTCGCCCAGCTCCCCGGGTTGCAGCCGATGCGGACCGAATCGCCGGTCACCGGCCACTGGCTGTAGGGGTAGTAGTCGGGTGTCCAGACGAACGTGTACGGCGCGGTGCCGCCGGTGGCGATCGCCCCGCAGTCCAGCCCGCCGGCGTACGGGCCGGTGGTGGCCACGCACCAGGACTGGGGGACGGTCAGCGGGCTCGACGCCGCGGAGGGTCCGGCCGTGGCCACGCCGGCGACGGCGGCCAGCGCCAGGCCCAACATCGCTCCGGCGGCGGTTCGAGTGGTTCTGCGCACGGATCCTCCATCGAAATCAAGGAATGCGATGCCGGCCAACATAACAGAAGGTCAATGAGTGGACGCGAAGCGTGTAACAGATTGAGGATGTTGCGAGATCGGTGGTCGGCGACAATCCGGGGAGCAACGGTGGGAAATGCGCGCGGTGCCACGTCCGTGCCCGTCGGACGGAACCGCGGACTAACGTCTCGGGAATGAGTCACGGCTTCGAGACGCTCGCCATCCACGCCGGCCAGGACCCGGAAGCCCGCACCGGCGCGGTGATCCCTCCGATCTACCAGACCAGCACGTACGCCCAGGACGCCGTCGGCGCGCCCCGGCTGGGCTACGAGTACAGCCGCTCCGGCAACCCGACCCGGGACGCGCTCCAGGAGTGCCTCGCCGCGCTGGAGGGCGGGTCGGTCGGCCTCGCCTTCGCCAGCGGACTGGCCGCCGAGGACACCCTGCTGCGCACCGTCTGCAAGCCGGGCGACCACGTGGTGATCCCCGACGACGCCTACGGCGGCACGTACCGGCTCTTCGCCCGGGTCGCCGAGCGCTGGGGCCTGGACTACACCCCGGCGCGGGTCTCCGACCCGGACGCGATCCGGGCCGCCGTCGAGCCGGGCCGGACGAGGATCGTCTGGGTGGAGACGCCCACCAACCCGCTGCTCGGCATCGCCGACATCGCCGCGCTGGCCGGGGTCGCGCACGACGCGGGCGCCCTGCTGGTGGTCGACAACACCTTCGCCTCGCCGTACCTCCAGCAGCCGATCGCGCACGGCGCGGACGTGGTGGTGCACTCCACCACCAAGTACGTCGGCGGTCACTCCGACGTGGTCGGTGGCGCGCTGGTCACGGCGGACGCCGGGCTCGGCGAGGAACTGCGCTACCACCAGAACGCGATGGGCGCGATCAACGGCCCCTTCGACGCGTGGCTCACCCTGCGCGGCATCAAGACCCTCGGCGTACGCATGGACCGGCACTGCGACAACGCCGAGCGGATCGCGGCCTACCTGGACGGGCACGCCAAGGTCGGTCAGGTCATCTACCCGGGACTGCCCTCGCACCCTGGCCACGAGGTCGCCGCCAAGCAGATGCGCCGGTTCGGCGGCATGATCTCGTTCCGGGCCGCCGGCGGCGAGGAGCACGCCGTGGAGATCTGCAACCGGGCGAAGCTGTTCGTGCTCGCCGAGTCGCTGGGCGGCGTGGAATCCCTGATCGAGCACCCGGGCCGGATGACACACGCAAGTGCTGCCGGCTCGCCGCTTGAAGTTCCCGGCGATCTCGTGCGACTGTCTGTCGGCATCGAGACGGTCGACGACCTGCTCGCCGATCTGGAGCAGGCGCTGGGCTGACCGCTGGCTGGGAGGGTGGCCGTGCAGGACATCATGCCGACCTGGGTGGGGGCGACCGCCAAGCAGATCGCCCGGGGCGTACGCCGGGGCGACGTCACGGCCACCCAGGTCGTCGCGGACCACCTCGACCACATCGCCCGGGTCGACGCCGACCTCGCCGCGTTCCGCACGGTACGCGGCGGGGAGGCGATCACCGAGGCGGAGAAGGTCGACGAGCAGGAGGACCTGGCCAACCTGCCGCTGGCCGGGGTGCCGGTGGCGGTCAAGGAGAACACCCCCGTCGCCGGCCTGCCCACCTGGAACGGGTCGGCCGCGGTCCGTACGCCCGTCGCCGAGGCCGACCACGAGGTGGTCCGTCGGCTGCGCGGCGCCGGCGCGGTGATCCTCGGGGTGACCCGGATGCCGGAGCTGGGCCTCTGGGGGATCACCGACGACGAGACCGCGGTCACCCGCAACCCCTGGGACGCCGGGCGTACCCCCGGCGGCTCCTCCGGCGGCGCGGCCGCCGCGGTCGCCGCCGGGCTGGTGCCGATCGCCCACGGCAACGACGGCCTCGGCTCGATCCGCATCCCGGCGGCCTGCTGCGGCCTGGTCGGGCTCAAGCCGGGGCGGGGCGTGGTCCCGTGCCAGCTCGGCGCGGAGGACTGGTTCGGCCTCACGGAGCACGGCATGCTCACCAGCACGGTCGCCGACGCGGCCGTCGGCTTCTCCGTGCTGGCCGGCCGCCGCCCGGAGACGCTGGTCCCGCCGCAGCGGCTGCGGGTGGGCGTCTCGCTCCGCTCGCCGGTGCGGGGCGTGCACCCCGACCAGCCCAACCGGGACGCGGTCGCCGCCGCCGGCCGGCTGCTCGCCGCCGCCGGTCACGACACGGTGCCGGCCGATCCGGTCTACCCGACCGCGCTGGGCCTCCAGGGGATCGCGACCTGGTTCGCCGCGGCGGCCGCCGACGTGCGCGCCGCCGGGCTGGACCGGCGCGGCCTCCAGCGGCGCAGCCGCCGGCACGTCGCCCTCGGCGAGTGGGCGCAGCGGCGGGGGTACGTCCGGGAGGCCGACCGGGCCGCCTGGCGCGAACGCTCGATCGGCTTCTTCGCCGACCACTCGGTCGACCTGCTGCTCACCCCGGCCCTGGCCACCGTGCCGCCGGAGGCCGCCGGCTGGTCCGGCCGCTCCTGGCGGGCCAACATGCTGGCCAACATCCGGTACGCCCCGTTCGCCGCGCCGTGGAACATCGCCGGCCTGCCCGCCCTGGTGGTGCCGGTCGGCCGCCGCCCGGACGGGCTGCCGGTCGGCGTGCAGCTCATCGGCCCGCCCGGCTCCGAGCTGCTGCTGCTCGGCGTCGCCGGCCAGTTCGAGATGCAGGCCCCCTGGTCCCGCCACGCCCCCGGCTATCCCCGCATCCCGGCCGCGGTCTGATCCCGCCGGCCTCAGGTCTGCCGCGACCGTGCGGATCATGACCGGGCAAACCGGTATGAACCGGCGCGCGCCTCGCGGGCCGAGAAGTGCAGGATCGCGGACAGTCGTGGTGCGGGCGTCGGTGCGGGCGGCGGGGGCGGCGGGTGGCACGATCAGGGCATGACGGAACTGGTCGGCCTCGCCGACGTACGCGCCGCGCGGGAACTGCTCGCGGGCGTCACCCGGACGACGCCGCTGGAGCCCTCCCGGCCGCTCAGCGCGGCGCTGGGCGGGCCGACGTGGCTCAAGTGCGAGAACCTGCAGCGCGCCGGCTCGTACAAGGTGCGCGGCGCGTACGTGCGGATCTCCCGGCTGTCCGAGGCGGAGCGGGCCAACGGCGTGGTCGCGGCGAGCGCCGGCAACCACGCCCAGGGGGTGGCGCTCGCCGCCGGCCTCGTCGGCACGCACGCCACGGTCTTCATGCCGGTGAACGCGCCGCTGCCGAAGGTCGCCGCCACCAAGGGGTACGGCGCCCAGGTCGAACTCGTCGGCAACACCGTCGACGAGTCCCTGGTCGCGGCGCAGACCTTCGCCGAGCGGACCGGGGCGACGCTCATCCACCCGTTCGACCACCGGGACGTGATCGCCGGCCAGGGCACGGTGGCCCTGGAGATCCTCGAACAGTGCCCCGAGGTCAGGACGATCGTCACCGGGGTGGGCGGCGGTGGGCTGGTCTCCGGCATGGCGGTGGCCGCCAAGGCGCTGCGGCCCGACGTGCGCGTCATCGGCGTGCAGGCGGCCAGCGCGGCGGCCTTCCCGCCCTCCCTGGTGGCCGGCGAGCCGGTACGCCTCCCGTCGTTCAGCACGATCGCGGACGGCATCGCCGTCGGCCGGCCGGGGGAGATCACCTTCACCCACGTCCGCAAGCTGGTCGACGAGATCGTCACGGTCTCCGAGGAGGACATCTCCCGGGCGCTGCTGATGCTGCTGGAGCGCGGCAAGCAGGTGGTGGAGCCGGCCGGCGCGGTGGGCGTGGCGGCGCTGCTGGCGGGCGCGGTCGAGGTGGAGCCGCCGGTCGTGGCGGTGCTCTCCGGCGGCAACATCGACCCGCTGCTGATGCTCCGGGTGATCGAGCACGGCCTCGCCGCGGCCGGCCGCTACCTGCGGGTGACCGTGCGCTGCACGGACCGCCCGGGGCAGCTCGCCTCGCTGCTCAGCGAGATCGCCGAGCACCGGGCGAACGTGGTGGACGTGGAGCACCAGCGGGCCAACCCGCGCCTGCGTCTGGGCGAGGTGGAGGTGGCGCTGTCGGTGGAGACCCGGGGCGTCGAGCACTCCGACACGCTGATCAGCGCGTTGCGGGCCAGCGGCTACCAGGTGGTCTTCGCGGCTGAGGCGTGACACCGGTCGGTGTCACGCCTCAGCGGGGTGTGCGGAGCGTCGCCCGGCTCTCACCGCCGCGTGGCGGCGTGCGAGTGCCGGGCGGTGCGGATCAGCCGGAGAACGGCTCGAAACCGACCACGGTCACCTTGATGTCGGCGCCGCTGGGGGCCGTGTAGGTGCAGGTCTGACCGGCCCGGCCGCCCAGGATCGCCTTGCCCAGCGCCGACTCCGGGCTGTAGACCGTCAGGTCGGTGGTGGACGCGATCTCCCGGGAGCCGAGCAGGAACGTCTCGGTGTCGTCCTTGTCGTCGTCGAAGTAGATCGTGACGACCATGCCGGGGGACACCACGTCGGCGGTCGGCGCCTCGCCGACCTGCGCGGTGCGGAGCAGCTCCTTCAGGTAGAGGATGCGCCCCTCGGCCTTGCCCTGCTCCTCGCGGGCGGCGTGGTAGCCACCGTTCTCCCGCAGGTCGCCCTCCTCGCGCCGGGCGTTGATCTCGGCGGCGATGACCGGCCGGTTGGCGATCAGCTCGTCGAGCTCGGCCTGGAGCCGGTCGTATGCGTCCCGGGACAGCCAGGTGGCGGGCGCCTCGTTGCCAGTGGACACAGGCGGTCTCCTCAGATGTGCGTGCTGGCTGACAGGTGAACCTCCAAGCTACCAGTGCGGTACGACACGGGGGTGTCGACGATCACCGGCGGCACCCCGTCCGGCGCCGCCGTGTCGCCTGTGCCGGCGCGTCCGGCCCGCGTCGTGGCTGCTCAGGCCGGGGGCCGGCAGCGCACCACCTCGCCGATGAAGGGGCGGGCACTGGTGACCAGCCGGTGCTGCGCCGTCACCTGCCGCTGGCCCGGCGGGGCGGTCACCGTGACCTCTTCCCTGGCCACCTCGGCGCCGTCACGGTTCCGGGCGCGCAGCAGGCACACCGCCGACCCGCCCTCGGGCACGGTGACCCGGAAGTCGACCAGCACCTGGCTGTCGGTTATGCCGGTGTAGGTGATCACCTGGGCGTCGTAGTTCGGGTCGCCGTACTGCCGGTAGAGCCGGACCGTGACCAGGCTCAGGCCCGCGACGACGGCGATCGCGAGCAGCGCCGCCAGCAGCGGCCGGCGGCGGCGGGGTTCCCGGCGGCGGCCGTACCGGCCGGGCGGGAAGGCCGGCGCGCCCGGCGGAAGTGTGGCGTGCGTCTCGGTCACCGGCGGGTATCTCCTGGCGTTGTTGTCGGCGGCATCGGCAAGAATGGCAGAGTTCCATCTTCCCAGCCCGTCCCGTCGTCAAGAATGACACGTCGGCACCGCCAGGTCCCGGAGCGGGGGGAGGATGCCGGCAGGTCAGCCGGGCGGTCCCGCGGGGGGTCCGCCGGCCGCCAGAGACGAGGAGCGCCGACGTTGGCAGAGCGACTGCGACTGATGGCCGTTCACGCACACCCTGACGACGAGTCGAGCAAGGGTGCCGCGACCACCGCGAAGTACGTGGCCGAGGGGGTCGACGTCCTGGTGGTCACGTGCACCGGCGGCGAGCGCGGCAGCGTGCTCAACCCGAAGATGGACCGGCCCGACGTCTGGGCCAACATCGCCGAGATCCGCCGGGGCGAGATGGACGCCGCGCGCGCCATCCTCGGCGTCGAGCAGGCGTGGCTCGGCTTCGTCGACTCCGGTCTGCCCGAGGGCGACCCGCTGCCGCCGCTGCCGGAGGGCTGCTTCGCCCTCCAGGACGTCGAGGTGGCGGCCGGCCCGCTGGTGCGGCTGATGCGCCAGTTCCGCCCGCACGTCGTCACCACGTACGACGAGCAGGGCGGCTACCCGCACCCCGACCACATCATGACGCACAAGATCAGCGTGGCGGCCTTCGACGCCGCCGGTGATCCGGAGCGCTACCCGGAGCTGGGCGAGCCGTGGCAGCCGCTCAAGCTCTACTACGACATCGGCTTCTCGAAGGGCAAGATCCTGGCCCTGCACGAGGCGATCCTCGCCACCGGTCGGGAGTCGCCCTACGCGGAGTGGCTCACCCGCTGGGAGGACCGGCCCGACAAGGGTCCCCGGATCACCACCCGCGTGGAGTGCGCCGACTACTTCCCGGTCCGCGACGACGCGCTGCGGGCCCACGCCACCCAGATCGACCCGGACGGCTTCTGGTTCCACGTGCCCATGGAGGTGCAGCGGCGCGCCTGGCCCACGGAGGACTTCGAGCTGGTCCGCTCGCTGGTCGACAGCCCGCTGCCCGAGTCCGACCTTTTCGCCGGGGTGCGTGAGACGGTCCATGCCCGCTGATCCGGCGGGCGGCTACGCTCGTCACCAACCGCACACCGGAGGAACGCCATGCTGACCGCTGCACAGGTGCTCGCCCAGAACAACTTCGGGGACACCCGCTCGGGTGGCCTGGCGGGGCCGATGGGCCTCTTCCTCATCCTGATCCTGGGGACGGTGACCGTCCTGCTGATCCGCAACATGAACGCCCGGCTGCGCCGGCTGCCCGACCGGTTCCCCCAGCAGGGGCCGTCCGTCGACGCGCACCGGGCGGACGCGGCGGTCGTCGATCCGACAGACGGGACGCCGGCGCAGGATTCATCCTCGGACTCCCCCAAGGGGCGTCAGCAGCGCCGCAACGGGTAGTCCACGCATGATTCACGTCGAACCGGGTCGTCGCCCCCTGTTGCGGCCACCGGGTTTGCCTTAGCCTTCCGCCGGGGGACCAAGAGTTCCCGAGCCGTGCGCGGAAGGGGGCGCCGATGACCACCACAGCAGCGGCCGCCCGGCGTACCGGCGATCGGCCCGCGGGCGGAGGGGATCGGTGACGTCCGGCAGGGCCGGCGAGTCGCCCGACCGGCTCGAAGACCGCGGCACCCCGCCGCGGCTGCTCCTGCTCACCGTCGCCGTCGCGCTGACCGCCCTGGTCGCCGCCGCGGTGGGGTGGACCCTGCCGACGCGCCTCCCCGCCGACGACGCGCTCGGCGGGGCGGCCCGGTTCGGCATCGCCGTCGTCGTGTTCGCCGTCGCCCAGCTGGCCCGGCTGCGGTTCCGCACCGCCGCCGGAATGGTGAGCATCACCTGGGGCGAGGCCGCGCTGATCATCTGCCTCTACCTCGCGCCCGCCGGCTGGCTGCCCTCCGCCACGCTCCTCGGCGCCGGGCTCGCCTGGTCGGCGATGTCGCTGCTCGGCGACCGCCGGCCGGTGCTGGAGGTCGTCCGGATCACGGCCTCGCTGACCGCCGCCACCGCGCTGGCCGTCGCGGTCACCACCGCGCTCGGCCGGCCGCTGCTGGCCGCGCCGACGCCGGGGCTCGCCCTGGCCGTGGTCGCCGGGTCGGTCACCTACCTGCTCGCGACCGCCTGGCTGGGCGGGGCCACCCTGGCGCTCCGGCACGGCATCCCGGTCGCCCCACCGCTGCTCGCCGCGCTCCGCGGCAAGCTGCTGATGTTCGTCGGCAACGTCGCCGTCGGGCTGGTCGTGGTGGCGCTGCTGGAACTCGACGCGCGCTGGCTGCTGCTGCTCCCGCCGCCGCTCTGGCTGCTCCAGCAGACCTACCGGCACCGGCTCCGCGCCGACCAGGAGCGCCGCGCCTGGCGGGCCTTCGCCGAGGCCACCGCCGCGCTCAACCAGCTCGACGAGCGGGGGGTCGCCACCGCCGCGGTGACCGGGGCGCTGGCGCTGTTCAACGCCGAACTCGTCGACGTCGACGTCGCCCGGGGCGACGGCCGGTGGCGGCGCTACCGGGGCGACCCGGGCGGTCACCTGGTCGACCGGGAGGTCGCGCCGCCGGGCCGGACCGAACCGGAGGAGCACGAGCTGGTCCGCGCCCTCACCGTGGGCGCTGCCCGGGTGGGCGAGCTGCGGGTCCGCTTCCCGCGCTCGGCCCCGCCCAGCGCCCGGGAGCGCGACGCCGTGGCAGCGTTCGGCGACGCCCTCGCCGCCGCCCTGCACGACGCCGCCACCCACCGGGAACTGCGTCTGGTGACCGCCCGCTCGTCGTACGAGGCGGTGCACGACCAGCTCACCGGGCTGGTGAACCGGTCGGCCATGCTCAGCAAGGGCGACCAGGCGCTGCGGCAGCTCGCCCACGACCATCCGGTGGCGCTGCTGCTGCTCGACATCAACCAGTTCAAGGAGGTCAACGACACCCTCGGGCACGCCGCCGGCGACCAGTTGCTGCGCTTGACCGCCAACCGGCTGGGCACCCTCGCCCGCCCCGGGGACCTGCTCGCGCGGCTCGGCGGCGACGAGTTCGCCCTGCTGCTGACGTCGGTCCCGGTGCTCGGCGACCGCGCCGCCCCGATGGCGTACGCGCTGCGGCAGGCCCGCGAGATCGCCGAGCGGCTCGCTGCGCCGACCGAGGTGGCGGGAGTCCGGATGTCCGTCGAGGCCTCCGTCGGGGTGGTGGTCGCCGACGCCGGCACCGCCGACCTGACCGAGCTGCTGCGCCGGGCCGACATCGCGATGTACCAGGCCAAGGAGGGCGGCGGCAGCGTCGCCGCGTACGACGCCACCAGGGACGCCGCCAGCACCGACCAGTTGGCCCTGCTGGCCGAGCTGCGCGAGGCGCTGAAGGTCGACGACCAGCTGGTGCTGGCGTTGCAGCCCGCGGTCGACCTGGCCACCGGCGCGCCGACCGGGGTGGAGGCGCTGATCCGCTGGCGGCACCCGCGCCGGGGCTGGCTCGGCCCGCACGACTTCATCCGGCCGGTGGAGAACAGCGAGCAGCTCGGCAGCTTCACCCGCTACGTGCTGGACAAGGCGCTCGCCGTCGCCGCCGGCTGGGCCCGGGACGGGGTCGACGTGCCGATCTCGGTCAACCTGTCGGCGCGCAGCCTGCTCGACCCCCGCCTGCCCGCCGAGATCGCCGAGGCGCTGCGGCGGCACGAGGTGCCGCCGGACCGGCTGGTCCTGGAGATCACCGAGACGGTGGTGATGAGCGAGCTGGAGGTCATCGACGAGGTGCTCACCACGCTGCGGTCGATGGGCGTGCAGCTCGCGGTGGACGACTTCGGCACCGGCTTCTCCTCGCTGACGTTCCTCACCCGGATCGCCGTGGACGAGCTGAAGGTGGACCGTTCCTTCGTGATCCGGATGGCCGACTCGCCGGAGGCGGCGGCGATCGTGCGGACGACCGTCGGCCTGGCCCACGAGCTGGGGCTGCGGGTGGTCGCCGAGGGTGTGGAGACGGCCGAGCAGCGGTCCGCCCTGGCCGAGCTGGGCTGCACGGCCGCGCAGGGTTACCACTTCTTCAAGCCGATGCCGGCCGACAAGATCGGCGCGGTGCTGGGCACCCTGCTCGACGAGGCCCGGCCGAACGTCTTCCCGCTGCGCGCCGACGGCGCCTCCTGACCCGGCCCGGCGCACCGCACCAGCGGGCGGGCGCGGAGCGCGGGCGGGCGGGGGCACCGGCTCGTTATGGTCGTCGGGTGAACCGACTCGCTGACGCCACGAGCCCGTACCTCCTCCAGCATGCCGACAACCCGGTCGACTGGTGGCCGTGGTGCGCCGAGGCGTTCGCCGAGGCGAAGCGCCGGGACGTGCCGGTGATCATCTCGGTCGGCTACGCCGCCTGCCACTGGTGCCACGTGATGGCCCACGAGTCGTTCGAGGACGAGCAGGTCGGCGCCCTGATGAACGACGACTTCGTCTCGATCAAGGTGGACCGCGAGGAGCGCCCCGACGTCGACGCCGTCTACATGACCGCCACCCAGGCGATGACCGGGCAGGGCGGCTGGCCGATGACCGTCTTCGCCACCCCGGACGGCACCCCGTTCTTCTGCGGCACCTACTTCCCCCGGCCGAACTTCGTCCGGCTGCTCCAGTCGGTCGCCACCGCCTGGCGGGACCAGCGGGACGCCGTGATCACGCAGGGTGCCGCCGTGGTCGAGGCCATCGGCGGAGCCCAGGCCGTCGGCGGCCCCACCGCGCCGCTGGACGCCGCGCTGCTCGACGCCGCGGCCGAGCAGCTCGGCAGGGAGTACGACGAGGTGAACGGCGGCTTCGGCGGCGCGCCGAAGTTCCCGCCGCACATGAACCTGCTCTTCCTGCTCCGGCACCACCAGCGCACCGGCTCGGCGCGGAGCCTGGAGGTCGCCCGGCACACCTGCGAGGCGATGGCCCGGGGCGGCATCTACGACCAGCTCGCCGGCGGCTTCGCCCGCTACTCGGTCGACGCGCACTGGACCGTGCCGCACTTCGAGAAGATGCTCTACGACAACGCGCTGCTGCTGCGGACGTACACCCAGCTCTGGCGGCTGACCGGCGACCCGCTGGCCGCCCGGGTCGCGGCGGAGACCGCCGCCTTCATGATCGACGACCTGGGCACGCCCGAGGGCGGCCTGGCCTCCGCGCTGGACGCGGACACCGAGGGCGTCGAGGGGCTCACCTACGCCTGGACGCCGGCCCAGCTCGTGGAGGCGCTGGGGGAGGACGACGGCCGCTTCGCCGCCGACCTGTTCGCGGTCACCGAGCAGGGCACGTTCGCCCCTCATTCCGCCTCCGCGCCGCAAGACGGCGCTCCGGACGGAAGGAGGGGCGTCGAGCACGGCACGAGCGTGCTGCGGCTGGCCCGGGACGTGGACGACGCCGCCCCGGAGGTGGCCGCCCGGTGGGAGCGGATCCGGGCCCGGCTGCGCGAGGTCCGCGACACCCGGCCCCAGCCGGCCCGGGACGACAAGGTGGTCGCCTCCTGGAACGGGCTCGCGGTCACCGCGCTGGTCGAGCACACCGCGCTCACCGGCGACCCGGTCACCGCCACCGCCGCGATCCGGATCGGCGAGGTGCTCGCCGAGCGGCACATCGTGGACGGGCGGCTGCGCCGGGTCTCCCGGGCCGGTGTGGTGGGCGAGCCGGCCGGCGTGCTCGAGGACCACGGCTGCGTGGCCGAGGCGTTCTGCGCGCTGCACCAGCTCACCGGGGAGGGTCGCTGGCTGACGCTGGCCGGTCGGCTGCTCGACGTCGCGCTGGAGCGGTTCGCCGCCCCCGGCGGCGGGTTCTACGACACCGCCGACGACGCCGAGCGGCTGGTCGCCCGCCCCGCCGACCCCACCGACAACGCCACCCCGTCCGGGCGCTCGGCGATCGTCGCGGCGCTGGTCGCGTACGCGGCCCTGACCGGTGAGACCCGCTACCGGGAGGCGGCCGAGGCCGCGCTGTCGACCGTGGCGCCGATCGTCGGCCGGCACGCCCGGTTCACCGGCTACGCGGCCACCGTCGGCGAGGCGCTGCTCTCCGGGCCGTACGAGATCGCGGTGGTCACCGACGAGCCGACCGGCGACCCGTTGGTGGCGGCGGCGCACCGGCACGCCCCGCCCGGCGCGGTGATCGTGGCGGGCCGCCCGGGACAGGCCGGGGTGCCGCTGCTCGCCGACCGGCCGATGGTCGACGGGCGGCCCACCGCGTACGCCTGCCGGGGTTTCGTCTGTGAGCGCCCGGTGACGACGGTGGAGGACCTGGTCGGCCAGCTCGGCCGGCGCTGAGGCCCACGGCCGCGGCGGTGTGCGATCGGCCATCCGGCGGGGCGGGGGACGGGTCGCCCGGTTAGGCTGGCGCCGCTATGGATTCCCGTACCGGTCTGCCTGTTGTCGGCATGGTGGGTGGTGGCCAGCTGGCCCGGATGACCCACCAGGCCGCGATCGCCCTCGGCCAGTCGCTGCGCGTGCTCGCACTGGCCCCCGACGACGGCGCCGCGCTGGTCGCCGCCGACGTCCAGTACGGCGACCACACCGACCTCGCCGCGCTGCGCACCTTCGCCAAGGGCTGCGACGTGGTCACCTTCGACCACGAGCACGTCCCCACCGAGCACATCCGGGCGCTGGCCGGCGAGGGCGTGAAGCTCTTCCCGCCGGCCGACGCGCTGCTGCACGCGCAGGACAAGCGGGTGATGCGGGAGCGGCTCGGCGAGCTGGGCGCGCCGAACCCGGCGTGGCGACCGGTCGCCGAGCCCGCCGACCTGGTGGCCTTCGGCGACGAGACCGGCTGGCCGGTCGTGCTCAAGGCGGCCCGCGGCGGGTACGACGGCCGGGGCGTGTGGCTGGTCGGCGACGCGGCGCAGGCCACCGAGCTGGCCGCGACGCTGCTCGCCGGCGGCACCCGGCTGATCGTCGAGGAGCGGGTGCCGCTGCGCCGGGAACTCGCCGTGCAGGTGGCCCGCTCGCCGTTCGGGCAGGTCGCCGCGTATCCGGTGGTCGAGACGGTGCAGCGGGACGGCATCTGCGTCGAGGTGCTCGCCCCCGCGCCGGGCCTGCCGGAGGAGCTGGCGGTCGCCGCCCAGCAGCTCGCCATCGATCTGGCCACCGCGCTCGGCGTGGTCGGCCTGCTCGCGGTGGAGCTGTTCGAGGTCGCCGACCCGGCCGCGCCCGCCGGCAGCCGGATCGTGGTGAACGAGCTGGCGATGCGGCCGCACAACTCCGGGCACTGGACCATCGAGGGCGCGCGCACGTCGCAGTTCGAGCAGCACCTGCGGGCGGTGCTCGACTACCCGATGGGGGACGCCTCGCTGACCGCACCCGCCGTGGTGATGGCGAACGTGCTCGGCGGCGAGCCGGGCGGGATGTCGATCGACGAGCGGTTGCACCACCTCTTCGCGGCGGAGCCGGGCGCCAAGGTGCACCTCTACGGCAAGCAGGTGCGACCCGGCCGCAAGATCGGGCACGTCACGGTGCTCGGCGACGACCTGGACGACGTACGGACGCGGGCCGCGCGGGCCGCCCGCTGGCTGCGGGAGGGACACCAGTGAGCGGGACCGGTGAACGTGCGGACGCCGCTGTCGGCGCCGTCGGGCTGATCATGGGCAGCGACTCGGACTGGCCGACCATGAAGGCCGCCGCCGAGGTGCTGGACGAGTTCGAGGTGTCGTACGAGGTCGGCGTGGTCTCCGCGCACCGTACGCCGACCAAGATGATCGAGTACGGCCGCGCCGCCGTCGACCGGGGCCTGAAGGTCATCATCGCCGGGGCCGGTGGCGCCGCGCACCTGCCCGGCATGGTCGCCTCGGTGACGCCGCTGCCGGTGATCGGCGTGCCGGTGCCGCTCAAGCACCTCGACGGCATGGACTCGCTGCTCTCCATCGTGCAGATGCCGGCCGGCATCCCGGTCGCCACCGTGTCGATCGGCAACGCCCGCAACGCCGGGCTGTTGGCCGTACGGATCCTGGCGGCCGGCGATCCCGCCCTGCTCGACCGGATGGCGGCCTACCAGGCGGACCTGGAGCAGTTGGTGGCCGAGAAGGAGGCCGCGCTGCGCGCCTCGCTCGCCTGACCTGCGCGCCCGGCCCCGACCTAGGCGTCCCTCCGGCCGGGCGTGCGCGACCCGTACGCCGGGCCGAACACCACCAGCAGTGCCAGGTCCTCGGTCACGTCCTCGAACCGGTGCTCCTCGCCCGCGGGCACGAAGATCACCGAGCCGGGGCCGACCTCGGCGGTGGCGTCCGGGGTCACGATCCTGGCCCGCCCCGAGGTCACCACGTAGATCTCGTCCTCGGTGTGCGGGCTCTGATCGTCGAGCCCACCGGCCGGAATGCAGTACGTCCCCACCGACAGGTCCGGCACGCGCAGGTGCTCCACCCAGTCGTTGGCCGCCCCCACGGGCCGGGTCCACGCCCCGGCGCCTTCGATGATCCGCATGGCCGGAGCGTAGTCAACCCCCGCCCGGGCCCGGGAGTGCCCGGATGCCTCATCTCATGCCGCGCAGGGCGGTCTGCAGGCGCTCCTGGGCTCGGCGGCGGCGCTCGTTGCTCGCGCCGAGCACCAGCAGCAGGAGCCCGACCGGGATCAGCGCCAGCCACGGCCCGAGGCTGAACAGCGCGTGCACCGCCGCGATCGCGGTGACGGCGGCACCGACGATCACCGGCGCCTGCTGCTGGCTCGTCGAGCCGAAGACGAGCACCGCGACCGCGCCGAGCAGCAGCAGCACCTGGCGCAGCGTGCTGGAGTCGGTGGCCAGCACGATCGCCAGGGTCGGCACGAACGCGGTGACCAGCGCCGGCCCGTACGCGACCCAGCTGCTCAGGTCGGGCCGGTGCCGCAGCTCCAGCACCCCGACGAGCAGGGCGAGCGCCGCGAAGGGCAGCGTGTACGCCTCCGGCAGCGCCACGTCGGCCACCCGCATCAGGATCCACCAGGCGGCGATCTCGCAGACCACCACCGCCCAGAACAGGATGCGCCGCTCCACCGGCCGGCGGCCCGGCCGGGTGGCCGCGACGCCGAGGACCGCGCCCCAGGCGGCCAGCAGCGCCGCGATGTGCCGGGGCGAGTCGAAGGCCAGGGCCAGGGCGATCAGGGCGGCGGCGTGCCCGCTCCACTCCACGGTGGCCGCCTCGCGCTGGGCCTCGGGACGGCGGAGCCGGGGCAGGGTCGCGGCGAACACCTGTAGGGCCGCGCCGACCGCCAGCACGCCGAAGGCGGACCAGACCGCCGCGAGCCCGGCCACCAGCCCGGCGGTGAGCACGAACAGCTGCGCCATCAGCGAGGCGAAGAGCCAGCCGAGGATGCGTGCCCGCTGGGTGGTGCCGAACAGCGCCGCCACGGTGCCGACGCCGACCGCGCCGCCGAGCGTGAAGAGCGTCAGCTCTCGGGTGGCGAGGCTGCCGGCCAGCCCCGCGCCCCCGGCGGCCAGCCCGATGGCGAAGACCAGCACCCGGGTCAGCCGCAGGGAACGGGCCGGCTCGACCAGCGGCGGGGGCGGGGTCAGCGCCAGGCCCAGCATCGAGATGGTGAACACGGCCAGCGCCGCGAGGGTGCTCGCCGGCCAGCCGTTGCCCAGCGCCACCGGGGTGATCAGCAGGGTCACGGCTGCGCCGGGCAGCACCACGGGCACCGCCCGGGAGCGCCGGCCGCCGCTGAACCCGGTGGCGGCCAGCGCGGCGGTCGCGGTGAGCAGCAGCGCGGTCAGCACGTGGGTCGGGTCGACCGCGCCGGGCGGCGGGGTGAGCAGCTCCGGCGGTGGCCCCTGCCAGACCCGGGCGAGGCTGCGGTGCGGCTCCACCAGGGCGACGACCAGGGACGGCGCGATCGACACCAGCGCCAGGACGGTGGGCAGCGCGGCGACGGCGAGCGCGCCGGCGGCCGGGCTGACCCGCCAGCGCCGCGTGCCGTCGTCCGGCAGCCGCCGCAGCGCCCCGTCGAGCAGCACCGACCAGCGCCGTACCGGCTGGGCCGAGCCGGCCGGCGGTTCGGTCGCGCCGCGGGCCAGCTCGGCGAGCACCCCGAGCAGGGCCGCGGCGGCGGCGTAGACCCCGACGGGCAGCCCGGCGGGGACGGCGGCCAGCGCGGTCACGGTGGCGCCGCCGGCCACCGTCGCGCTCGCCCAGGGCAGGTACTGCGGAACCCGTCGCCGGGCGGCGGCCATCGCCGCCAGGCCCAGGCTGGACGCGGCCAGCGCGGCGGTGAGCACCACCTCCGGCGAGTGGCCGAACTCGGCCGCCAGCGCCGCGACCGCGCCCGGGGACGCGAGCAGGGCGGCGCCGGCGGCGGCGCCTCCGATCTGCGCCAGGTGCGGCGGCATCCCCTCGGCCTCGATGTCGTCGACCAGCGGCACGGCCAGCGTCCGGGCCAGCGCCGCCACCACCACGCCGATCAGCGCGATGCTGCCCAGCGCCAGCGCGGTGGTCCACGGCCGGACCAGGCCGGCCCCGGCGGCGTGCAGGGCCACCACGCCCGCCACGACCGCCCGGGACAGCCCGGCGCGCGGGTCGGTCGCCGCCACGGCGGCCATCCCGAAGACCGTGGCGACCATGCCGCCGACCAGGACCGGCGACCACCACGGCAGGTCGAACGCGGCCGGTGCGCCGATCGTGGCGAGCACGGCCGCCGCCCCCGACACGTCGTACTTCCACGGTGGCGGCAGCAGGACCGCGGCGGCGACGCCGAGCAGGGCCAGCGCGACCGGCGCCTGCCACGCCGACCCGCCGGTCGGCGCGGCCGGCCAGCCGGTCAGGTCGCCGGCCCAGATCGGGCCGGGGGTGGCGAGCACCCCCAGCCCGCCGCGCAGCGCGCTCCAGCCGGCCAGCACGCCGATGAGCACGCCGCCGACGGTGAGGCCGAGGATCGGCCCGCGCCGCCACTCCTCGGGCATCGCGCGGGCGGCCACCGCGACCACCAGCACCAGCCCGGCGGCGACGGCGAGCTGGCCGCCGGGGGCGAGCACCGCCGCGATCCGGGCGAGGGTGGCGATCAGGGCGGCGGTCACCGCCGCGGCGGCGAGGTCGGAGCCGTCCAGGGAGAGGTCGGAGCGCCGGCCCGCGTCGATGGGGCCGGCGAACACCACCATCGCGGCGGCGACGAGCAGCAGCCCGCCGACCCAGGCGTCGGCGGCGGTGGCGCCGGGGGCCCCGAACGCGGCGGCGGTGACCACGACCGTGCCCAGGGCGGTGCCCACCGCCAGCGGCGCCGGGACGTGTCGCTGGGACACCTGCACGATGGCGGCGTAGCCGAGGGTGACGCAGACCGCCAGGAAGCTGGCCACCAGCACCGGGACGGTGGCCTCGCGCAGGCTCGCCGGGGTGGGTGTCGGGTCGGTCGGCACGGTGGCGGCGACGAAGGCGGCCACCGCGCCCGGCAGCGCGAACGCCGCGCCGCCGGCGGCCCAGGCCGAGACGGTGTCGGCCGCGGCCGGGGCGAGCCGCATCCGGGGCGCCACGGCGACCAGCACCCCGGCGGCGAAGAGCGCGAGCAGGGTCGCGGTCGTCAGCGCCGGCCGGGCCAGGGCGGCGCCCGCCCCGAACAGCCCGACGCCGGCCGCGGCGGCCGCGTGCGCCACCGCCGCCCGTCCGGTCCGGGCGGAGAGCCCGACGACCCCGATGCCGATCGCGGTCAGCACCATCGGCCAGGGCGCCACCGCCCACCCGAGACCGAACGACGCCGGTACGGCGAGGGCGGTCAGCGCCGCGCCGACCACCGCGAACTCCCGGCGGATCTCCGGCGGCAGGGCCAGCACCGCGGCCACGGTCAGCAGGAAGGCGCTCGCGGCGAGCTGCCAGGCGGCCGGGCCGACCGCCGCGGCCAGCTCGGCCGGGTAGCGGTCGAGGTCGGCCGCCCAGGCCGGCAGCGCGGCTCGGACGGGGGCGACCCCGGCGCGCAGGGCCCCGCCGGCGACGACCACCCCGCTGACCGTGAGCGCCACCGCCGAGGCGAGCTGCGGGCCGCGCCGGGCGGCCTCCGGCACCGCCCGCACGGCGATCCCGGTGACGGTGATGACCGCCGCGATCAGCAGCAGCGCCCGGCCGGGTAGCGCCACCGAGGCGATCCGGCTCAGCGCGCCGATCACGGCCAGGGTGAAGATCCCGGCGCCGAGGTCGGGCAACGGCGGCCGGCGCAGCACCAGCGTCCCGGCCAGGCCCACGGCGGCGGCCAGCAACAGCGCCAGCCCCGCTCCGGTCGCGGCCGGCACGGTGGCCGCCCGCAGCAGGGCGGAGACGGCGTACGCGAGGGCGACGGCGACCGCCACCCCGTGCAGCGTCCAGGTCAGCTCGCGCAGCCACGGCACCGCCCGGGCGGCCCGGGTCGGTGTCGCCTGCTCCGGCGGGTCACCGTCGAGCACCTCGCCGGCCTCCTCCGGGGCCCCCTCCGGCCGGCCCTCGGCGCGACGTTGGCGGGGCGTGGCCGGTGCCGCCGACGCGGCGGGGGCGGCCGGCGGCTCGGGCAGGTCCCGGCGTACCGGCCGCTCCACGGTGACCGGTGACCGGGCCAGCCAGAGGTCGAGCACGGCCACCGCGGTCAGCACCAGCGCCCAGCCGCCGGGGCCGGTGACCCGGTCGTACGCGAACAGCGGCAGCACCGGCTGGGCGGCCAGCACGGTGGCGAACCGGGGCGCGCGCAGCCCCGTCCAGCCCGCGTAGCCGAAGGCGACGCCGGCGGTGACAGCGAAGATCACCCCGGCGAAGACGGCACCCGAGGCGCCGCCGTTGCCGATCCGGTCCACCGCCCACAGCGCGTAGCCGGCGAGCGGCACCAGCAGCAGGCCGACGGCGGAGATGGTCTCGGCGGTCGAGGTGAGCCCGCGCCGTGCCAGCACGGGCGGGGCGAGCAGCATCAGCACGGTCGCGAGCAGCAGTACGCCCAGCCGGGCCAGTGCGTCCATCGAGCTGGTGGCCACCGCGGCGAAGACCACCGCGGCGACGCCGAGCAGCAGCGCGCCGAGCCCGAGGGGGATGTTCTGCACCTCGCGGGAGGACGCCTCCGGCGGATGCTCCGGGTCGTCGGCGTCGAGCCAGGTGGCGCTCGGCGGCGGGGGCGGATCCTCCGGGCCGGCCGGGGTGCCCTGCCGAGGCACCCGGGGCGGTGCGCCGGTGGCGGCGGTGGGCGGGCGGCGGCCGGGCCGGCGGCGCAGCACCCGGCGGGGGCGGGTGGCCTGCTTGAGACGTTCCTCACCGGCGTGCGCGAGGATGTCCCGCTGGAAGAGCGCGGCCTGCATCTTGGCGGCGATCTGCCGCTGCTCGCTGGCGATGGCGGCCTCGCGGGCCTTCATCTCCGCGATGGACCGCTCGATCTCCGCCAGGTGCTCGACCCACTGTGGCTGGTGCGCGCCGCAGTGCGGGCAGCTGACGGCCGGTTTGATCTCCTGGCCGCACGAGGAGCACTGAAAGCTCGCCACGACACCCCTCCACCCGCACTGTGGACTCCCACCTTGGCAGCATGCCGAATGCGGGCGCGGATTTCGACAGTTGTCGGCGGGTCCGGGGCAAAGATCGTCCACGCGGACGGCGAACGGCCGGTCGCGGAGCGTGCTCCACGGCCGGCCGTCTCAGCGGTCGATGGTCAGGGGCGGCCCATGCCGCGGTACTCCCAGCCGGCCTGCGTCCACAGTGCCGAGTCCAGGCAGTTGCGCCCGTCGACCACCCGGCGGCCGGCGGCCAGCTCGCCGAGGGCGACGGGGTCGGCGTTGCGGAAGTCGGCCCACTCGGTGAGCACGCAGACGAGGTCGGCGCCGGTCACGGCCTCGTTGATGCCGGGCTCGTAGACCAGCTCGGGGGCCACCGCGCGGGCCCGCTCCATGCCCTGCGGGTCGTAGACGTGCACGTCGGCGCCGGCCTTGCGCAGCAGCGACGCGACGGCGAGCGCCGGGGCGTCGCGTACGTCGTCGGTGTTGGGCTTGAAGGTCGCGCCGAGCACGGCGATCCGGGTGCCGGACAGGTCCGGCCCGGCCGGCCCGGACCGGCGGCCGAGCAGCTCGGCGGCGAGCTGGACGACCCGGGTCCGGCGGCGCATGTTGATCAGGTCGACCTCGTGCAGGAAGCGCAGCGCCTCCCCGGCGCCGAGCTCCTGGGCGCGGGCCTGGAAGGCCCGGATGTCCTTGGGCAGGCAGGCGCCGCCGAAGCCGAGCCCGGCCTGGAGGAAGCGGTTGCCGATGCGGGGGTCGAAGCCGATGGCCCGGGCGAGGTGGGTGACGTCGCCGCCGGCGGCCTCGCAGACCTCGGCCATCGCGTTGATGAAGGAGATCTTGGTGGCGAGGAAGGCGTTCGCGGCGACCTTGACCAGCTCGGCGGTCGCGAAGTCGGTGACCACCAGGGGCACCTCGCGGTCCTCCGTGGCGGCCAGGTCGAAGACGCCCTTGTGGGCGGCGTAGAGCATGCCGTTGGCCCACTCGCTCTTGACGCCGACCACGATCCGGTTGGGCCGCAGCACGTCGTCGACGGCGAAGCCCTCCTGGAGGAACTCGGGGCTCCACGCCACCTCGACGCCGAGGTCGGCGGGGGTGTGCTTGCTCACCAGCTGCTCGACCCACTCGGCGGTGCCGACCGGCACGGTGGACTTGCCGACGATCAGCGCCTTGCGGGTCAGGTGCTGGGCCAGGCTGGTGACCGACGCCTCGACGTACGACAGGTCGGCGCCCATGCCGTCGGCGATCTGCGGCGTGCCGACGCAGATGAAGTGCACGTCGCCGAATTCGGCGACCTCGGCGATGTCCGTGCTGAACCGCAGCCGCCCGGCCGCCAGGTTGCGCTTGAGCAGCTCGTCCAGGCCCGGCTCGTGGATCGGCACCTCGCCGGCGTTCAGCATGGCGATCTTGTCGGCGTCGACGTCGAAGCCGAGGACCTCGTAGCCCAGCTCGGCGTAGCAGATGGCGTACGTCGCACCGAGGTAGCCGGTGCCCAGGAAGGTCACCCGTGGCCGCTGCGCGCCCGAGGGGGGCGTCACCGCGGCGATGGCGGGCATCGGCTGGGTGTTCGGGTACGGGATCGTCACGCCTGTCTTCTCCGCTCGCGCTGGCGCCGCGTCGTCGCGTCGCGTTCTGCTGCGGCGCCTGGGCGGGCACCGGAGGGACTCTATGCCTGTCACTTCCATCATCGCCGGGCGGCGTCGACGCTCGTCGTGCCATAGCCTACGCGGCGGTAACATCGCCTGGGGTTGGTCGCTATCCTTCAGTCTGCGCCGTCGACGGTCACAAGACGCTACAGACTGCGCATGATAGCGGTGAAGGGGAGGGGCCGACATGGCCGCAGAGCAGTCGTTCGACGTCTACCGGTTGCCGGAGGAGCACGAGGCGATCCGGGAGGCGGTCCGTGAGGTCTGTGCGGCCAAGGTGGCCCCGCATGCGGCCGAGGCGGACGAGACCGGTGAGTTCCCGAAGGCGTCCTACGACGCGTTGCGCGCCGCGGACTTCCACGCCCCGCACATCCCCGTCGAGTACGGCGGCGCGGGCGCGGACGCCCTGGCCACGGCCATTGTGATCGAGGAGGTGGCGCGGGCCTGCGCGTCGTCCTCGCTGATCCCCGCGGTCAACAAGCTGGGCACCATGCCGCTGCTGCTGGCGGGCTCGGAGGACCTCAAGCGCCGCTACCTGAGCCGCGTCGCGTCGGGCGACGCGATGTTCTCGTACTGCCTCTCCGAGCCGGAGGCGGGCAGCGACGCGGCCTCGATGACCACCCGCGCCGCGCGTGACGGCGATCACTGGGTGCTCAACGGCGTCAAGCGCTGGATCACCAACGCCGGGGTCTCGGAGTTCTACACGGTCTTCGCGGTGACCGACCCGACGGCCCGGTCCCGGGGCATCTCCGCGTTCGTGGTGGAGAAGTCCGACGCCGGGGTCAGCTTCGGCGCCCCGGAGAAGAAGCTCGGCATCAAGGGCTCGCCGACCCGCGAGGTCTACCTGGACAACGTCCGGATCCCGGCGGACCGCATGATCGGCGCCGAGGGCACCGGTTTCGCCACCGCGATGCGGACCCTGGACCACACCCGGGTCACCATCGCCGCGCAGGCCCTCGGCATCGCCCAGGGCGCGCTCGACTACGCCAAGGGGTACGTGCAGGAGCGCAAGCAGTTCGGCAAGGCGGTCGCCGAGTTCCAGGGCGTCCAGTTCATGCTCGCCGACATGGGCATGAAGCTGGAGGCGGCCCGGCAGTTGACGTACGCCGCCGCCGGCAAGTCGGAGCGCGGCGACGCCGATCTGACCTACTTCGGCGCGGCGGCCAAGTGCTTCGCCTCGGACGCGGCCATGGAGATCACCACCGACGCGGTGCAGCTGCTCGGCGGCTACGGCTACACCCGGGACTACCCGGTCGAGCGGATGATGCGCGACGCCAAGATCACCCAGATCTACGAGGGCACCAACCAGGTGCAGCGCATCGTGATGGCCCGCCAGCTCCTCAAGGACTGACCGGCCGTCGGGCGGGCCGGTCTCCCGGCCCGCCCGACGTGTCACCGGATCTCGGTCGTGTCCTCCGGCCGGTTGCCGGTGCGCGGCGGCGCCGACCACGGCGACTCGCCGCCGGTGCGGCGGGGCAGCGGCTCGGTCGGCGTCGAGTCGTCCGGGTAGCCCAGGGTCAGCGGGGCGGTGTCCTGGTCGGCCGAGCCGGCCGGGGGCCAGTCGGTCAGGGTGAAGTCGTCCCGTTCCGGGCCGGTCGCGGGCTCCGGCGCCACCTCGGCGGCCGGGCGCGGCCACCGGCGCCAGCGCTGCCCGCTGAACGTCGCCATGATCAGCAGCAGGCCGATCAGGAAGAGGGTGCCGTTCTCCACCGGCGCGTGCAGCGGCAGGGGGTCACCGAAGACCTTCCAGCCGTCCGGGATTCGGTCCCGCACCTCGAAGGGCGCGGCGAACATCCCCACGTACGGGGCGGCGAGCAGCAGCCCGGCCACCAGTGGGCCGAGCGGTGAGATGCGCAGCGTGCCGAGCAGGCCGAGCAGGATCCCGCCGACGGCGAGGTAGACGGCAGGCTCGATGAGATTGGCCGAGTTGGACGTGCCGATCTCGACCCAACGGTCGACGGTGCCCGCCGACCCGTCCTGCCCGAGGGTGACCAGCACCCACGTGACGGGTGCCACCACCAGCCCGGCGAGGAAGCTCCAGAGATGTCGCATCCGCGCACCGTACCGTTTCCGACATGACCGAGCACCCCTCCACCGCGCCGGCCGGTAAGCCGACCTCGTACTCCCGGGTCACCCTGAGCCGGATCATGACCGCTGTCGACGTCAACCTCTACGGCACCGTGCACGGCGGGGTGCTGATGAAGTTCATCGACGACGTGGCGGGGGCGGCGGCCGCCCGGCACAGCGGCGGCACGGCGGTCACCGCGGCCATCGACGAGATCGTCTTCGCCGAGGCGGTCCGGGTCGGCGACCTGGTGCACGCGCACGCCCAGGTGAACTGGACCGGGCAGACCTCGATGGAGGTGGGCGTCCGGGTGGAGGCCGAGCGGTGGGACTCGGCCGAGGACGAGCCGGTCGGGGTGGCCACCGCGTACCTCGTCTTCGTGGGCGTCGACGTCGGCGGCGCGCCCCGGGCGGTCCGGCCGGTGCTGCCCGAGACCGAGGAGGACGAACGGCGGTTCCGGGAGGCGGAGATCCGCCGGGCCCACCGCCTCGCCCGCCGCCGCGCCATCCAGGCCCACCGCGCCGGCTGAGACGTCGGGAAGGGCTCCTTCCGCCACCGCAGGCGTGCGGAAGGGGTCCTTCCTGGCACTTCCCACACAGGGTGGTGGTGGGGCATGTGGGTTCCGCACGTGCGCCGACGGGGGCCGGGTGCGGAGAATGGCGCTTCGAGGTAGGGCAAGATGGCGCCACGGCCCATTTCACAGTGTCGTGCGGGGCCAGGGGGAGGGTGGAGCAGTGGGTGACGTGCTGTGGACGCCGCCGGCGGACGTACGCGAGCGGTCCCGGATCGGGAACTACCTGCGCTGGCTGCGTGAGCACCGGGGCGTGGACTTCGCCGACTACGACGAGCTGTGGCGCTGGTCGGTCACCGACCTGGAGGCGTTCTGGCGGTCGGTCTGGGACCACTTCGAGGTGGTCGCCCACACCCCGCCGACCGCCACGCTGACCGACCGGGGGATGCCCGGCGCCCGCTGGTTCCCCGGCGCCACCCTGAACTACGCCGAGAACGTGCTGCGGATGCCCGGCCGGGCCGACGACGACCCGGTGGTGATCGCGCACGGCCAGACCCGGGCGCCGGTCACCCTCACCGCCGCCGGGCTGCGCGAGCAGGTCCGCCGGGTGGCGGCCGGGCTGCGCCGGCTCGGCGTCACCGCCGGCGACCGGGTGGCCGCGTACGCGCCGAACATCCCCGAGACGTACGTGCTGCTGCTGGCCACCAGCAGCCTGGGCGCGATCTTCTCCTCCTGCGCGCCCGAGTTCGGCACCCGCAGCGTCACCGACCGCTGGCAGCAGATCGAGCCGAAGGTCCTCGTCGCCGTGGACGGCTACCGGTACGGCGAGAAGCCGGTGGACCGGCGCGGCGAGGTGGCGGCGATCCGGGCCGCCCTGCCGTCGCTGGCGCACACCGTCGGCATCGCCTACCTCGACCCGGCCGGCCCGCCGCCCGAGGGCGCGCTCGCCTGGTCCGACCTGGCCGCCGAGACCGACGAGCCGCTGACCTTCACCCCGGTCGCCTTCGACCACCCGCTCTACGTGCTCTACTCCTCCGGCACGACCGGGCTGCCCAAGCCGATCGTGCACGGCCACGGCGGCATCCTGCTGGAGCATCTGAAGATGCTGGCCCTGCACCACGACCTGGGCCCGGCGGACCGGTTCTTCTGGTTCACCACTACCGGTTGGATGATGTGGAACTTCCTGGTCTCCGGGCCGGCGGTGGGCGCGGCGATCGTGCTGTTCGACGGCAACCCGGGCCACCCCGACCTGGGCGCGCTGTGGCGGCTGGCGGAGGAGACCGGCACCACGTACTTCGGCACGTCCGCGCCGTTCCTGCTGGCCTGCCGCAAGGCGGGGCTGGTGCCGAGGGCGATCGCCGACCTGACCGCGCTGCGCGGGGTCGGCTCGACCGGCGCCCCGCTGCCCGCCGAGGGCTTCACCTGGGTGTACGAGACCGTCGGCGACGACCTCCAGCTCCAGTCGCTCTCCGGCGGCACGGACGTCTGCACCGGCTTCGTGGGCGGGGTGCCGCTGCTGGCGGTGCACGCCGGGGAGATCACCTGTCGGGCGCTGGGCGCCAAGGTGGAGGCCCGCTCGGCCGACGGCACCCCGGTGATCGGCGAGCTGGGCGAGCTGGTGATCACCGAGCCGATGCCGAGCATGCCGGTGGGCTTCTGGAACGACCCGGACGGCGCCCGCTACCGGGAGGCGTACTTCGACCTCTACCCGGGCGTCTGGCGGCACGGCGACTGGATCACGATCAACGACCGGGGCGGCTGCGTGATCACGGGCCGCTCCGACGCCACCCTCAACCGGGGCGGCGTGCGGCTGGGCACCGCCGAGTTCTACTCGGTCGTCGAGGGGCTGGACGAGGTCGTCGACTCGGTGGTGGTGCACCTGGAGGACGACGAGGGCGGCGCCGGCGAGCTGCTGCTGTTCGTGGTGCTCGCCGAGGGCCTGGAGCTGGACGACGCGCTGCGGAAGAAGATCTGCCGGGAGCTGCGTACCGCCCTGTCGCCGCGGCACGTCCCGGACGAGATCCACCAGGTCCGCGCCGTGCCGCGCACCCTCTCGGCGAAGAAGCTGGAGGTGCCGGTGAAGAAGATCCTCACCGGCACCCCGGTCGACTCGGCGGCGGCCAAGGGCGCCCTGGCCAACCCGGAGTCCCTGTCGGCGTTCGCCGCGCTCGCCCAGCGCCGCGCCACCCACCCGGAGTCCACCCCCGCCTGACCCGACCGCGTCCACCCTGCCGGGCCCGCGCCCCCGGCAGGGGCGGGGTCAGGCAAGGGCGCGGGTGACCTTCTCCGTGGTCGTGCGGGAGGCGACGCGGGACCGGTCGAGGTTGGCGCAGAGGACCGA
This sequence comes from Micromonospora sp. NPDC048040, assembly GCF_055587185.1. Taxonomy (NCBI): domain Bacteria; kingdom Bacillati; phylum Actinomycetota; class Actinomycetes; order Micromonosporales; family Micromonosporaceae; genus Micromonospora; species Micromonospora sp. NPDC048040. The sequence goes on along the minus strand of NZ_JBVJGT010000002.1, from coordinate 155,142 downwards.
GCTGGCACCGGCCGCCAGCGGGGCGAGCAGCCAGTCGACCGGGTCGGGGTGCGCCCCCGTGTCGACCAGGACGCGGTCGTCGCGGGCGATGCCCAGCTCGCCCGCGCGCCGCCGCGCGCGCTCCACCAGATCCTCGCCGCCGCTGGCGTACGGGGTGAAGTGGTCCCCGTGCGCGCGCACCTCCAGGACGTAGTCGGCGAAGCCGGGCGGCACCTGCCGCATCGGCAGGGCGAACGGGTCGAGGGCGAGGACGTACCGCTCGCCGGCCGACCAGGTGTCCGCCTCGGCGAGCCGCGCGACGGCGGCGAAGAGCACCTCCACGTCGCCCGGCGTGTCGGCCACCCGCAGCCCGGCCGACCAGCATCCGAGCAGCACCGCCGCGGTCTGCCAGTGCGGCGGGAGCAGCACCCCGGCCGTGTCGCCGGGGCCCACGGCCACCTCGTCCACGAGCAGGTTGGCCGTCTTGGCCACCCAGTTCGCCAGCGTCGCGCCGGAGAGTTCGGTCCGCTCGCCGGTGGCGTCGTCGTACCAGGTCAGCAGCGGTCGGGTCGGGTCGGGCGCGATCGCGTCGGCGAACACCCGGGCAATGTTGTCGGCCATCGGCGCGAACGATACGCCCCCGCCGGCCGTACTCGAAGACAACGACAAGTCGGCGTACCGTCGGGTCGCAGTCAGCGTCCGACCCGGGCTCCGGCGTAGGCTTGCCCGGAGTGTTGTTCCCCACAGATCGCAGTGCAAGGAGTCGCCCCGTGACCGCCGGTCGCCCGCCCCGCGTGCTCATCGACGCCACGAGTGTCCCCGCCGACCGTGGCGGTGTCGGTCGATACGTCGACGGCCTGCTCGGCGCCCTCGGCAAGGTGTGCGGGTCGGGGGTGGAGCTGGCCGTGGTCAGCCTCCGCACCGACCTGGAGCGCTACACCCGGATGCTGCCCGGCGCGGAGATCATCCCCGCCCCGGCCGCCGTCGCGCACCGCCCCGCCCGGCTCGCCTGGGAGCAGACCGGCCTGCCGCTGCTCGCCCAGCAGGTGGGCGCGCAGGTGCTGCACTCGCCCTTCTACACCTGCCCGCTGCGCGCCGGCTGCCCGGTCACGGTGACCGTGCACGACGCGACGTTCTTCACCGAGCCGGAGCACTACGACAAGTCCCGGCGCACGTTCTTCCGCAGCGCCATCAAGACCTCCCTGCGCCGCGCCGACCGGGTGATCGTGCCGAGCAAGGCCACCCGCGACGAGCTGATCCGGCTGCTCGACGCCGACCCGACCCGGATCGACGTCGCCTACCACGGGGTCGACCACGCCGCCTTCCACGCGCCCAGCGAGGAGGAGAAGGCCCGGGTCCGCGCCCGGCTGGGGCTCGGGGACAGCAGCTACGTCGCCTTCCTCGGGGCCAAGGAGCCGCGCAAGAACGTGCCCAACCTGATCCGTGGCTGGGCCCGGGCGGTGGCCGACCGGGAGGACCCGCCGGCCCTGGTGGTCGCTGGCGGCCAGGGGCACGACGACGACATCGACCGCGCGGTGGCGGAGGTGCCGTCGCACCTGCGGCTGCTGCGCCCGGGTTACCTGCGCTACGCGGACCTGCCCGGCTTCCTCGGCGGGGCGCTGGTGGCCGCCTACCCGTCCTACGGGGAGGGTTTCGGCCTGCCGATCCTGGAGGCGATGGCGTGCGCCGCGCCGGTGCTCACCACGCCCCGGCTGTCGCTGCCGGAGGTGGGCGGCGACGCGGTGGCGTACACCAGCGAGGCCCCCGACCAGATCGCCGCCGACCTGGCGGCGCTGCTCGACGACGAGCAGCGGCGGTTGTCCCTGGCCAAGGCCGGTTTCGACCGGGCCAAGGAGTTCACCTGGGAGTCCAGCGCCGAGGTGCACATCGCCGCCTGGAGCCGGGCGCGTGCCTGACCCCGGAGCGGCGGGGTGGCAACCCGACGTCCGGTCGGGCCCGGTTCGGGCATGATGTGCTGATGCTCTACGCCGTCATCCCGGCGGGTGGCAGCGGCACGAGGTTGTGGCCGCTGTCCCGTGCCGGCCACCCCAAGTTCCTCCACCCGCTGACCGGTTCCGCCGTCTCGCTGCTCCAGGCCACGGTCGAGCGGCTGGGCCCGCTGACCACCGCCGAGCGCACACTGGTGGTCACCGGGACCGCGCACGTCGCGGCGGTGGCGCGCCAGCTCACCGGGCTGCCGGAGGAGAACATCCTGGTCGAGCCGTCGCCCCGGGACTCCTGCGCGGCGATCGCCCTGGCCGCCGCCGTCATCGCGCGGCGCGACCCGGAGGCGGTGATGGGCTCCTTCGCGGCCGACCACCTGATCGGCGACCCGGAGCGGTGGCGGGAGGTCGTCCGGGAGGCGGTACGCGGCGCCGAGCAGGGCCTGCTGATGACGGTGGGCATCACCCCGACGCGGGCCGAGACCGGCTACGGCTACCTCCAGACCGGCGACCCGGTCGGCGGCGGCCCGCTGCGCCCGGTCGCCGAGTTCAAGGAGAAGCCGAGCGCCGAGGTGGCGGAGGCGTACCTGCGCTCCGGGCGGCACCTCTGGAACGCCAGCATGTTCGTCTGGCGGGTCGACGTGTTCCTCGCCGAGCTGGCCCGCCAGCAGCCCGCCCTGCACGCCGGGATCGTCGCGATCGCCGAGGCGTGGGGCACCGAGGGGCAGGACGACGTGCTCGGCACGGTCTGGCCGACGCTGCCGAAGATCTCCGTCGACTACGCGGTGATGGAGGGCGCGGCGACCGCCGGGCGGGTGGCCACGGTGCCGGGCGACTTCGGCTGGAACGACGTCGGCGACTTCCACACGCTGGGCGAGGTGCTGCCGGCCGACCCGGACGGCAACGTGGTGCTCGGCGGCGACGCCAAGCCGGGGGTGCTGCTGCGGGACAGCTCCGGGCTGGTGGTGGTGCCGCACTCCGGGCGGCTGGTGGCCACCGTCGGAGTGCACGACCTGATCGTCGTCGACACCCCGGACGCGCTGCTGGTCTGCCCGCGCGACCGGGCGCAGGACGTCAAGAAGATCGTCGACGAGCTCAAGGAGCGGGGCGAAGAGGGGCTCGTCTGAGCGTCGCCAGGGCCGGGGCGACCAGTTTCGCCGTCCCGCCGGCCAGCGGCTCCGGCAGGTGATCCGGCGGGAACCAGGCCAGCGCCTCGGACTCGTCGCTGACCCGTTCCGTCGCGGCGGGCGGGGCGAGGACGGCGAACCGGACGTCGTAGTGCAGGGAGCCGCCCTGGCAGCTCACCGGGTGGATGTCCACGTCGATCGGGACCGGGTCGATCCGCAGGCCCGCGATCCCGGACTCCTCGCCGGCCTCGCGCAGGGCGGCGCCGGCGAGGGTCCGGTCGGCCGGCTCGCAGTGCCCGCCGAGCTGCACCCACTTCCGGAACTTGCCGTGCAGGCAGAGCAGCACCCGCGAGCCGGTGGCGTCGAGCACCAGCGCGCTCGCCGTGACGTGCCCGGCCCGGTGCGCCCGGCTCATCGCCACCGGCCCGGCGGCCAGCAGCCGTACGGTGCGGTCCCGGGCCTCGGCGGCGGCCGGGCCGGTCGGCTCCCAGCGCTCCAGCGTGGCGACGGCGTCGGCGTGCAGCGCCGCGTACGCCTCGGCGTCCGTCGGCGGCGACGTCCGGGGGTCGGCGGCGGCGGTGGGGGATTCGGGCATGGCGACACTGTACGAGCCGGCGCTTCGTACCCTGGCCGGGTGACCCTGCGACTGCTGGAATTCGTCGTGGCCGGCAACGAGGCCAGCGACCTGCTGCCGGTGCGCTCCGTGGCGTTGCTGCGCGCGCACGGCGCCCGGCGCGGCTTCTGGACGGTGCTCGACGAGGGGCCGGTGGAGCGCTGCCTGGCCCTGCTGCTGGAGCGCGACGACGGCGAGTGGGTCGCCCAACACGTGACCGCCGACGCCGGGGCCGAGAACGGCCGGACGGAGGACGGCGAGGCCCTGGCCCACCACGACGGCTGGGTCTACGTCTTCGGCTCGCACTTCGGCTCGAAGGGCGGCCCGCTGCGCCCGCGACGCGCCTTCGTGGCCCGGTTCCGGGAGGACGACGCGGCGGGCGGCACGCTGCCGGTGCAGGTGGTGCGCAACCGGTTCCGACTGCACCGGGCGGTCAACGACGCGCTGCTCAAGGCGCCGTTCACCCCGCTGCCGCCGGGCGCGCGGGTGCGGGCCCGGTTCATCGGGGAGACCGTCGCGCGCGGCACCGCCCGGTCGAAGGGCTGGGTCAGCCGACTCGTCCCCGACGACCTGCCGCTGAACGTCGAGGCTGCCGCCTTCACGCCGGCCGGCAGCGTCCTGATCGGACTCCGCTTCCCGGTCACGGCCGACGGCGAGCCGATCCTGGTCGAGCTGACCGGCGTGCCGGGCATGTTCGACCCCGTGCCGGCCTGGCCGGAGGCCGTGGGCGCGTACGTGTTGACCGGGGTGACCCCGCCCGGCGCGCTCGCCGGATTCCGGGCGATCGCCCCCACCGACGACGGCTACGCGGCGGTCGTCGGGTCCATCGACGCGCTCGGCAAGGGCTCGGTGCTGCTCGACGAACACCCGACCGGCGGCGACGTCACCTCCCGGCACGTCCGGTTCCCGCCGCCCGGCGACGGGCATCTGGTCCCCGGCGAGCTGGTGGCCGACCTGGCGCCGTTCCACCACGTGGAGGGGCTGGCCGAGCTGGACGGGCGCAGCTTCTACGTCACCGACGAGGACCACCGCGTGGCGCTCTGGGTGGGCTGAACGGGCGGGCGCCGGCCGACGCGGGGGAGCCACGGCGGGCCGGCGGCCGGGCGGCACCTCTGCGGAGCAGACCCCGCAGACCCTCGTGGTGCCGCCCGCCCCCCGGCCCTCCCCGTCCCCCAGGGCGCCCCGGTCCGCGAGCGCGTCGCCGACGCGCCCGTCCCCGTGTGCGGGCAGTGGAAGCATGCCCAACCGCCACCATGGACGTCGAGGTTTTTCAGCTCAGGCTTAAAGACGGAGATAAGTGCCGCCCGGGTAGGCTGCAACGGTCACCCGGCATCCCCCCGGCCGGGCGACACGGGAGCACTCCATGCTGAAGATCTATTTCTCCGCCGAGGACATCCTCCGGACCCGGGTGGCTCCGGCTGCGGACCCGGTGTGGGAACTGGTCCTCAGTCTGCACCTGCTGCCGGGCCGCGGCCGGGACCCGCTGCTGGCGGGCTGGCGGCGCAGCGTGACCCGGGCACTGCGCCAGGGCGTCGGGTCCCCCGGCCTGAGGCTCCTCCTGTCGCTCAATCCGCCCCGCGGCTACTTCCCCGACTTCCTCACCCCCTACCAGAGCGTGTCCGGGTTCGAGGCCGGCATGGAGGCGGTCCGGAGCACTCCGGTGTCGCTGCTGCAACGCGACCTGTCGCTGCTCGCCACCGGCCACACCCTGCCGGCCGGCGCCGCCGCGGTGGCCCGGGGCGAGCCGGGCACGCTGCGCGACCTGACCGGCGCGATGGCGCAGTACCGCGACCTGGCGATCGACCCGTACTGGGCCCGGATCCAGGCGGCCGTGGAGGCCGACCGGTCCCGGCGGGCCCGGGCGCTGCTCGACGGCGGGGTGGAGGCGCTGCTGGCCAGCCTGCGGCCCGCCATGCACTGGGAGTCCGGGGTGCTCCAGGTCCGCGGCTACCCGCACAGCCGCGAGCTGCACCTGGACGGGCGCGGCCTGCTGCTGGTGCCCTCGTTCTTCTGCGCGCCCACCCCGGTGGCCCTGCTCGACCCGGCGCTCCCCCCGGTCCTGGTCTACCCGGTGGACCGGCTGGGCGGGCTGCTGCCGGCGCCCGCCGAGGGCGCCGGCCCGGGCACGCCGGACACCGGACGGGAGGCGCTGGCCGCGCTGCTCGGCCGCACCCGGGCCGCCGTGCTGGCGGTCAGCGACGACGGCTGCACCACCGGGGAGGTGGCCCGCCGGCTGAACATCTCACCGGCCGCCGCCAGCCAGCACACCACCGTGCTGCGCAATGCCGGCCTGCTGGTCAGCCACCGCGACCGCAACACCGTCCTGCACACCCTCACCCCGCTGGGGCGGGCGATGCTCAACTCCTGAGCGCCGAGCCCGCTCCCGCACCCCGCCCCGTCCACCTTGCGCCCGCCGCGCGGGCGGGGCGGGAAACCGGGGGCGGGAGGCCCGTCAGAGGGCCAGGCAGGCGGCGGCGGGGGCGCCGGCGGGCGGGGGGAGCGGCAGCGAGGCGACGCCCTCCGCCGCCAGGGCGGCGCGCAGGCGGTGCAGGTCGGCGCCGAAGCGGACCAGCTCGGCCGGGCCGGCCGGGGCGGCCGGGGAGCCGAGCACCAGCGCCGTCGCCTCCGCCGGCCAGCCGGGCACGGCGGTGACCATCCCGGCGCGTACGGCCTCGTCGGTGACCAGGGTGAACTCCGTGCCGGGCGCGACCACGCCGGCGACCGCGGCGATCGCCCGCCGCACCGCGTCCCGGTCGGGCGGGGTCGGATTGGGGGCGTCCGGCAGGTTGGCGGCGGCGGCCAGCCCGGCCGCCTTCGCCTCGGCGGTGCCCAGCGAGAAGAGGTCCATCGCGGCGTCCCGGACCAGCGTCGCCGCGCCGGCGCCGTCGTCCGGCCGGGGCGCGGTGAGGTAGCCGCGCACCACGGCGACCGGCACCTGGTCGCACTTGCCCTTGATCAGCTCGCCCGCGCCGGCCAGCTCGTCCACGACCGCCATCTGGGTGAGCTGGAGTTCGTTGCCGTACGGGTCGAACTCGCCCCGGTGGTCGCGGATCGCGTCCATGCCGGCGACGCCGAGCGCCACGTCGGTGAGCCCGTTGCGCCAGGGCCGGCCCATCGTGTCGGTGATGATCACCGCGACGTCGACGTGGTGGCGGTCGCGCAGGGCGGCGCGCAGCGCCCGGGCCGAGGCGTCCGGGTCCACCGGGAGCAGCACCAGCCGGGTCTTGTCGACGTTCGAGGCGTCGATCCCGGCCGAGGCCATCACGAAGCCGTGGTGGGTCTGCACGATCCGGGTCGCGCCCCGGGTCGCCACCACCCGCGCCGTCTCGGCAGCCAGCACCTCGTCCCGCGCGGCGAGCCGCTCCGGCCCGTCCGCCGGGACGTCCACCAGCCGCCCCTCCGACTTCGAGACGATCTTGCTGGTCACCACCAGCACGTCGCCGTCGCGCAGCCACGGCGCGGCGTTCGCGATCAGGGCGGCCAGGTCGTCGCCCTCGGACACGTGACCGATGCCCGGCACCGGCAGGATCTCCAGCCTCATGTCAGCTCCAGCGCGGCGCGGACCATGGCCGCCGTCGCCGTCTCGTCGGTCATCAGCAGCGGCACCGCGCGCACCGTCACCTCCGGCACCACGACGCCGGCGTCCTCCTCGGCGACCAGCCAGCCGTCGAGCAGCCCGCCGGCCGCCCGGCCGCCGTAGAGGCGGCCCACCCCGGCCGCGCTGCACTCGACCCCGAGCACCTCTAGGCAGCGGTCCGCCATGCCGCGTACCGGCGCGCCGCCGATGATCGGTGAGACGCCGACCACCGGGGCGGGGCCGTCGGCGACCGCCTCGCGCAGCCCGGGCACGGCCAGGATCGGGGCGACGCTCACCACGGGGTTGCTCGGCGCGATCAGCACCACGTCGGCCCCGGCGATCGCCGCCACGACGCCGGGCGCCGGCTTCGCCGTCTCCGCGCCGACGAAGACGAACCGGTGGGTGGGGACGTTTCCGCGGTGGCGCACCCACCACTCCTGGAAGTGGATCGCCCGTTGGCCGCCGTCGGGCCCGTCCGCGCCGGACTCGCCCGCGACCGCCGGCCCGCTCACCACCACGTGCGTCTCCAGGCGGTCGTCGGTCGCCGGCAGCAGGCGTACGCCGGGCTGCCAGCGGGTGGCGAGCGCCTCGGTGACCGCGTGGAGCGGGTAGCCGGCGTTGAGCATGGTCGTGCGCACCAGGTGGGTGGCGACGTCCCGGTCGCCGAGCCCGAACCAGGTCGGCTCGGCGCCGTACGCGGCCAGTTCCTGCTTGACCGTCCAGCTCTCGTCGACGCGGCCCCAGCCCCGCTCGGGGTCGGCGCCGCCGCCCAGCGTGTACATGACGCTGTCGAGGTCGGGGCAGACCTTGAGCCCGTGCAGGAACAGGTCGTCGCCGACGTTGACCACGGCGGTCACCTCGGCGCCGACCTCGCGGGCGTACGCCCGGACGCCGAGCAGGAAGCGGGCGCCCCCGATGCCGCCCGTCAGAACCACGATGCGCATGCCGAACATCCTCGCGCACGAGCCGCCTCGGATCCGTCGCTGGCCCGGGAGACTAGGCTCACGTCGGCAACTGTCCGCTTTCGCCCCGAGGGGGATCCCGTGACCAGCCCCGCCGAGCCCGCGTCCACCGACGCGACGCAGGCCAGCCAACTGACCAAGCCGCTGCGGGAACTCGCCGCGCTCGTGCTCCTCGGTGCGAACGCCGTGTTCCTCTTCGTCGGCCTGATCCGGTTGCTGACGCCGGCCGAGTACGTACCCTTCGCGGGCCGAGCGGGTAACGCCTTCCCCGCCTTCGTCGGCATCGAGACGGTGGCCCTGCCGCTGCTGGCCGTGCTGCTCGCCACGCACGTGCGCCCCCCGGCGCCGAAGGCGAAACTGATCACCCAGGTCGCCCTCGGTGAGTACGCGTTCAGCGCGCTGTTCGGCGTGCTGACCTTCCTGGTCTGGACGCTCGAACTGCTGTCCCAGGGCGAGGTCCTCGACGCCTTCCTCGGCCTGCTGTCCCGGGTGGCCTGGCTGGGGCTCCTCGCGCTCGCCGCGTTCGTCGTCTTCAAGATCTGGCGCACCCTGTACTACGTCCCGAAGCCGGAGGCCCAGCCCGGCGTGTACGGCCAGCCGCAGCCCGGTTGGCCGCAGCAGCAGGGCGGCTACCCGGCCCCGGGTCAGCCTGGCCAGCTGGGTCAGCCTGGCCAGCAGATCCCCGGTCAGCCGGGCGCCTGGCCGGCCCCCGGCCCGTACGGCGCCCCGTACGGCCAGCAGCCGGCGCCGTTCGGTGGCCCGCAGGCGACCCCGCCGTTCAACCCGGCGCCGCAGCCGGGCCCGCCGGCCGCCACCGCGCCGCAGTCGGCGCCCCCGTTCGGGCCGTCGCCGACCGCCCCGCCGTTCGGGCCGCCGGCCTCGGCCGAACCGACCCAGGCGATCCCGCGCCAGTCCGTCGAGCCCACCCAGTCGATTCCGCGCCCCACGGACGGGGAGCCGGAGCACACCCAGCGCATCAACCCGGGCGACACCCCCGACGCCCCGCGCTGACCGGGCGGCACCACCGCATCCGAGCGCCCCGCACGACCCCGTGCGGGGCGCTCGCGTTTTCCCCGGACGCCCGGCCCCCGGCCCCCAGCCCCCCAGCCCCCGGCGTCCGGCGTCCGGTGCCCGGCGTCCGGCTGGGCGGTCGGTCCGGGGGCCGGCCCGGGGCGGGGCGAGGGGTGAGTGCCCATGTTCACGGTGTGGGCCGGGCGGGCGGGATGCGGCCGGCGAGCGCCTAGGCTGGGCGGATGGTTGATCGCATCGAGCCCGGCCCGAGTGACGCGAGCGTGCGGCGGGCGCTGCGCCGGGCGGCGACCGGGCGGGCGCTCGACGTCGACGAGGCCACCGCGCTGCTGAGCGCCCGGGGCGACGCGCTGGACGAACTGCTCGACGTCGCCGGCGCGGTCCGCGACGCCGGGCTGCGCGAGGCCGGGCGGCCGGGCGTGGTGACGTACTCGAAGAAGGTCTTCATCCCCCTCACCCGGCTGTGCCGGGACCGCTGCCACTACTGCACGTTCGCCACCGTGCCGCACCGCCTGCCGGCGGCGTTCCTCGACCGCGACGAGGTCCTCGCCATCGCGCGGGCGGGCGCGGCCCAGGGCTGCAAGGAGGCCCTGTTCACGCTCGGCGACCGGCCGGAGGAGCGCTGGCCGGCGGCCCGGCAGTGGCTGGACGAGCGCGGCTACGACTCCACCCTGGACTACCTGCGCGCCTGCGCGGTGGCGGTGCTGGAGGAGACCGGGCTGCTGCCCCACCTGAACCCGGGCGTGCTGTCCTGGTCGGAGTTGCAGCGGCTGAAGCCCGTCGCGCCCAGCATGGGGATGATGCTGGAGACCACGGCGACCCGGCTCTGGTCGGAGCCGGGCGGCCCGCACTTCGGCTCGCCGGACAAGGAGCCGGCGGTCCGGCTCCGGGTGCTCGACGACGCGGGCCGGGTCGGGGTGCCGTTCACCACCGGCATCCTGATCGGCATCGGCGAGACCCCCGCCGAGCGGGTCGACGCGATCTTCGCCATCCGGCGCGCCAACCGGGAGTACGGCCACCTCCAGGAGGTGATCGTGCAGAACTTCCGCGCCAAGCCGGACACGGCGATGCGCGGGATGCCCGACGCGGAGCTGCACGACCTGGCCGCCACGGTGGCGGTGACCCGGGTGGTGCTCGGGCCGAAGGCCCGCATCCAGGCCCCGCCGAACCTCATCGAGGGCGAGTACGACCTGCTGCTGCGGGCCGGCATCGACGACTGGGGCGGCGTCTCCCCGTTGACCCCGGACCACGTCAACCCCGAGCGTCCCTGGCCCCACCTGGACGAGTTGGCCCGGCAGACGGAGAAGGCCGGGTTCACCCTGCGCGAGCGGCTGACGATCTACCCCGAGTACGTGCGGGCCGGCGACCCGTGGCTCGACCCGCGCCTGCTGCCGCACGTCGGCGCGCTGGCCGACCCGGCGACCGGGTTGGCCGTCGAGGAGGCGCGGCCGGTGGGCCGGCCCTGGCAGGAGCCCGACGAGACGTACGGCGGCCGGACCGACCTGCACGCCACCATCGACACCACCGGGCGCACCGGCGACCGGCGCGGCGACTTCGACCACGTCTACGGCGACTGGTCGGAGGTGGCCGGCAAGGTCACCGCCGGGGGCGGGGGCGGGACCGACCGCGACCTGCGGGCCGGGCTGCGGCTGGCCGCCGACGACCCGGCGGCGCTGCTCGACCCGCGGCACGCCGACGCCGCGCTGGCGCTGTTCGCCGCCGACGGGCCGGCGCTCGACGAGCTGTGCCGGCTCGCCGACGACGCCCGCCGGGCGGCGGTCGGCGACGACGTGACGTACGTGGTCAACCGCAACATCAACTTCAGCAACGTCTGCTACGTCGGGTGCCGGTTCTGCGCCTTCGCCCAGCGGGAGCGGGACGCCGACGCGTACCGGCTCTCGGTGGAGCAGGTCGCCGACCGGGCCGAGGAGGCGTGGGCGGCCGGTGCCAGCGAGGTCTGCCTCCAGGGCGGCATCGACCCGAAGCTGCCGGTGACCGTCTACGCCGACCTGGTCCGGGCGATCAAGGCGCGGGTGCCGGGGATGCACGTGCACGCGTTCTCGCCGATGGAGATCGTCACCGCCGCCGCCAAGGCCGGCGTGTCCGTGCGGGAGTGGCTGACGGGGCTGCGCGACGCCGGGCTGGACACCATCCCGGGGACCGCCGCCGAGATCCTCGACGACGACGTGCGCTGGGTGCTCACGAAGGGCAAGTTGCCGGCCGCCGCCTGGGTCGAGGTGGTCGGCACGGCCCACGAGCTGGGCATCCGGTCCAGCTCCACGATGATGTACGGCCACGTGGACCACCCCGCGCAGTGGCTCGCGCACTTCCGGGTGCTGGCCGGGTTGCAGGACCGCACCGGCGGCTTCACCGAGTTCGTGGCGCTGCCGTTCGTGCACACCAACGCGCCGATCTACCTGGCCGGCATCGCCCGCCCCGGGCCGACCTGGCGGGAGAACCGGGTGGTGCACGCGATGGCCCGGCTGCTGCTGCACGGCCGGATCGACAACATCCAGTGCTCCTGGGTGAAGCTCGGCGACGAGGGCACGGCGGCGATGCTGCGGGGCGGCTGCAACGACCTCGGCGGCACGCTGATGGAGGAGACGATCTCCCGGATGGCCGGTTCCGGCAACGGTTCGGCGCGTACCGAGGAGCAGTTGATCGCCATCGCGGCGGCCGCCGGACGTCCGGCCCGCAAGCGCACGACCGCGTACGGCAGCCCTCGGCCGTAGGGCCTTTCCCTGTTGCCGGCCCGGCGCGGGTTCCCGGGCGCCGGCCGAGCCTCGATCCATTTCGCACGGTTGGCTTCTTCGAGTTCGGCGACGACGTGCGATACGAGATCCATATCGACAACGACGGTGACGGGCGGCCCGACGTCACCTACCGGTTCGAATTCACCACCGGGATCACGAATCCGAACGGCTTTCTCTGCCGCCGGGGCTGAGCGCCGCCGACGTGACGACGCCGTTCCTCCCCGGCTTGCCCCAAGCGGGTACGCCGGGTTCACCGACCCGCCGGCGTCGTCCTCGATCTCGGCGGCGACATCGGCGCCCTGATCATCTACCCGGGACGAAACCCGCACGGCCGGGAGATCGAGGGTGAGCCGGGGACGACGAGCCGCGTACGCACTCGGCGGCCCGGGAGCGCCGGGTGCGGAACGGGGCGTTCCACAGTGCCGTACGCCCGGAGCCGCCCGCCGGCGTCCGTACCGTCTGGTGGGACGATCGGCCGCCGGCCGGCCGGGTCGGCGTCGCCGCCGGCGTGATCGCCGGGTTCACGTGGCCGACCAGCTTTCCTCCGGTCTCCGACCGAGCCGACCGGCGCCGCCCGCAGCAGCGCTCCGTCCACATTGTGGAAGTGATGCCGTCGGTCGTTTCCGGCTCGACGGGCGGCCGACGCGAACTCGGGTTAACCTTGTCCCCCACCAAGATCAACGATGTGGTGGGTGGTCTTTCGGGGGTCTCCATCGGCCTGTCCGGTCGGGCCGGCGGGGAAGCGCCACGGGAGAAAACTCGGGCAACTCGCCGGAGAGGGCGTTACTCGGCCGGGGTCTGAATCGATAGGGCAGGTTGCGAGGCCGGGCGGCCGGGTGGTCGTCCGGAGTGTTGTCGGGAGGGCGACTCCATTATCAAGTTCGGCTTGACGGCGCACGCATTACACGCGTGTAATTTGAATGGGGTTGTTCGCACGGTACGCAACAAATCGGGACCGGACGGACACGCGCGCCTTTCGCGTGGGGGGTTGCAGCGGCGATGACGCCGGTGCGCGACAAGGAGGCATTTGATGGACGGCCAGCTTGAGGTGGCCGACCTGCTCGGAAACGCGCCGGAGTGGCAGGAGCGGGCGCTCTGCTCGCAGACCGATCCGGAGGCGTTCTTCCCCGAGAAGGGCGGCTCGACCCGCGAGGCGAAGCGGATCTGCTCGCGCTGCGAGGTCAAGACGGAATGCCTCGAATACGCTCTCGGGCACGACGAGCGGTTCGGGATCTGGGGTGGGCTCTCGGAGCGGGAGCGGCGCAAGCTCAAGCGGCGGGCCGCCTGAGCGTTGCCGGGCCGGGGCGGTGGGGGCCGCCCGGCTCAGGCGCAGTCCAACCGGTCGCCGTTCGCGGCGGCATCCGGCGGGGCGGCTCAGGCCAGCTCGTCCGGATCGACCCCGAGCAGGTTGGCCACCTGCTCGATGATCACGTCGTGCACGAGATCCGCGAGATCCTCGCGGTCCATGGCGCGGAACTCCAGCGGCCGGCGGTAGAGCACGATCCGCGGGGGCACCTCCTGCCGGCCCGGCCGGCCGGGCAGCAGCCGGGCGAGCGGCACCTCGCCGTCCTCCAGCACGTCGGAGTCGTAGACGTTCAGGTCCGGTGGGACGTCCTCCACCGCGAACTCGACCCCGGCCAGTTCCTTCGCGAACCGCCGTTCCAGGGTCTCGACGGTGTCCAGCACGAGGTCGTCGAAGATCTCCGCCTTCGTCCGCGCCAGCGGCACCGTCGCCGGCACCAGCCGCCCGCGCAGGCCGCGCCCGTGCCGGTCACGGTGGGCGCGCCGGCCGGGACCGGGGCGGCGGTGTTCCGGGCTCGTCATGAGGGACAGGTTAGCTCCCGTACCGACCTGGCCTGCGGCAGCGCGGCGGGTGTGGCGCGGCGCGGGTCGCGTCGGACCGAATTGTGATCACCGTGACGGGCGTGTCGCAACGCGAAGCAGTGCGCTGGACCCGGTAATGGGGATACCCTGCCGCCGTGAGGTCACCACGGCGCTGCTCCCGTAACGGCTGCCCCCGGCAAGCGGTCGCCACGCTGACCTATGTCTACAACGAGTCGACAGCCGTGGTGGGGCCGCTGGCCGCCTTCGCCGAGCCGCACACCTACGACCTCTGCGAGCCGCACGCCCGCAGCCTGACCGCGCCACGCGGTTGGGACGTGGTCCGGCACGAGGGCGAGTTCGAGCCCCCGCCGCCCACCACCGACGACCTGGTCGCGCTCGCCGAGGCCGTCCGCGAGGCCGCCCGCCCGGTGGCCCCCCGCCCACCAGAGGGCGACGAGAGCCTCAACACGGCCCCCCAGACGGGCCGCCGCGGCCACCTCCGCGTCATCCCCCCCACCCACTAACCCCTCCCGGCCCCCCCGGGCCCCGCCTCCGCGCGTTGATCATGAAGTTGTTGGCACGAGCTTCGGGGGCGTGTCGCGGCAACAACCTCATGATCAACGGGTTCAGGGTGGGGTTGGGCGGGGGCAGGGGGTGGGGTTAGTGGGATAGGAGGCGGGTGAGGAGGGTGGCGCGGCGGGAGGGGCGGTCCGTGCGGTTCTCCGCCGCGTCGGCGGAGACCATCAGCCGCAGGGCCGCGTTCACGGCCAGCCAGCGCAGCGGCTCCGGCTCCCACTTCGGGGAGCGGTGGTTCACCCAGGGCAGGGCGGTCAGGTCCGTCCGTTCGCCCCGGATCAGGTCGGCCAGGGTCCGACCGGCGAGGTTGCTGGTGCCCACGCCGTCGCCGACGTAGCCGCCGGCCCAGGCCAGCCCGTCGGCCCGGTCGAAACCGACCGAGGCCGCCCAGTCCCGGGCCACCCCGAGCGGGCCGCCCCAGGTGTGGGTCACCGGCACGTCCGGGCCGAGCACCGGGAACAGTTCGCCGAGCGTACGGCGCAGTGCCGCGAAGACCGCCGGCTCCCGGTCATGGCCGGGGGAGATCCGGGAACCGAAGTGGTAGGGCGCGCCCCGGCCGCCGAAGGCGAGCCGGCCGTCGGCGGTGCGCTGGCCGTAGACGATGACGTGCCGGTGGTCGGAGAAGGTCTCCCGCTCGGCGAGGCCGATCCGCGCCCAGGTCGCGGCGGGCAGCGGCGCGGTGGCGACCATCAGCGAGTAGACCGGCGCGACGGTGCGGCGCTGCCCCGGCAGGCCGGGCGTGTAGCCCTCGGTGGCCCGCACCACCACCGGCGCGCGCACCGTGCCGGCCGGGGTCACCGCCGCACCGGGCCGGATCCGGGTCACCCGCGTGCCCTCGTGGATCGTCACCCCTCGGCGCTCCACCGCCCGGGCCAGCCCGCGCACCAACCGGGCCGGGTGCACCGCCGCGCAGTGCGGGGTGTACGTGCCGCCGCGTACCCCCTCGGCGGCGCAGCGGGCGGTGGCCTCGTCGGCGTCGAGCAGCGCCAGGTCCTCCGGCCCGAGCCCGTACGCCCGTGCCTCGGCGACGGCCGCGCGCGCCCGGTCGAGCTGGGGGGTGGTGCGGGCGAGCACCACCGTCCCGCCGTACGCCCAGTCGCAGTCGATGCCCTCGGCCGCGACGACCCGGCCGACCTCGGCGACGGTGGCGTGCATGGCGCGCTGCATGGCGATCGCGGCGTCCCGCCCGTGCCGGCGGGCCAGCGCGGGCAGCGAGGTGGGGAACAGCGCCGAGCACCAGCCCCCGTTGCGGCCGGACGCGCCGTAGCCGGCGACCTCTGCCTCCAGCACGGTGATCCGCAGCGTCGGGTCGGCGACGGCGAGGTAGTACGCCGTCCAGAGCCCGGTGTAGCCGGCCCCGACGATCACCACGTCCGCGTCGGCGTCGCCGGTCAGCGGCGGGCGCGGGGTCAGCGGCTCGTCCACGGTGGACAGCCAGTACGACAGGTCCTGGTAGCGCATCGGCCGCTCCGGGTGCGGAAACGGCCGGGTCGACCACGCGCCGCGGGGCGCGCGGCCGGCCCGGCCGGGTGGACGAGGGTTAGAGGCGCGCCCACGCCTCGGTGAGCACGGCGCGCAGGATCTGCTCGATCTCGTCGAACTGCTGCTGCTCGGCGATCAGCGGAGGCGCGAGCTGCACGACGGGGTCGCCCCGGTCGTCGGCGCGGCAGTAGAGCCCGGCGGAGAACAGCGCGGTGGAGAGGAAACCGCGCAGCAGCCGCTCGGACTCGGCCTCGTCGAAGGTCGCCCGGGTGGTCTTGTCCTTGACCAGCTCGATGCCGTAGAAATAGCCGTCGCCGCGCACGTCGCCGACGATCGGCAGGTCGTGCAGCTTCTCCAGGGTGGCGCGGAAGGCCGCCTCGTTGGCCCGGACGTGGCCGACCAGGTCCTCGCGGGCGAAGACCTCCAGGTTGGCCAGGGCCACCGCGCAGGAGACGGGGTGGCCGCCGAAGGTCACGCCGTGGGCGAACATGCCGGTCTCGGTCAGGAACGGCTCCATCAGCCGGTCGCTGGCG
This sequence comes from Micromonospora sp. NPDC048040, assembly GCF_055587185.1. Taxonomy (NCBI): domain Bacteria; kingdom Bacillati; phylum Actinomycetota; class Actinomycetes; order Micromonosporales; family Micromonosporaceae; genus Micromonospora; species Micromonospora sp. NPDC048040. The sequence goes on along the minus strand of NZ_JBVJGT010000002.1, from coordinate 138,744 downwards.
ATCATCGCGCCGAGCGGGGCGTAGCCGGAGGTGATGCCCTTGGCGGTGGTGATGATGTCGGGCTGGTAGCCGTACCGGACGGCGCCGAAGTATTCGCCGAGCCGGCCCCAGGAACAGATCACCTCGTCGGAGACGAGCAGCACGTCGTACGCGTCGCAGATCTCCCGGACCCGCTCGAAGTAGCCGGGCGGCGGCGGGAAGCAGCCGCCGGAGTTCTGCACCGGCTCCAGGAACACGGCGGCGACCGTGTCCGGCCCCTCCCGCTCGATGGCCCGGCCGATCTCCTCGGCGGCCCAGCGGCCGAACGCCTCGGGGGAGTCGCCGTGCTCGGGGGCGCGGTAGAAGTTGGTGTTCGGCACCTTGATGCCGCCGGGCACCAGCGGCTCGAAGTCGCTCTTGATGCCGGGCAGGCCGGTGATCGACAGCGCGCCCATCGAGGTGCCGTGGTAGGCGATGTAGCGGCTGACCACCTTGTGCTTGTTCGGCCTGCCGGTGCGCTTGAAGTAGGCGCGGGCGAGCTTCCACGCCGCCTCGACCGCCTCGGAGCCGCCGGTGGTGAAGAAGACCCGGTTCAGGTCGCCGGGGGTGAGCGTGGCGATCCGCTCGGCCAGCTCGACGGCCTTCGGGTGGGCGTACGACCAGAGCGGGAAGTAGGCCAGCTCGCCCGCCTGCTTGGCGGCGGCCTCGGCCAGCTCGGTGCGCCCGTGGCCGGCGTTGACGACGAAGAGCCCCGCGAGGCCGTCCAGGTAGCGGCGGCCCTGGGCATCCCAGACGTACGCGCCCTCGCCGCGCACGATGGTCGGCACCTCGCCGGCGGAGTAGCTCGCCATCCGGGTGAAGTGCATCCAGAGGTGGTCGGTGGCGTCGGCCATGTCAGCCCCATCGGGTCTCGGGCCGGTCAGGGGTGACACCGGCCGCTCTGCCCACGGTTATCCCACAGTCCGGCGGCCAAAAGCAAGTGGGATCGGTGGTGTGTGGTCGATATGGCAACGGAATCAGCGAGTGGCCGCAGCGTGAACGACGGAATCCGTATCGCGAGGGTTGTGAGGTGAGCGGTCGGTGGGATCGCGTTGGACGGACGCTGTCGAGCTGCCCCGTCGGTGAGACCGTGTCGAGCTGCCCGTCGGTATGGCCGCGTCGAGCTGCCCCGTCGGTGTGGCCGCGTCGGGGGGGATCGCGGTGAGGTCGCGTCGAGGGCGTCGCGTTCGGGACACCTTCGGGGCACTTCGGCCGCGCTCGTGGCGCACCTGAGGTGGGCGGAACACATCCCACCGCGACACGCCGGTAGGCGGCGGACGCCGGCACTGAGCGTGGCTATCGTGCGCCGGAGCGTGAACCCGCGTGGAGGGAGGGTCCGATGGCCAACGAGGCACTGCGGGTGGCGATGGCCGCCAAGGGGGAGACCGTCGAGTCGCTGGCGGAGAAGGTCCGCGTCGACCCGAAGACGGCGGGGCGGTGGCTCACGTCGGGCCGGATCCCGCACCCCAGGACCCGGCTCGCGGTTGCGGAGGTGCTCGAGCGCGACGCCGCCGAACTGTGGCCCGAGCCGTTCCGCCGCCGCGACCTGCCCTGGTTCCGCCCCTGGGCCGAGCTGGAACAGGACGCCACCTCGATCCGCACCTACGAGCCGCTGGCTGTTCCGGGCCTGCTCCAGACGGAGGGCTACGCGCGGGCGATGCTCCGGGTCGGAGGGCTGCTGCCGCCGGCCGAGGTGGAGGAGGTGGTCGCCAGCCGGCTCGCCCGGCAGTCGGTGCTCTGCCGCGACTGCCCGCCCCAACTGGTCGTCGTGATCGACGAGGTCGTGGTGCGTCGGATGGTCGGCGACCGGGCGGTGATGCGCGGGCAGCTCGACCACCTGGTGGAGGTCGCCCAGTTGCCGCACGTGCAGGTGCGGGTCATCCCCGCTGACGGCCCGTGGCACACCGGGCTGTCAGGCTCCTTCGTCCTCGTTCGGCAGCCGGACGGGGTCGAAGTGGCCTATCTGGACAATCAGTTGCGTGGTCAGGTCGTGACCGAGAGCGCGGACGTTGCTAGCCTGGGCGCCAGGTGGGAGAGCGTCACCGGTGAGGCGTTCCCCCGCCGTCGGTCGATCGACCTGCTCCGAGAGGCGGCGAAGACATGGACCTGACCCACGCCCGCTGGCGCACCGCCACCCGCAGCACCAACAACGGCGGCAACTGTGTCGAGGTGGCCGACAACCTGCCCGGCCGGGTGCTGGTCCGGGACAGCAAGGACCGTGCGGGTGGCGTCCTCGCCTTCTCACCCGGGGCGTGGCGCAGCTTCGTCGGTCAGTTGCGGCAGGGCTGAGATGGCCGACGCCCGCTGGCGCACCGCCAGCCGCAGCACCAACAACGGCGGCGACTGTGTCGAGGTGGCCGACAACCTGCCCGGGCGAGTGCTGGTGCGGGACAGCAAGGACCGTGCCGGCGGCACCCTCAGCTTCGCGCCCGACTCCTGGCGGGCGTTCGTCGCGTCGGTCGGGCGCGGCGGGGGCGCCGGCTGAGGCCGACCGGCGCCTGAAGCTGGTCGGCGGCGAGCGGCTTGATCAGGCGGTGCCCCAGGTGTACGTCTGCTTGCGCAGCTTGAGATAGACGAACGCCTCGGTGGAGAGCACGCCCTCGACCGACCGCAGCCGCTGGAGGATCTCCAGCAGGTGGTCGTCGTTGCGGCAGACCACCTCGGTCAGCAGGTCGAACGAGCCCGCCGTGATCACCACGTAGTCGACCTCGTCCAGTTCGGCGAGGCGGTCGGCCACGGCCTCCAGGTCGCCGTTCGTACGCAGGCCGATCATGGCCTGGCGGGGGAAGCCGAGCTGGAGCGGGTCGGTCACCGCGACGATCTGCATCACCCCGGCGTCGAGCAGCCGCTGCACCCGCTGGCGCACCGCCGCCTCCGACAGCCCGACCGCCTTGCCGATGGTCGCGTACGGTCGGCGGCCGTCCTCCTGGAGCTGCTCGATGATCTGCTTCGCCACGTCGTCGAGCAGTGCGTGGCTGGCCCCCTCGCGGACGGTGACCCTGCGTCCGCCGTTGCCGTTGTCGTGCTGCCGGTTCGTCATCGACCGCTCCCCATGTCCGTGCCCGGGCTGAGCCTAGTGCCCCCGGGCAGTCTGGCGTATTTCGTCGTGCAGAGCTATTCCGGCAACGGAATCCCTTGTAAGGAAGGTCACCTCATGTCAGGATCAGTCGTCCACCGCACCTGACCCTCCCGCCGGCGCGCCACCCCCGTTCCCGCCGCCGACGATGACCCCTAGGAGTCGTCACATGCGTACTCCCTTTCGGCCCCTCACCCGGCGTGGACTCCTGACCGGCACCCTCGGCTCGGCCGCGCTGCTCGCCGCCGGCGGCTCGCTGGCCGGCTGCGGCACCAAGGCCGCCACCCAGACGGAGGCCGGCTGCGTCAGCGAGGACCTGTCCGCCACCGAGAAGAAGCTGGCCTTCTCCAACTGGCCGCAGTACATGGACGTGGACGAGAAGGACGAGTCCAAGCGGCCGACCCTCGACGCGTTCGTCGCCCAGAGCGGCATCCAGGTCGCCTACACCGAGGACGTCAACGACAACAACGAGTTCTTCGGCAAGGTGCAGAACCAGCTCGCGGGCTGTCAGGGCACCGGCCGGGACGTCATGGTCCTCACCGACTGGATGGCGGCGCGGATGATCCGCCTCGGCTGGGTCCAGAAGCTCGACAAGTCGAAGCTGCCCAACGTCGAGGCCAACCTGCTGCCGTCGCTGCGCAACCGGTCCTTCGACCCCGAGAACCAGCTCGCCATCCCGTGGCAGTCCGGCCTGGCCGGGCTGGCCTACAACGGCAAGGTGACCAAGGAGATCCGGACGGTCGACGAGCTGCTCACCCGCCCCGACCTCAAGGGCAAGGTGACGGCGCTGTCCGAGATGCGCGACACCATGGGCCTGCTGCTCCAGTCGAACGGCCACGACCCGGCGAACTTCACCGGCCCGCAGTTCGACGACGCGCTCAACAAGCTCAAGAAGGCCGTCGACTCCGGCCAGATCCGCCGGTTCACCGGCAACGACTACGCTCCGGACCTCGCCAAGGGCGACATCGCCGCGTGCATCGGCTGGTCCGGCGACGTCATCCAGCTCGGCTTCGAGGACGACAAGGTCAAGTTCGTGGTGCCCGAGTCGGGCGTGATGCTCTGGTCGGACAACGTCCTCGTGCCGAACAAGGCCACCCACAAGGGCAACGCCGAGCAGATCATCAACTACTACTACGACCCGGCGGTCGCCGCGAAGCTCGCCGCGTTCGTGAACTACATCTGCCCGGTCCAGGGCGCCAAGGCCGAGATGGAGAAGATCGACCCCGAGCTGGCCGCCAACCCGCTGATCTTCCCCGACGACACCATGCTGTCGAAGTCCAAGGTCTTCATGGCGCTGGACGAGAAGCAGGAACGCGAGTACGAGAACAAGTTCCAGCAGGTCATCGGGGCGTGAGCGGCATGGGCGCGGCGACTGTGGGGCGCGAGACACCGGCCGGCGACCTGCGGCTGGCCAACCTCACCAAGCGGTTCGGCATCTTCACCGCCGTGGACGACCTCAGCCTGACCATCCCGCAGGGCTCGTTCTTCGCCCTGCTCGGGGCGTCCGGCTGCGGCAAGACCACCACCCTGCGGATGATCGCCGGGCTGGAGGAACCGACCAGCGGGCAGGTGCTGCTCGGCGACCGGGACATCGCCCGGCTGCGCCCGTACAAGCGGCCGGTGAACACCGTGTTCCAGAGCTACGCGCTCTTCCCGCACCTGAACGTCTTCGAGAACGTGGCCTTCGGGCTGCGGCGGCGCGGCATCCGATCGGTCGACGAGCAGGTCAGGGGCATGCTCGCGCTGGTGCAGCTCGACGACTACGGCCACCGCCGTCCCGCCCAGCTCTCCGGCGGGCAGCAGCAGCGGGTCGCCCTGGCCCGCGCCCTGGTCAACCGCCCGCAGGTGCTGCTGCTCGACGAGCCGCTGGGCGCGCTCGACCTGAAGTTGCGCCGGCAGATGCAGATCGAGCTGAAGCGGATCCAGACCGAGGTCGGCATCACGTTCGTGCACGTCACCCACGACCAGGAGGAGGCCATGACGATGGCCGACACGGTCGCGGTGATGAACGCCGGGAAGATCGAGCAGCTCGGCGCACCCGCCGACATCTACGAGTTCCCGGCCACCGCGTTCGTGGCGAACTTCCTCGGCCAGTCCAACCTGCTCGCCGGCGAGGCCGCCGGTCCGGGCGGCGGCGAGGTGGCGGTCTCGGCGCACGGCAACCGCTTCTCGGTGCCCGCCGGCCGGGCCCGGGTCGACCGGGGGCCGGTCCACCTGGGCGTACGCCCGGAGAAGCTGCACCTGGTCGACTCCGTCGACCAGGTCCCCGCCGGGCACCAGCACGTCACCGGGTTGGTCACCGACGCCTCCTACGTCGGGGTCAGCACCCAGTACCTGCTGCGCACCGGCTGGGGCAGCGAGCTGTCGGTCTTCGTGGCCAACAGCGGCGTGACCGGCCCGCTGGCGGTGGGCAGCGAGGCGGTGGCGCACTGGGACCCGCGGCACGCCTTCCTGCTGCCCCGGGCGCCCGGCGAGCACGACCGGACCACGCCGGTCCTGGACGAGCCGGTGGGTGCGTCCTCGTGACGGCCCTCGCGCACATGCCCGGTTCGGGGCGGTCGGCGGCGCCCCCGCCGGCGCGCCGGTCCGGTCGGCACCGGTTCCTGCCGTACCTCCTCCTGCTGCCCGGCGCGGCGTGGCTGTTCCTCTTCTTCGCCGTGCCGCTGTTCCAGCTCGCCGCCGCCAGCCTCTACGACCCCGCCGGCTCGCTCGCCACCGGGTACGCGCTGACCTGGGCGGTCGGCAACTACCCGGACGCGCTCGCGGCGTACTGGCCGCAGTTCACCCGGTCCTTCGTCTACGCCGGCATCGCGCTGGTGCTGGCGCTGCTGATGGGCTACCCGCTGGCGTACGCGATCGCGCAGAAGGCCGGCCGGTGGAAGAACCTGCTGCTGGTCTGCGTGGTCGCGCCGATGTTCACCAGCTTCCTGGTGCGCACGCTGGCCTGGAAGACGATCCTGTCCGACAACGGCTGGGTCGTCGGGCTGCTGCGCGACGTGCACCTGCTCGCCCCCGACGGCCGGCTGCTCGCCACCCCGGTCGCGGTGGTGCTCGGCCTCACGTACAACTTCCTGCCCTTCCTGGTGCTGCCGCTGTACGCGAGCCTGGAGCGGCTGGACCACCGGCTGCTGGAGGCGGCGAGCGACCTCTACGCCAGCCCGCTGCGGGTGTTCCGCCGGGTCACGCTGCCGCTGTCCATGCCGGGCCTGGTCGCCGGCACGCTGCTGTTCTTCATCCCGGCCAGCGGCGACTACATCAACGCCGAACTGCTCGGCACCCCCAACGAGTACATGATCGGCAACGTCATCGACTCGGCGTTCCTGGTCCGGCTGGACTACCCGCAGGGCGCGGCGCTGTCCTTCCTGCTGATGGCGGCGATCCTCGCGGTCGTCTTCGTCTACCTGCGCCGGGCCGGCACGGAGGAGGTGCTGTGACCGTGGGACACCGCATCGGTCGCTGGCTCGCCGAGCGCTGGGTGATGGGCGTGGCGCTGCTGGTGCTCGGCTACCTCTTCCTGCCGATCGCCGTGGTCGCCGCCCTGTCCTTCAACCGCCCGTCCAGCCGCCTGTCGTACGACTTCAACGAGTTCACCCTCGACAACTGGCGCAACCCGTGCGCCACCTCCGACATGTGTGACGCGGTGGTGCGCAGCGTCCAGATCGGCTTCATCGCCACCGTGGTCGCCACGGTGCTCGGCACCCTGATGGCGTTCGCGCTGGTGCGGCACCGGTTCCGCGGCCGGTCCGGGATCAACGTGCTGATCTTCCTGCCGATGGCCACCCCCGAGCTGGTGATGGGCACCTCGCTGCTCGCTCTCTTCGTCTCCGCCGGGGTGCCGCAGGGCTTCTGGACCATCGTCATCGCGCACGTCATGTTCTGCGTGTCGTTCGTGGTGGTCACCGTCAAGGCGCGGCTGGCCGGGATGGACTCCCGACTGGAGGAGGCCGCGATGGACCTCTACGCCAGCGAGTGGCAGACCTTCCGGCTGGTCACCCTGCCGCTGGTGCTGCCCGGCATCGTGGCCGCCGCGCTGCTGGCGTTCTCGCTGTCGTTCGACGACTTCATCGTCACGAACTTCAACGCCGGCACCACCGTCACGTTCCCGATGTACGTCTGGGGCGCCGCCCAGCGGGGCATCCCGCCGCAGGTCAACGTCATCGGCACGGCGATGTTCGTGGTCGCGCTGCTGCTGGTGCTCGCCAGCACCCTGCGCGGCCGGCGGGCGAAGCGGCTGCCATGACGGCCCCGCCCATCGGCCGGGCGCTCGCCGACGCGGCGCCCGTGCCGTACTGGCTGGACCGCCCGGAACGCCCCGACCCGCTGTCGCCGCTGCACGGCGGCACCGACACCGACCTGCTGGTCGTCGGCGGCGGCTACAGCGGCCTCTGGACGGCGCTGCTCGCCAAGCAGGACGACCCCGGCCGGGACGTGCTGCTGGTGGAGGCGGGCACCTGCGGCTGGGCGGCGTCCGGGCGCAACGGCGGGTTCTGCGCCGCCTCGCTGACCCACGGCCTGGCCAACGGCGCCGAACGCTTCCCCGACGAGATCGACGTGCTGGACCGGCTCGGCCGGGACAACCTGGACGCCATCGCCGACACCGTGGCCGCGTACGGCATCGACTGCGAGTTCGAGCGCACCGGCGAGCTGTCCGTGGCGGTCGAGCCCCACCAGCTCGACGGGCTGGCCGCCGACGTCGACCTGGCCCGCCGGTTCGGCCACGACGTGCGGCTGCTCGACCGCGACGAGGTACGCGCCGAGGTGGACTCGCCGACGTACCTCGGCGGGCTGTGGGACCGCGACCGGGTGGCGATGCTGGACCCGGCGAAGCTGGCCTGGGGCCTGCGCCGCGCCTGCCTCGACTTCGGCGTGCGGATCCACGAGCACACCCGGGTCACCGGGCTGCGCCGCGACGGGGCCGCGCTGCGCGCCACCACCCGTGGCGGACCGTCCGGCGCCCCCGGGGCCGACGAGCCGGGGCCGGGCGGCCACGGCGCCCCCGGCTCGGTGCGTGCGCGGCGGGTCGTCCTCGCCACCAACGCGTTCCCGCCGCTGCTGCGCCGGCTGCGGGCCTGGCTGGTGCCGGTCTACGACTACGCGCTGACGACCGAGCCGTTGACCGCCGCGCAACGCGAATCGATCGGCTGGCGCAACCGGCAGGGGCTCGCCGACACCGGCAACCAGTTCCACTACTACCGGCTCACCGGCGACGGGCGGATCCTCTTCGGCGGCTACGACGCCGTCTACCACTACGGCAACCGGATGGCCCCCGAACTGGCCCAACGGCCGGCCACCTTCACCGCCCTCGCTCAGCACTTCTTCGCCACGTTCCCGCAGCTCGCCGACGTGCGCTTCAGCCACCGCTGGGGCGGCGTCATCGACACCTGCACCCGGTTCTGCCCGTTCTTCGGCACCGCGTACGACGGCCGGCTGGCGTACGCGGCCGGCTACACCGGCCTCGGCGTCGGCGCCACCCGGTTCGGCGCCCGCGTGGTGCTCGACCTGCTGGGCGGCGGGCAGACCCCGCTGACCCGGCTCGACCTGGTGCGCAGCAAGCCGCTGCCGTTCCCGCCGGAGCCGTTGCGGGCCACCGGCATCCACCTCACCCGCTGGTCCCTGGCCCGGGCCGACGCGCGAGCGGGACGGCGCAACCTCTGGCTCCGTACGCTCGATCGTCTTGGTTTGGGGTTTGATTCCTGATGCGGATCCTGCTCGTCGGCGCCGGTGGGGTCGGCTCCGCCGCCGTCGCCATCGCCGCCCGCCGCTCCTTCTTCGAGACCATGGTCGTCGCCGACCGCGACGCCGCCCGTGCGGCGCGGGCCGTGGCTGGCCACGGCGACCGTTTCGTTCCCGCCGCCGTCGACGCCTCCTCGGCGGACGCGGTCGCCGCGCTGTGCCGCGAGCACCGGATCAGCCACGTGCTCAACGCGGTCGACCCGCGTTTCGTCATGCCGATCTTCGACGGGGCGTTCGCGGCCGGCGCGGACTACCTCGACATGGCCATGTCGCTGTCCCGGCCGCACCCCGACCGGCCGTACGCCGAGACCGGGGTCAAGCTCGGCGACGACCAGTTCGCCGCCGCCGACCGCTGGTCGGCCGCCGGCCGGCTGGCGCTGTGCGGCATCGGCGTCGAGCCGGGCCTGTCGGACGTCTTCGCCCGCTACGCCGCCGACGAGCTGTTCGCCGAGATCGACGAGATCGGGGTACGCGACGGCGGCAACCTCACCGTCGACGGCTACGACTTCGCGCCGTCGTTCTCCATCTGGACCACGATCGAGGAGTGCCTCAACCCGCCGGTGATCTGGGAGGCCGGCCGCGGCTGGTACACCACCCCGCCGTTCTCGGAGCCGGAGGTGTTCGACTTCCCCGAGGGCATCGGCCCGGTCGAGTGCGTCAACGTCGAGCACGAGGAGGTGCTGCTGATCCCGCGCTGGGTCGCGGCGAAGCGGGTCACCTTCAAGTACGGCCTCGGCAACGAGTTCATCGAGGTCCTCAGGACCCTGCACAAGCTCGGCCTCGACGCGGCGTCCCCGGTGCGGGTGAGCGGCGTGACCGTCGCGCCCCGCGACGTCGTGGCGGCCTGCCTGCCCGACCCGGCGACCCTGGGCGACCGGATGCGCGGCAGGACCTGCGCCGGCACCTGGGTGCGTGGCAGGGCGCGCGGCGGCGGGCCGCGCGAGGTCTACCTCTACCACGTCGTCGACAACGAGTGGTCCATGGCGGAGTACGGCCACCAGGCCGTCGTCTGGCAGACCGCCGTGAACCCGGTCGTCGCCCTGGAACTGCTCGCCACCGGCGCGTGGTCCGGGTCGGGGGTGATCGGCCCGGAGGCGCTGCCCCCGCGCCCCTTCCTCGATCTGCTCACCGGTTACGGCTCACCCTGGGGGATGCAGGAGCGATGACCCGCTACGGCCCGATGTTCGGCCCCGACGTCACCTTCCTCGGCGTCGACCGTTGTGCCCTCGACGACCCGTCGTCCTTCGCCGACGCCGACGTCGTGATCGTCGGCGCGCCCTTCGACGGCGGCACCTCGCACCGGCCGGGCACCCGGTTCGGCCCGTCCGCCATCCGGCAGGCCTGCTACCTGCCGCACGACGGCTCCCGCCCCTCTCTCGCGCTGCGCGTCGACGCGCTGCGCGACCTGCGGGTGTACGACGCCGGCGACGTCGAGATGTTCTCCGGCGACATCGAGCGGTCCCTGGCCGCCCTGGAGTCGGCGGTTTTCGCGGTCGCCTCGGCCGGGGCGATCCCCGTCGTGCTCGGCGGCGACCACTCCATCGCGCTGCCCGACGCGACCGGTGTCGCCCGCCACCACGGGCTGGGCCGGGTGTCGCTGGTGCACTTCGACGCGCACGCCGACACCGGGGACATCGAGTTCGGCAGCCTGCACGGGCACGGCCAGCCGATGCGCCGGCTCATCGAGTCCGGCGCCGTACGCGGCGACCGGTTCCTCCAGATCGGCCTGCGCGGCTACTGGCCCGGCCCTTCCGTGCTGTCCTGGATGGCGGAGCAGCGGATGCGGTCGTACGAGATGACCGAGCTGGTCGCCCGAGGCCTGGACGAGTGCCTGACGGAGGCGTTCGGGATCGCGGTGGACGAGTGCGAGGGGGTCTTCCTCTCCGTCGACGTGGACGTGGTCGACCCGGGCATGGCACCCGGCACGGGCACCCCGGAACCCGGCGGGCTGACCTCCCGGCAACTGCTCGACGCGGTGCGGCGCTGCTGCTACGAGCTGCCGGTCGTCGGCGTCGACGTGGTCGAGGTCGCCCCGCCGTACGACCACGCCGACATCACCGCGTACCTGGGCAACCGGGTGGTGCTGGAGGCGCTGTCGGCGATCGCCCGCCGCCGCCGCGACGCCGCCGGCCACCCGCCCTGGACCCCGACCCAACCCCTTCTCGACTCCCGCTGATCGCAGATCACCCCGTCCGGACGCCAGGGAGCCTGTTTAGTTCGAGCTATAGTTGCATCATGAGTGCTCTGGCCGGGGGGCATTGGTCCGTGCGGGTCACCGGCGAGGTCCGGCAGTGGCTCCGGGAGCTTCGGCGTACCGAGCCGGATACGTACCGGAGCGTGAGCGTGGCCGTCGACATGCTCGCGGAGGTCGGGCCCGGGCTGGGGCGTCCGCTGGTCGACACGCTGCGGGGTAGCGCCATCAGTAATCTCAAGGAGTTGCGTCCCAGGTCGGGACGGGACGTCGCGGTCCGGGTGCTGTTCGTCTTCGATCCCTGGTCACAGGCCGTCCTGCTCGTGGCAGGCAACAAGGCGCACAACTGGACGCGCTGGTACCACGACCACATTCCACTGGCGGAGGTCGCTTACAAGGCTTGGCTCGACCACGAGCGCAGGCGAAGGGGGGAGTCGTGACCGAGTTCCACGACTGGGAAGACGTCCGTGACGAGCTTCGTGACGACGAGACGGAGCACGAGAGGGAGCGGGCGCGTACCGAAGCGTGGGTGAGCGCGTTCCACCTGGCTGAGGAGCGTAAGCGACTGGGGCTGACCCAGCGCCAGGTGGCCGAACTGATGGGCGTCACCCCGGGACGGGTCAGTCAGATCGAGAACGGTCACCTCGATGTCAACGAGGTCGCCACGCTGAGCCGTTACGCCGCGGCCCTGGGCGCTCGGCTCCGCATCATCTTCGACTACGGCAACGACCTGCGGCAGATCGCCTGACCCCCCGCCTCCCGACCCGACCCGACGGCGCCGGGTCCCCCGGGCGGATGACCCGGGGGACCGGTGTGCGTGCGGACGTCGCCTCAGGATCAGGCGCCGCCACTGAGTCGTACCGGCTCGGTGGTTTCCGCGACGGCGGTGGTGTCGACGACGAGCCGGGCGCTGGCGGTGGCCTGGCCGCCACGGAACGCGCCGTTGCTGGCCGGGACCGTCGCCGTCCACGTGCCGGAGCTGGTGTCGTCGGTGCACTCCGGGATCTCGGTGAAGGCCGAGCCGGTCACCGTGGATACCCGACCGACGCGCTGACTGATGTTGACCTCGATGAAGGCGAAGCCCCTCGCGTCACCGCAGTCGTAGGTGCCGCTGATGGTGGCGGTGCCCGACTGGGCGTCGAAGGTGCCGACCGGGTCGACCGTGATCGCCGCGCTCTGGGCGAGTGCGGTGCCCGGCGAGACGCCGAGCGTCGCCGCGGTGGCGAGGCACGCAACGAGGGCGAGTCTCCCGAGTTGTCTGACGGATCGCATCTCCTGCCTCCTGTCCGTCTGCGCTGGTCAGTGCCCCTTGCCGGCCCCTCCGCCAGCCATTGCACCACCGTTTGCAGATCAGGAGGTGGCCGGATTTCGGACACAGCGAGCACCGTAGATGGATGACCATGCTTGCGGCGTTGTTCCCTGCCTCGTTGGGCGATATGCCGGTGAGGCGGGAATGTGCCTCACCGGCATATCGGCTCACGATGGCGCCAGACATGGCGGGCGGTCAGCGGAAGGCTGCGGCGTGGGTGTGGGCCCAGGTGGCGAACGGGCGGGGCGGGCGGCCGGGCATCCGCTCGACGGTGTCGGTGACCGGGTGCGCCACCAGGGGCGGGTTGCCGTGTCAGGACGCGAGCAGGTCGACCAGCTCGTCGTCGTAGCCCGCCTGCCGCCACCGGTCGCGGGCCTGGCCGCTCCCCGTCGAGGGTGCAGGAGGGCCCCTCGCCGCGACGGCGAGGGGCCCTTGGGTGGCGGCCCGACGGGCCGTCCGTTCCGGAGACCTAGAGGGTCAGGGTCCAGGTGTCGATGTAGCCGGTGTCGCCGGAGGCGGCGTCCTGGACGCGCAGGGTCCAGTTGCCGTTACGGGTCTCCGAGGAGAGGTTGACCGTGTAGGTCTGGTTGATGTTGTCGGTGGAGCTGCCGCTGCGGTTGTGCAGGGTGTAGGCGCTGCCGTCCGGAGCGACGAGGCTGACGACCAGGTCCCCGATGTAGGTGTGCACGATCTGCACCGCGACCTTGCTGCTGGACGAGGCGGTGCCGGTGCAGCCGCTGATCGCGACGGTGCTGGTGGCCGTCGCGTTGTCACCGACGGTCACGTTGGTGCCGTTGGTGCCGGTGCACTGCTGCGTGCCGGAGCCGCCCAGGTTGAGCGTCCAGCTGTTCAGGTAGCCGGTGTCGCCGGCGCCGGCGTCCTGGACGCGCAGCTTCCAGGTGCCGTTGGCGACCTCGGCGGACAGGTTGACGGTGTAGGTCTGCTTGATGTTGTCGGCGGAGCCGCCACCGCGGTTGTGCAGGGTGTAGGCGCTGCCGTCCGGGGCGACGAGGCTGACGACGAGGTCACCGATGTAGGTGTGCACCAGGTCCACGGCGACCGTGCTGGTGGCGCCCGCGTTGCCCGTGCAGCCCGCGATGGTGATGGTGCTCTCCACCGTGGCGTTGTCCCGGATCGTCACGTCGGTGCCGTTGGTCTGGGTGCAGCCGGTGGTCGGCGGGGGCGTGGTGCCGCCGTCGCCGAGGTTGAGCAGCTTGTTGGGCGAGCCGGTGCCGGGGCTGGTCACCACGTTGCCGGTGGCGTCGGCGACGAGCTTGTCGCGCACCTGCTGCGGGGTGAACGACGGGTTGGCGGCGAGCACGAGCGCGGCGGCGCCGACCACGTGCGGGGTGGCCATCGAGGTGCCGCTGATGGTGTTCGTGGCGGTGTTGCTGGTGTGCCAGGCCGAGGTGATCGAGCTGCCGGGGGCGAAGATGTCCAGGCAGGTGCCGATGTTGGAGAACGACGAGCGGGCGTCGGTGTTGGTGGTCGAGCCGACGGTGATCCCGGCGGGGGTGCTGGCCGGCGAGCTGTCGCAGGCGTCGGCCCCGTAGTCGTTCCCGGCCGCGAGGCCGTAGCTGACGCCGTCGGCGATGGAACGGGCCACCGCGTCGTTGAGGGCCTGGCTGAAGCCGCCGCCGAGGCTCATGTTGGCCACCGCGAGCTGGCCGGCGGCGTGGTCGCCGGTCACCCAGTCGACGCCCTGGATGACGCCGGCGTCAGTGCCGCTGCCCTGGCAGTCGAGCACCCGGACGCCGACGAGGGTGACGCCCTTGGCCACGCCGTAGGCGCTGCCGCCGACCGTGCCGGCCACGTGGGTGCCGTGCCCGTTGCAGTCGTCGGCGCTGCCGCCGTCGATCGAGTCGAACCCGGTGACGGCCCGGCCGCCGAAGTCGCCGTGGCCGAACCGGATCCCGGTGTCGATGATGTACGCCTTCACGCCCGAGCCGGTGTTCGGGTAGGTGTACGAGTTGTTCAGCGGCAGCGCGCGCTGGTCGAGCCGGTCCAGGCCCCAGGACGGCGTGGGGCTCTGCGTACCGCTGATCCGCACGGTGTGGTTCTGCTGGACGTAGCTGATCGACGGGTCGGCGGCGAGCCGCTTGGCCTCGGCCTCGGACATCCGGGCCTCGAAACCGCGCAGCGCGTTCTGGTACGTCCGGTTGACCGCGCCGCCGTGCCGGCCGGCGAGGTCGCGCGCCCGCTTCGTGACGTCGGCCCGTCCCACGGTGGCGTCCTTGAACACGACGATGTACGACTCGTCGACGGCGGTGGGGCCGCCTGCCAGGAGGATCTGCCCCTCGGCGGGGGCGGCCGTCGCGGGTGCGCCGAACGCCACGGCGGTGGCGACGGCGGCGGTCATCACGCCGAGACGCCAGCGGCGCGCGGCAAGGTGGGGAAGTGTCATCCCTCGGGTGTTCCTCTCGCTCCACGACGGCGGTCCCGCCATCGATCGCAGTTGATCAAAGTGAGCAAGAGCGTAGATCGTTCGCAGCGCGATGTGTAGATCTATCGATGTTTGGTTACTCGGGGGAAACAAAGATAGGGGTGGGTGCGGCGCCGCCTCGCGCCCGCGCCGCTACGTGCCGAAAGCCTCGTCCAGGATGTCCAGCCCTCGACGCAACTCTGTGTCGGAGATCACCAGCGGCGGCAGGAAGCGCAGCACGTTGCCGTACGTGCCGCAGGTGAGGGTGAGCAGGCTGGCGGCGTGACAGGCCGCCGAGACCGCCGCCGTGGCGACCGGGTCGGGCGTCAGGCTGCCCGGCCGGACGATCTCCACGGCGAGCATCGCGCCCCGGCCACGTACCTCGGCGATGCGGGGATCGCGGTCCGCCACGGCCCGCAGGCGCGCCGTCATCGCCGCGTCGATCCGGCGGGCCGCCCCCGCCAGGTCCAGCTCGTGCATGGTCGCGATCGACGCGAGCGCCGCCGCGCAGGCGATCGGATTCCCGCCGTACGTGCCGCCGAGCCCGCCGACGTGCACCGCGTCCATCAGGTCGGCCCGACCGGTGACCGCGGCCAGCGGCAGGCCGCCGGCGATGCCCTTGGCCAGGGTGACCAGGTCCGGCTCCACGCCCTCGTGCTGGCAGGCGAACCAGTCGCCGGTGCGGCAGAACCCGGTCTGGATCTCGTCGGCCACGAACACCACCCCGGCCGCCGTCGCCCACTCCCGCAGCGCCGGCAGGAATCCCGGCGCCGGTACGACGAACCCGCCCTCGCCCTGGATCGGCTCGATCAGCAGCGCGGCGACGTTCTCCGCGCCGACCTGCTTCTCGATCGTCTCGATCGCGCGGGCCGCGGCGGTCGACCCGTCCAGCCCGCCGTCGCGCAGCGGGTACGACATCGGCACCCGGTAGATCTCCCCGGCGAACGGCCCGAACCGGTGCTTGTACGGCATGTTCTTCGCGGTCAGCGCCATGGTCAGGTTGGTCCGGCCGTGGTACGCGTGGTCGAACACCACCACCGCCGGCCGCCCGGTGGCGTGCCGGGCGATCTTCACGGCGTTCTCCACCGCCTCGGCGCCCGAGTTGAACAGCGCGGACCGCTTGTCGAACGCGCCCGGGGTGAGCGCGTTGAGCTGCTCGCAGACCGCCACGTACGCCTCGTAGGGGGCGACCATGAAGCAGGTGTGCGTGAAGCGCGCGACCTGCGCCCGCACCGCCTCGACCACGCGCGGCGCGGAGTTGCCGACGTTGGTGACGGCGATGCCGGCGGCGAAGTCGATCCACTCCCGGCCGTCGACGTCGACGATGGTGCCGCCCGACGCGCGGTCCACGTAGGACGTCATGGTGCTGCCGACGCCGCGGGCCACCGCCGCACCGCGCCGCTTGTGCAGTTCGTCGGAGGAGGCCATCGCGCTCAGCCCTCGATGTTGTGCATGACGTGCTTGATCCGGGTGTAGTCCTCCAGGCTGTAGACCGAGAGGTCCTTGCCGTGGCCAGAGTGCTTGAAACCGCCGTGCGGCATCTCCGAGACGAACGGGATGTGCGTGTTCACCCAGACACAGCCGAAGTCGAGCCGGCGGGTCATCCGCATCGCCCGGCCGTGGTCCTTCGTCCAGACCGAGGCCGACAGGCCGTATTCGACGCCGTTGGCCCAGCGCACGGCCTCGTCCTCGTCGGAGAACCGCTGCACGGTGATGACCGGCCCGAACACCTCGTCCTGGATGATCTCGTCGGACTGGCGCAGCCCGCTGACGACGGTCGGGGCATAGAAGTAGCCCCGCTCGCCGACCTGCGAGCCACCGGTCTCGACCCTCGCGTGGTCGAGCAGCCGGTCCACGAAGCCCCGCACCCGGGCCAGCTGGTTGGCGTTGTTGAGCGGGCCGTAGAGCACGTCCGCGTCGTCCGGCGCGCCGGTCTTCGTGTTGCGGGCCTGCTCGGCCAGCGCCGCCACGAAGTCGTCGTGGACGCCGGGGCCGGCGAGCACCCGCGTCGCCGCCGTGCAGTCCTGCCCGGCGTTGAAGTAGCCGCCGACCGCGATCGCCTCGGCCGCCGCCGCCACGTCCGCGTCGTCGAAGACCACCACCGGGGCCTTGCCGCCCAACTCCAGGTGGGTCCGCTTGAGGTCGGGGGCCGCGGCGGAGGCGACCTCCATGCCCGCGCGGGTCGAGCCGGTGATCGACACGAGCTGCGGGGTCGGGTGCGACACGAGCGTACGACCGGTGTCCCGGTCGCCGCAGACCACGTTGAACACCCCCGGCGGGAAGAACTCCGACGCGATCTCGGCCAGCAGCAGCGTCGACACCGGCGTGGTGTCCGACGGCTTGAGCACCACCGTGTTGCCGGCGGCCAGGGCCGGGGCGATCTTCCAGACCGCCATCATCAGCGGGTAGTTCCACGGGGTGACCTGCGCGCAGACGCCGATCGGCTCGCGCCGCACGTACGACGTGTGCCCCGCCATGTACTCGCCGGCCGAGCGCCCCTCCAGCATCCGGGCCGCCCCGGCGAAGAAGCGGAACTGGTCGACCGCCGGCGGCAGCTCCTCCTCGGCGGTGAGCTGACGCGGCTTGCCGGTGTTGCGTACCTCGGCGTCGACCAGCTCGGCGGCGCGGGCCTCGACCGCGTCGGCGAGCCGGAGCAGCGCCTTCTGCCGCTCGGCCGGGGTCGTGTCCCGCCAGGTCTCGAAGGCGTCGGCGGCGGCCCGCATCGCCGCGTCCACGTCCCCGGGCCCGGACACCGGGGCCTGCGCGAAGACCTCTCCGGTGCACGGGTCGACCAGGTCGGCGTAGCCGCCGTCGGTCGGCTCGACGTAGTCGCCGTTGACGAAGTTGCGCAGCTGCTGCTGGTCACTCATGACGGGCTCACTCCGAGAGGGGGTGGTCTGCGGCGGTTATCGCAATCTGACTGCCATCTTGGCCACTGAATTCGCGGCAGACAAGGGTTGACGCGACTGTTTCCGTGGACGGGTTGGTCGTCTACGCTGCTCCACGTGGAGTCCGCAGCCTTCTATGTCGCCTCCCGCCCCGCCCACGGCGAGGGCGAGCTGACCGTCCACCACCCTTACGACGGGCGCGCCGTCGGTCGTACCACCCTCGCCACCGCCGCCCAGGTCGAAGCTGCCGTCGCGGCAGCCGCCGGGGTGGCCGCGACGGCCGCGGCCCTGCCCGCGCACGCCCGCGCGGCGGCCCTGGACCACGTGTCCCGGCGGCTCGCCGAGCGGGCCGACGAGATCGCGCGGCTCATCACCGCCGAGAACGGCAAGCCGCTCAAGTGGGCGCGGGCCGAGGTGGGCCGGGCCGTCTCCACCTTCCGCTGGGCGGCCGAGGAGGCGCGGCGGTTCTCCGGCGAGCTGCAACGCCTCGACACCGACCCCGCCGCCAGCGGGCGGATCGCCCTGGTCCGGCGGGTGCCGAAGGGGCCGGTGCTCGGCATCGCGCCGTTCAACTTCCCGCTCAACCTCGTCGCGCACAAGGTCGCCCCGGCCATCGCGGTCGGCGCCCCGATCGTCGTCAAGCCCGCCCCCGCCACCCCGCTGTCCGCGCTGCTGCTGGGCGAGCTGCTCGCCGAGACCGACCTGCCGGAGGGGATGTTCTCGGTGCTGCCGCTGCCCAACGAGCGCGCCGCCGAGCTGGTCGCCGACCCCCGGCTGCCGGTGGTGTCGTTCACCGGCTCCGGGCCGGTCGGCGCGGCGATCCGCCGGTCGGTGCCCGACAAGCACGTCACCCTGGAGCTGGGCGGCAACGCCGCCGCCGTGATCTGCGAGGACTGGAACACCGACGAGGACCTGACCTTCGCCGCGCACCGCACAGCGACGTTCTCCAACTACCAGGCCGGGCAGTCGTGCATCGCCGTGCAGCGGGTCTACGTGCACGAATGGCTCTACGACGCGTTCCTGCCCCGGCTGGTCGCGGCCGTGCAGGAGCTGCGCACGGGCGACCCGTCCGACGAGCTGACCGACGTCGGCCCGCTGGTGTCCGAGGAGGCCGCCCGCCGCGTCGAGGCGTGGGTGGACGAGGCGGTCACGGCCGGCGCCACCATCGAGGTGGGCGGCCGGCGCGAAGGCGCCACCTACCCGCCGACCGTGCTCACCGGAGTGCCGGCGGACGCCAAGGTCTGCACCGAGGAGGTCTTCGGGCCGGTGCTGGTGGTCGCCCCCGTCGAGCACGACCAGGCCGCGTTCGCCGCCGTCAACGACTCGGCGTACGGGTTGCAGGCGGGCGTCTTCACCCACCGCCTGGACGTCGCCTTCGCCGCGCACCGCGCCCTGGAGGTCGGCGGGGTCATCGTCGGCGACGTGCCGTCGTACCGGGCCGACCAGATGCCGTACGGCGGGGTCAAGGGCAGCGGCGTCGGGCGCGAGGGACTGCGCAGCGCGATGGAGGACTACACCGACCCGCGCGTCATGGTGCTGACCGGGGTGACTTTGTAGCTCACCAGGTGCCGTCGTCGCGGACGCGGGCCGGGGCACGGCCGAGCAGCAGGGTGGTCAGCGCGGCGTCGACGTCCGCGCCGAGGAACCACTCGCCGGCCTGGTCCAACGCGAACACCCGACCCCGCTCGTCGACAGCGAGGATGCTGTCACCGTGCTCGGACCCCATGGGGAAGAGCCGCACCCCGAGGACGGCGGCGAAATCGGCCAGCGTGTCGGCCGAGTGCGCGCTCCGGAGCGGATTGGTCGTGAACCGACTGATCCACACCTCCTCGCCGGGGCCCCGGCGACTGCTCACGACGGCGGGGAAGGCGGTCAGCGCCCGCTCCGCCGCCGGGAACGGCTCGTGGCGGTGTCGCTGGCCGGTGACCTCGCACGTCTCGCGCATCGCCCCGGCGGCCAGGGCCGGATTGAACTCGCTGTCCTCCCAGCCAGCCTCCATCAACGCGTCCGCGACCGCAGGTGGAAAGCGGTCCGGATGATGCGGGCGCTGTGGCTCCGGATGCCATTCGGCGGTGAAGGCCAGCTCCGACCAGGGCAACACGTTGAAGTGCACCAGGAAGTTGAGACACGAGTCGCAGGCACGCTCGGCCCTGCCGCCGTACGGGTCGCCCGACTCGCGCACCCGGAAGACCTCGAAGCGGGCACCGCCCAGCAGCGTCTCCGCGTCGGTCATATCCAGTGGGGCGATGCCCTCGGCGGCACGGCGGTGATCGAAGTCGTGCAGGACGTCCGAGACGACGATCAGCTCGGCGTGCCGGTCGCCCCCGCGCGCCAGGTGGCCGGCGGGCAGCTCGTCCAAATAGGCGCGGACCAGCGGATGGTGGTGCAGCTCGACGTCGCCCTTGGCCCCCTGCGTGCGGAACAGCCGGCCCTCCACGGTCAGGTGCGCCGCCGTGCCGGGGGTCGGTAGCCGGCGGATCTCGCGGAGCAGTTGGCTCGCCGGATCGACCGTGCGCGGCGCGCCAGGACCCTCCGCCCGGCTCGTGCGGTACATCTGCTCGACGATCTCCACCGGCACGCGCGGCCAGGTGGTCACCTCACCGGTCTGCTTGTCCACCACGGTGGTCGGCAGCTCGCCCGGCACCGTCCTCGCGTCAACGGACACAGTGGACGTGATCACGTAACCGAGTTCGAACTCGTCGACCGTCGGGCGGCACTCGTGTCCCAGCCGCTGCGACTCGCGGCGGGCCCACACGGCAGCGAGTTGCTCGGCCTGCTGGCGGTCGATCACCGGCTCGAAACTACCGGACCGTTCGGAGAATCGGTGATTCTCTTCCTGCTTCGTAGGTCCGTGCCCTGGCATGCCGGGGTCTTACGGGTCCTCCACAGGCGTTTCGTGTCTCCGGGGAACTGCCCGGCGACATGATCGTTAGGTGGCGGCGTGCATGGCGGCCAGCAGGTTCCGGGCGGCGTTGTGGTCCCGCTGGTGGATGCTGCCGCACTGGCACGCCCATACTCGGTCGGACAGGGTCAGGGCCGTGTTGATCGTCCCGCAGTCGCCGCATGTCTTGCTCGACGGGTACCAGCGGTCGGCCGCCCATACCTTCGATCCGTACCAGACGGTCTTGTACTCCAGTTGCCGTACGAACTCGCCGAATCCAGCGTCGGACACGGCGCGGGCCAGGCGGCGGTTACGGACCATCCCGGCGAAGTTGAGCGACTCGACGGCGATGGCGCGCTTGGTTCTCGCGAGCCTCGTCGTGAGCTGGTGCAGGAAATCAGCCCGCCTGTGCGCCACGGACAGATGCACGGCGGCAACCTTGCCAACGGCTTTGGCCCGGTTGTTCGACCCGCGCTGGCTGCGGGCCAGGGTCTTGTTCGCCCGTCGCAGCTTGCGCTGCGCCGCTGTCAACGCGCGCGGCGCGTGGACCTCCTCCACCGCGCCGGTGTCGTCGGCGATCACCGCGAACGTGGTGAGTCCGAGATCGATGCCGCAGGTCGGCGCCTCCGCCGGAACCGCTCGCCGGATGTTGACGTCGGTTCGGTCAATGTCGACCTGGAAGGACACCCACCAGCGGCCGGCCCGCTCGCGTACCGTCGCGCCGATGATCCGGGCACGTCCGTCGCCGAGCCGGTCGGTCAGCCACGACATGTCCTCCCGCGCCGACACCGGGCCGATACCGGGCAGGGTAACGGCGCGCGCACTGGTGGGTCGGGCCCGGTCGGCGTCGTAGCGGAACCGGGATCCGTGCTTGCGTTTACGCCAGGTCGGGAACCCGATCCGGCGTCCACGGCGGCCGCCGGTGCGGGAGGCCACCCAGTTCTTCAGCCCGGCTGCCCGGACCCGGCATGCCTCCTTCGGCACCCGCGACGACAAACCCGCCTCGGCGAACCACGGGAACACGGTGGGATGGGCGGCTCGCCACGCCCTCTCCATCGCAGGCGCTGACCATGGCACGGGCGTCAGCAGCTCATCCGGCACGCCGTAGGAGCGTTCCGCCTCCCGCTGGTCGAGCGCCGCCTTGACCAGCGCCAGGCAGAAGTTCTCCACCACCCGCGACAGGCCGGCGTGCTGGCCGAGCCGGACGCGCTGCTCCACGGTGGGGTTCAGCTCCACTCGGAAGCCCTGCTTGACGCGGCTCACGCGGTCGCATCCACCGCCGTCATCGCGGCCTTCGCTTTGCGGCTGGCTGACCGCCGGCCATACCGGCGGGCACAGAACGAGGTGAGCATTTCGACCATGTCCCGCACCAGATCATCGGCCACCTCGGCGTCGTCAATGATCACGATGCTACGGCCGGCCGCCGCGAGAGCGCAGGACAGATGCTCGACGCCGAAGCGGGCCAGCCGGTCCCGATGCTCGACCACGATGGTGATGACCTGCGGGTCGCGCAGCAGCTTTGCCAACTTCGGCCGGTCGCCGTCAAGCCCAGACCCCACCTCGGTAACAACCTCGGCCACCCTCAGCCCCCGCGCGGTAGCGGCGGTAACCACCCGCCCGACCTGCCGCTCCAGGTCAGCTCTCTGATCGGCCGAGGAAACCCGGCAGTACACGACCGTCCGCCCGACCGGATCAACCACCGGCTCGAGGACGAGGTACCGGCCGGTGTCGGTCTTCACCACCGGCACGGGCATCCGCCCGTTCTTCGCCCACGACCACGCCGTCTGGTAATGCACGCCGTTCCGGCGCGCCCACTCAGACAACTTCACGCACTCATAATAACGGAAGAAGACTGAGAATCAATGATGAAACGCCGACGCCTGTCGCCCCACAGAATCGTCGCGGTCGGTATGGTTCGCCCTGTCGACGGTGACCGGGGAGGGTGGCGTTGGGCGAGAGCGTGGACCGGGACGCCAATCGCGCTGCGGGCGCGGTTCGACGAGGTGTACGGGGACTATCGGCGACGGTTTGGACGAGCTGCAGGCCCGGCTCGCCGAGCTGCGGGTAACGGAGCGCTCCGACGACGGTCAGGTGACCACGATCGTCGGGGCCGGGGCGACCTGATCTCGGTGGAGCTGCGCTCGTCTACAACGACCGGGACGCGAAGGCGTTAAGCCGGGAGATCACTACCACGACCCACCGGGCCGGTGCGACCGCCGCCTCCGCCACCCAGGAACTGGTGGCCGGCTACCTGCCCGCAGGCTCCGGAGCGGTCGACTTCCTGCGTACGGGTGATTTCGGATCGTTGCTGGGTCGGGCAGACTCGGCGCTGCGCCGGGGCGAATGATGGACGGGCAACTCTGGCTCGACCCACAGCCTGCCCGGCGCGGCGGCACCGATCTCTCGCTCGCCGGCGAGGCCGTCGGCGCACGGCGCTGGGAGGTGGGCGGGGCCATCGCTGCGGCAAGCGCATTCCGGCCGTGGGGCAAGGACGACATCGGCGCGGCCTTCGAGCAGAAGTACCGGGGCTTTGAGGA
The DNA here is from genome assembly GCF_055587185.1 of Micromonospora sp. NPDC048040. Lineage (NCBI taxonomy): Bacteria > Bacillati > Actinomycetota > Actinomycetes > Micromonosporales > Micromonosporaceae > Micromonospora > Micromonospora sp. NPDC048040. The sequence continues at coordinate 115,689 of NZ_JBVJGT010000002.1, read as the reverse complement.
GTTCGTGCTACGCGTGGGGCGGCACCTAGAGGGCCTGGGTGCCGGCATAGTCCGCTCTGTCGACGCCAAGCCCGTCCCGTATTGCCGTCGTCAAGACTTCTGAACTGAATACCAGACGATGTGTCGTCATTGAAGGACCTTGCTGCGGCCATCATTTCCCTCTGGGAGCAGGAAGCGTTCCGGACTGCTCTGGAACGCCATGAGCGAGAGGCGATGGAGCGGTGAATACTCGGCCGCCGGGAAAACTTCCGGCCCTCTTCAGTTACTACGAGACCCCCCTCAAGCTCATATCGGATGAGGTGGGCCAGATCCAGGGTTGGCGACTATCAAGGAAGACCGGAGGTTGGGAACGCGCCGACGAGTTGGTCCGCAAGGTTCTCTTCGCCGGTGGCGATGAGATTGAGGAGTTGTCGCGCGACGAGTTCATCGGATTCACCGAGCATGACCGCGGGCGGTATCTAAGCGGCAGTGGCCCGATCTTCGCCCTGTACGAGACGGTGAGTGCGATTGAGGAGCAGGCGGCCGCGGAGCGTCGGCCGCTCACGCCTCACGAGGCGGCGTTGGTCACGGGAATCCGCAGGAAGACCTTCGTCATGTTCGAAGAGGAACTTCGGCGGGCGGGAGACCCCGCAGCTGATCCTCTGCTAGGCGCAGAAGGCGGCGAGGGGTGAGTTCCGCCGCCGACGGAAACCTGTTGCGACCCCGGTCCGGCGTCGGTCAGGGTCGCTCGTATGGCTGAATCCGCCGCCGCCCGCCCCACCCAGAACTTCGCCTGGTCGAACATGTTCGTCCACCCGGACGACGACCCCCGCTCCGACGGCAACCACTACGACGAGCGCACGATCCTCGTCGAGTACCTGCGCGACCAGCGGCTCACCCTGGAACTCAAGTGCGCCGACCTGGACGCCGAGGCGCTGGCCCGGCGGGCCGTACCGCCATCGAAGTTGTCGCTGCTCGGCCTGGTCCGCCACTTGGCGGAGGTGGAGCGGGGCTGGTTCCGGCGGACGATGGCCGGTCAGGACGCGCCGAAGCTCTACTGCTCGAAGGCCGACCCGGACGGCGACTTCGACGGCGCGGTCGGCGACCCGGAGGTGGTGGCCGAGGCGTGGCGCACCTGGCGGGCGGAGGTGGAGTTCGCCGAGCGCTTCGTCGCCGAGTCCGACGACCTGGGGGTCACGGGCCGGCACGGCGACGGGGAGGTCTCGCTGCGGGAGCTGCTGGTGCACATGATCGAGGAGTACGCCCGGCACAACGGCCACGCCGACCTGCTCCGCGAGTTGATCGACGGCCGCGTCGGCCAGTAGGAGCGTCGCCGTTCACCGTGGACGGGATGGTTTGTGGGGCCGGAATAGCATGGCGAAATGGCTGAACCAGACACCGACCAGCGGTCCGCTGGCCAGCAGAGTGCCGGCAGGCAGGCCACCGGCCGGTTGTCGTGACGACGGACGGATCGGGGATCGCGCAGGTCGGCATGTCTGAGGTGTCCGGTGGGCCCGTTGCTGTGCCGGGCAGCGTGGCGGAGGCGTTGGCCGTACAGGAGCGGTTGCGGCCGCTGGTTGACCTGGTCGGGCCGGGGCCGGCCGAGCCGGCGACGGTGGCCGGCCTGGACGTCGCGTACGCCGAGAGTGGCGACCGCCTCGCGGCGGCCGTGACGGTGCTGGACGCCCGGACGCTCGCGGTGGTCGACTCGGCGGTCAGCGTGGGCCGGCCCGCCTTCGACTATGTCCCGGGGCTGTTCGCGTTCCGCGAGCTGCCCGCCTTGCTCGACGCGCTCGACCGGCTGACCGTGCGGCCGGAGGTGCTGGTCTGCGACGGGCACGGGCTGGCCCACCCGCGCCGGTTCGGGCTGGCCTGCCACCTGGGCGTGGTGACCGGCCTGCCGGCGATCGGGGTGGGCAAGACGCCGCTGCTCGGCGAGTGGGCCCCGCCGGCCGACGAGCGCGGCGCGTGGACGCCGCTGCGCGACGGGGACGAGATCGTGGGCCGGGTGCTGCGTACCCGGGACGGCGTGAAGCCGGTCTTCGTCAGCGTCGGCCACCGGATGAGCCTCGACAACGCGACGGCCCGGGTGCTCGCGTTGACGCCGCGCTACCGGCTGCCCGAGACCACCCGCACCGCCGACCGGCTCTGCCGCGACGCGCTGGCCGCCGCCGCATCGGGCTGACGCCCGCAGGCGCCCCGCCCGCCCGGGACGCGGTGCGCGCCACCGGAGGATGTCGACACCCGCGGTCCCGTCCGCCGACGAATGTCAGGTGCAGCGACGCGACCACCGGGGTAATACGGCGCACATCCGGAGCGCTCTATGACCGGGCCTCACCCGGCGGCGGTAGTAGCCTACCGGCGGACCCCCGTCGGGGGAGGAACGGCGAGGTGATCATGGCGGTACGTCGGCACGCGGCGCGGCTCGCGACGGTCTGCGCGTTGCTGGGTGGCCTGGTGGCGCTCGGCGCGACGCCGGCGCTCGCCGACGACGACTCGGTCCGGGTGCGGTCGGCCGGCAGCTTCACGGCCGGCGGTTCCGCCGAGGGCGTCTCGATCGAGGTGCGCAAGCGCAGCGACGGCTGCGTGCTGCTGCGCACCACTCTGGGGCTGCGCCTAGGCGGCCTGCGCGCCGACCAGGTCAGGGCGCAGGTCAACGTGGGCGGCCACTGGTTCCCGGTGTCGCTCTCCGGGGGCGGGGGCAGCGTGGCCACTCCGGCCACCTCGCCGGCGAACCCGCGGCTGTGCAAGGGCAAGGGCATCACGGTGCGCTACCGGGTGGCGTTCGTCCAGGGTGCCCCGGGCGGCCGGCTGACGGTCACCGGCGCGGCCAGCAACGCGCTCGGGCAGCTGCTGGGCCGGGGCGCCGAGGCGTCCCGGGTGGTCGGCGGCCGGGCCTCCGCGTCGCCGACACCCTCGAAGAAGCCGTCGCCGACCCCGAGCGCGGTCGCCTCGCAGGCGGGGACCGCCGGGGAGTCGCCGGCCCTGGCGGCCGTCGCCGGGCAGGGCGCCGGCGCCACCGTCAACGCCGCCGAGGAGAAGTCCGGCGGCGGGTCGGTGGTCATGTTCTTCGGCATCGCCATGGTGGCCGTCGGGGTTCTGCTCATCCTCCTGATCTTCCGCCGCTCCCGGGCGGACAAGGAGCCCGCCGACGACCTGCCGCCCGTCCCGCTGCCCCGCAGCAACCCCGGCGGCACCACCTACCGCTCCGCGCAGGGCCCGGGCGCCGTCCCCGTCCCGCCCGGCCAGGTGTACGGCCAGCAGCCGCCCGTCCCCGGCGTGTACGGGGGCGCCCCGGCCCCGCGTCCGGTCGGCGCCGTGTACGGCAGCCGCCCGGCCCCGGAGGCCACCCAGGTGGTGCCCGGCGGGTCCACCCCGCCGCCGGTGTCCGCCCCGCCCGGGAACCCGACGTCGACGCCGCCCGCTCCTGGGCAGTACGGCCGGCCGACGTCGGCTCCGCCCGCCACCGGGCGACCCGGTGACCCGCCCCCGGAGGCCGGCGGTGGCGACCACACCAGGTTCATGCCCCGGCTCCCTGGCTGAGCCGGGGCACCCCGCGCCCCTCCGATACGCTCAGGCCGTTGACGACCTGCGGCGCGAGGAGCGATACCGGTGTCTGATCTGTCCCAGATCGTGAAGGCCTACGACGTCCGTGGGACGGTGCCGGACCAGTGGGACGAGCGGGCCGCCGAGGCCCTCGGCGTGGCCTTCGCGCAGGTGCTGGACGCCTACGGCGAGGGCGGCGACGCGGTGCTCACCGCGCACGACATGCGTGCCACCGGTCCCGGTCTGGCCGCCGCCTTCGCCGCCGGGGTGCGTGCCGAGGGGCGCTCGGTGATCGAGCTGGGGCTCGGCTCGACGGACATGCTCTACTACGCCTCCGGCGCGTTGGGGCTGCCCGGCGCGATGTTCACCGCCAGCCACAACCCGGCGCAGTACAACGGCATCAAGATGTGCCGCTCCGGAGCCCGGCCGATCGGGCAGGACAGCGGGCTGGCCGAGATCCGCCAGCGGGCGCAGGCCCTGCTGGACAAGGACGAGGCCCACCCGGCCGGCGAGCCGACCGCGCCGGCCGAGCGCCGCGACCTGCTGGCCGGTTACGCGGCGTACCTGCGCGAGCTGGTGGATCTCTCCACCATCCGCCCGCTGAAGGTCGTCGTCGACGCCGGCAACGGCATGGGCGGCTACACCGTCCCGGCCGTGCTCGGCGACGCCGTCCTGCCGGCGCTGCCGCTGGAGATCGTGCCGCTCTACTTCGAGCTGGACGGCACGTTCCCCAACCACGAGGCCAATCCGCTGGACCCGGCCAACCTGGTCGACCTCCAGCGCGCGGTGGTCGAGCACGGCGCCGAGATCGGTCTGGCGTTCGACGGCGACGCCGACCGCTGCTTCGTGGTCGACGAGCGCGGCGAGCCGGTCTCCCCGTCGGCGATCACCGCCCTGGTGGCGGCCCGAGAGCTGGCCAAGCACCCCGGCTCGACGGTGATCCACAACCTGATCACCTCCAGCGCCGTGCCGGAGATCATCCGCGAGCACGGCGGCGAGCCGGTCGTCGCCCGGGTCGGGCACTCCTTCATCAAGGCGGAGATGGCCCGCACCAACGCGATCTTCGGCGGTGAGCACTCCGCCCACTACTACTTCCGGGACTTCTGGTTCGCCGACACCGGCATGCTCGCCGCGTTGCACACCCTGGCCGCCCTGGGCGAGCAGTCGCTGCCGATGTCCGTGCTGGCCGGCGAGTACGAGCGGTACGTCGCCTCCGGCGAGATCAACTCGACCGTGGCCGACCAGGCCGCCAAGGTGGCCGAGGTGCGGGCCGCGTACCCGCAGGCCGAGGCCGACGAGTTGGACGGCCTCACGCTGCGCTTCCCGGACGGCGCGTGGTTCAACCTCCGCGCCTCCAACACCGAGCCGTTGCTGCGGCTCAACGTCGAGGCCCCGACCCGGGAGCGGATGACCTCGCTCCGCGACGAGGTGCTCGACCGGGTTCGCCGATAAGATCGCCTGCGCCGGTCGGCACCGTCGATCGGTGAAAACGCATACGTGGAAGGAGCCGCGCCGTGGCCCTGGACCCGCAGTTGCTGGAAATCCTCGCCTGTCCGGACACGCATCACGCCCCGCTCGACTACGACGCGGAGGCGCAGACGCTGACCTGCACCGAGTGCGGTCGGATCTTCGAGGTCCGCGACGACGTGCCCGTGCTGCTGCTGGACGAGGCGCGCGGCGGCCCCGCGGAGCGGTCGTGATCGAGGGTACGGCCGGGGTCAGCGGCCGCCGCGATCCCGACGAGGCCCTGCTCGACGACCAGGACGCGCTCGCCGAGCACGACCCGGGCGGCATGCTGCGGCACACCGCCTCCGCCGGGGCGCAGGTCCGCGAGTCGGCCGCCCTGGCCGCCGAGGCGAACCTCCAGGTGCTCGCCGACGAGGGCCGGCCCCGCGCGGTCGTCATCGCCGGCATCGGCACCGCCGGCCGTACGGGTGACGTGCTGGCCACCGTCGCCGGGCCGCGCTGCCCGGTGCCGGTCATCCCGCACCGCAGCGCCGGCGTGCCCGGCTGGGTGGGGGCTGCGGACGTGGTCATCGCCGTGAGCGCCTCCGGCCGCAGCCCCGAGGCGCTGGGCGCCGCCGAGGCCGCGCACCGGCGGGGCGCCCGGCTGGTCGCCGTCGGCGCGCCCGACTCGCAGTTGCAGTCGGTGGCCGAGCGGGCCCGGGCGCCGTTCATCCCGGTGCCCCGGCGCGCCCCGGCCCGGGCCAGCCTCTGGGCGCTCACCGTGCCGGTCCTGCTCGCCGCCCGTACGCTCGGCCTGGTGAAGGTCAACGAGGCGGACCTGGCGGAGACCGCGGCCCGGCTCGACGCGGACGCCGACCGGTGCCGCCCGACGGCCGAGTCCTTCGTCAACCCGGCGAAGTCGCTCGCCCTGGGCCTGGCCGGCTCGGTGCCGATCGTCTGGGGCTCGTCGCCGCTCGCCACCGTGGCGGCCCGCCGGTTCGGCGACACCCTGTCCGCCAACGCCCGCTACCCGGTGGTCAGCGGGGCGCTCGGCGAGGCCGGGCGGGGGCGGGTCGGCCTGCTCGACGGCGTCTTCGGCGGCCTGGCGGAGGGGGAGCGGGACATCTTCGCCGACCCCGACGACGAGGCGCCGGCCGGCACCCGGCTGCGGCTGGTGTTGCTGCGCGACGGCGGGCTGAACCCCGAGGACGACGCCGACGAGCCGCTCGACGTCGAGGAGCGCCGCGCGGACGCGGTGCAGACCCTCGCCGAGCGGCGCGGTGTGCGCTGCGACGTGGTGACCGCCGAGGGCGGCTCCGCGCTGGAGCGGCTCGCCTCGCTGGTCGCCGTGCCGGACTTCGCCTCGGTCTACCTCGCCCTGGCACACGGACTGGATCCGATGGCCGTTCCGGCCATCACCGAGATGAAGGAGCTGGCGAACCAGTGAGCGATAGCAGGGAGCGGGTCGAGCGGTGCGGCGCGCCGGTGCCCGGCGGCGCCGCGCGACGGAACGGGGCGGCGGCGTGAGCGCCAACGGCGGGACGAAGGCGATCGTCGCCGCGCTGCTGGCCAACGTCGGCATCGCCGTCACCAAGTTCGTCGCGTTCCTGCTGACCGGGTCGTCGTCGATGCTGGCCGAGTCGATCCACTCGGTCGCCGACTCCGGCAACCAGGGACTGCTGCTGCTCGGCGGCCGGCGGGCCAAGCGGGCCGCCACCCCGCAGCACCCCTTCGGCTACGGCCGCGAGCGCTACATCTACGCGTTCATCGTGTCCATCGTGCTGTTCAGCGTTGGTGGCCTGTTCGCCCTGTACGAGGCGTACCACAAGTGGTCGCACGCGGAGCCGATCACGAGCTGGCACTGGGTGCCGGTCGTCGTGCTGGTGGCCGCGATCATCATGGAGTCGTTCTCCTTCCGCACCGCCATCAAGGAGTCCAACCTCGTCCGGGGCGACCAGTCCTGGGTGAAGTTCGTCCGCCGGGCCAAGGCTCCGGAGCTGCCGGTGGTGCTGCTGGAGGACCTGGGCGCGCTGGTCGGTCTGATCTTCGCGCTGTTCGGCGTCGGCATGACGCTGATCACCGACAACGGCCGGTGGGACGCCGCCGGCACCGCGATGATCGGCGTGCTGCTGGTGGCCATCGCGATCGTCTTGGCCGTCGAGACCAAGAGCCTGCTGCTCGGTGAGGGCGCCGAGGCGCACGACGTCGCTGCGATCGAGAAGGCGGTCACGGACGGCCCGGAGGTGGAGCGGATCATCCACATGAAGACGCTCTACCTGGGCCCCGAGGAGCTGATGGTCGCCGCGAAGATCGGCGTGCCGGCCTGCGACAACGCCGAGGAGTTGGCCCGCGGCATCAACGTCGTCGAGGCCCGGATCCGCGCCGCCGTGCCGGCCGCCCGGGTGATCTACCTGGAGCCGGACATCTACAGCGCCGCCGCCGAGCGGGCGGGCAGCGGGAGCGCGGCGCACACCGCCGTGCCGGGATCCGAGCCGGGCGAGGCCACCGGGCGGCCCGGGAGCTGACCGGTGGAACTGCTGTACGGACCGATCAGGGACTACGCGTGGGGGTCCCGCTCGGCGATCGCCCAGTTGCAGGGCAGGCCGGCGCCGAGCGACGGCCCGGAGGCCGAGCTGTGGCTGGGCGCCCACCCGGGCGGCCCGGCCACGGTCGACCGCGACGGCGGCCGGATCGACCTGACCGACCTGCTGCTCGCCGAGCCGGACCACTGGCTCGGCGAGCGGGTCGTCGGCCGGTTCGGCACCCGGCTGCCGTTCCTGCTCAAGGTGCTCGCCGCGGATGCCCCGCTGAGTCTGCAGGCGCACCCGGACGCCGAGCAGGCCCGTGCCGGGCACGCCGCCGACGCCGGCCGCCCCGACGGGCAGCGCAACTACGTCGACCCGTACCACAAGCCGGAGCTGCTGGTCGCGCTCTCGCCGATGGAGGCGCTCTGCGGGTTCCGTGACCCGGTCGCCTCGGCGGAGGCGCTCGCGGGGTTCGGCGTACCCGCGCTGGAGCCCGTGCTGGCGGCGTTGCGCACCGGCCCGTCGGGGCTGCGCGACGCCGTACGGCTGCTGCTGACCTGGCCCGCCGACGAGCGCGACGCGCTGGTGCGGGCCGCGGCGTCGGCGGCGGTCGCGGGGCCCGACGCGGAGCTGGCCCGGGAGTTGGCCGCCGCCTACCCGGGCGACCCGGGGGTGCTGGTGGCGATGCTGCTCAACCGGGTGCGGCTGGCGCCCGGGGAGGCGATCTGGATGCCGGCCGGCAACCTGCACGCCTACCTGCGGGGCACCGGCGTGGAGATCATGGCGGCCAGCGACAACGTGCTGCGCGGCGGTCTGACGCCGAAGCGGGTGGACGTCGACGAGCTGCTCCGGGTGCTGCGCTTCGAGGTGCTCCGGGAGCCGGTGGTGCCGCCGCTGGAGGTCGGCCCCGGGGTGGTCACCTGGCCGGTGCCGGTGGACGACTTCGCGCTGCACCGGGTGACGGTGGGCGCGGCGCTGCCGGCGGTGACGCTGTCGGTGCCCGGGCCGCGCGTGGTGCTCTGCTGCGCGGGGGAGGTCTCGGTCGACGACGGGACGGGCGCGGTGACGCTCGGGCGGGGGCAGGCCGCGGTCGGCACGGCCGCCGCCGGGCCGCTGCGCGTGGCGGGCGCGGGCGAGGCGTACGTGGCGAGCTGCGGCCTGGGCTGAGCCGGTCGTCCGCCCGGCGGTCGCCGGGCAGGGCAAGTCCGACTTTCCCGGAATGGCTTGACGCTGCGACTTCGCAGTGTGACTCTATGGGTACGCAGCGTTATCGCGACGACGGTCCGAGAACGCGCGCGAGGGATCCAAACCGGGGGGATGCACGGGGCGGGCGGCTGGTGGACGGAGAGTCCGTCCACGACCGACCGCCCCGTGCGCTGCCCGCTTCTGTCTTCCTGCTCTCTTCACCGGCCGGTCCCTTCCGCGGCGGCCCGCGCGCGTAAGGTGGAGGGTCGCGCAGCACATCGTCCGACAGGAGCTTCCATGACCAGCACCCTCCCGGCGTCCGCAAGTGGAACGCCGTCCGAGGCCCGGCCGAGCACCCTCGCCGAGGGCGACTACAAGGTGGCGGATCTGTCGCTCGCCGAGTTCGGGCGCAAGGAGATCCAGCTCGCCGAGCACGAGATGCCCGGCCTGATGGCGATCCGTCGTGAGTTCGCCGACGCCCAGCCGCTCGCTGGCGCCCGGATCACCGGGTCGCTGCACATGACCATCCAGACCGCCGTCCTGATCGAGACCCTGGTCGCGCTCGGCGCGCAGGTCCGCTGGGCGTCCTGCAACATCTTCTCCACCCAGGACCACGCCGCTGCCGCGATGGTGGTCGGTCCGACCGGCACCCCGGAGGCCCCGGCCGGCGTCCCGGTCTACGCCTGGAAGGGCGAGAGCCTGGAGGAGTACTGGTGGTGCACCGAGCAGGTGCTCGCCTGGCCCGACGGGCAGGGCCCGAACATGATCCTCGACGACGGCGGCGACGCCACCCTGCTGGTGCACAAGGGCGTCGAGTTCGAGAAGGCCGGGGCCGTCCCGCCGGTCGAGTCCGCCGACTCCGAGGAGTACGCGGTCATCCTCGGTGTGCTGCACCGCTCGCTCGCCGAGGACGGCCAGCGGTGGACCCGGATCGCCGCCGGCATCAAGGGCGTGACCGAGGAGACCACCACCGGCGTGCACCGGCTCTACGAGATGCACCGCGCCGGCACCCTGCTCTTCCCCGCCATCAACGTCAACGACTCGGTGACGAAGAGCAAGTTCGACAACAAGTACGGCTGCCGCCACTCGCTCATCGACGGCATCAACCGGGCCACCGACGTGCTGATCGGCGGCAAGATGGCGGTCGTGCTCGGCTACGGCGACGTCGGCAAGGGCTGCGCCGAGTCGCTGCGCGGCCAGGGCGCCCGGGTCGTGGTCACCGAGGTCGACCCGATCTGCGCGCTCCAGGCGGCGATGGACGGCTACCAGGTCGCCACCCTGGACGACGTGGTCGAGCAGGCGGACATCTTCATCACCGCCACCGGCTGCTTCGACGTCATCACCAACGAGCACATGGCCCGGATGAAGCACCAGGCCATCGTCGGCAACATCGGCCACTTCGACAACGAGATCGACATGGCCGGCCTGGCGAAGCGGTCCGACGTGGAGCGGGTCAACATCAAGCCGCAGGTCGACCTCTGGAAGTTCGCCGACGGGCACGCGATCATCGTGCTGTCGGAGGGCCGCCTGCTGAACCTGGGCAACGCCACCGGCCACCCGAGCTTCGTGATGTCGAACTCGTTCGCCAACCAGACGATCGCCCAGATCGAGCTGTTCACGAAGACCGAGGAATACCCGACCGGCGTCTACGTGCTGCCGAAGCACCTGGACGAGAAGGTCGCCCGGCTGCACCTGGAGGCGCTCGGCGCCAAGCTGAGCACCCTGACCAAGGAGCAGGCCGCCTACCTCGGCGTCTCCGTCGAGGGCCCGTTCAAGCCGGAGCACTACCGGTACTGAGCCGACCCGCACCGACCGGGCCGGCCCGCGCCAGCGGGCCGGCCCGTCGGCGTCTCCGGCGACTGCGGGCGAGCGGCCGGTCGGCGGGCCGCGGCGGGCGTGGGCCAGTCGGGGCGGAAGCCCTCGGGGCCGGGGCCGGCCGGGGCAAGGAGCGGGGTCAGTCCGGGCGGGAGCGGCGGCGGGCGGGGCGGACCCAACTCCACACGCACCAGGCGAGCCAGGCCAGCGAGACCACCGTGGCCAGGGCGCGCAGGCGCAGCGCGCTGAGCAGCAGCACCACCGCCAGGACGGCCAGCCACGGCCCGAACGCCCTCACGACCGCCACCGCCGACGCGCGCTCCCGACCGCCACCGGCCGCACCGCCCTCACGACCGCCACCGGCCGAGGACCATGCGGCGGACCAGCGGCGGGGCGATCCACGACCAGACGCAGAAGAGCGCCCACGCCACGCCGAACAGGCCCGCGAGCAGGTCCAGCCCGGCGAGGTTGAGCAGCACCACCACGCCGATCGCGAGCAGCCAGGTGCGGAGGATCCCCAGCCGGTAGAGCGGCCGCAGCGGCAGCAGCAGCGGGTGGGTGTACACCCGGCTCTCCCAGGCGGCCTCGGCGAAGTCGGCGTCGGTCGGGTCGTGCGCCACCGCCTGCCCGAAGGCACGGTGCGCGGTGCCCACCCGGCCGCGCCGGGCCGCGGCGACGCCGTGCAGGGCGAGCGCCGCGGGGTTGGCCGGCCACGCCCCGAGGAACTCGCGGGAGATGCGCTCGGCGGCCCGGTCGTCGCCGCAGGCGTACGCGAGTTGGAAGCGGGAGGCGAAGACGGCCGGCGCGTCCGGGACGATCGCGGCGGCGCGGGCGACCAGGCGTTCCGCCTTGTCGGTCTGGCCCACGGCCGAGCAGAGGTCGGCGTACTGGCAGAGCAGCCACGGGTGCTCCGGCTCGATGGCCAGCGCGTCGAGCAGCGCCCGCTCGGCGGGGGCGAACTCGCGGTGGTGGCGCAGCGCGAGACCCAGCCGGCCGAGCAGCTCCGCGTCCGGGCCGGTCTCGGCCAGTCCCTGACGGGCGACGGCGACCACCTCGTCCCAACGGTCCAGCCCGGTCAGCGCCGCCGCCCGCAGCCGGAACGCGGCGGGGCTGGCGGCCAGCGCGGCGGGGAGCCGGTTCACCTCGTCCAGGGCCTGTTCCAGCCGGTTCAGCTCCAGGAGCTGGGCCACCCGGGCGAGCTGGGTCTCCGGGGCGGTCACGCGGCGGCCACCAGCACGATCAGCGCGGCCTCGGCGAAGCCGAACAGGAGCACCGCCCCGACGCCGGGCAGCCACAGCGACGCCGGCGCGCCGCCGCGCAGCTCGTACGCCCGGAACCGGCGCTTCTGCGTGGCGGAGGCAGCGAGCCAGACCAGCGCGCCGGCCAGCGCCCCGATCAGCCGGACGGGCCGGTCGGCCCCGTCGTCGAAGACCACGAGCGTGACCACCAGCCGGGCCACCAGCCCGGCCAGCCCGACGCCGAGCACCGCCAGGTGCGTCCGGCGGGGCAGGCCCAGCCGGTGCCCGTTGACCAGGGCCAGCACTGTGGCCGCCGTCGGGCCGCCGAACACGGCGGGGAAGATCAGCGACTGCGGTCGCCACGGCGGGCGACGCGCCTCGTACGCCGCCGGCGCGATGGTGGGGGTGAACAGGTCGTCGGCCACGGTGTTCCCGTCTCGGTAGGGGCGAGCGAGCCGGATCCTGCCACAGCCGGGCGACGGCCGGCGGTCCCGCGCCCGCCGCCCGGGTGCCCGCGCCCGCCGGTCAGGTGCCGGCGTCGGGCGTGGACATGGCGCTCGCCGGCGCCGACGGGGCGGAGGTGGACCGCGGCGTCAACGCGGTCGCCGCCGCGACCGCCGGCCGTACCGCCGCGACGGGCTGCGCCGGCACGGCGGCCGGCGCGCCGCCGGGCACCGCCGGACGGATCGTGCCGGGTGGCGCGGCGACCTCGGGCGGGGCGGCGGCCGGGACCGCACGGGGCGGCGCGGGCGGGCCGGGCGTCAGCTCCGGCCAGAGCGTCGCGGCGACGGCGCGACCGCGGCCCAGCCGGTGCCAGGCCCGCCGGTGCCGCTCGCCGAGGACCGCGGCCAGGTAGACCGACTCCGGCAAGCCCGGCGGCGGGGGCGGCGTGATCACCGCCGAGATCTCGGCCCACAGGCCGCGGCCCAGCCGCCCGCGGGCCGGCTCCGCCAGGTGGCGCACCCGGGCCAGGTACTGCCGGGCGGCCAGCGCCAGGCCGTCGTCCAGCCGGCTCAGGTCCAGCGTGTGCGCCCAGCCGACCAGCACGGGCACCGCCGTCGGGACCGGCCGCCAGGCGGTCGCCGTCCGGGTGTGCACGACGAGCGTGCCCGCCACGAGGTCGCCCAGCCGGCGCCCCCGCCGGTCGGTCAGCATCACGGTCACGCCGGCGACCCAGCTCAGCAGCGGCAGCACCAGGCCCGGCCACTCCACCGCCACGCCCACCAGCGCCCGGGTCAGCGACTGCCGCAGCCCCACCGGGGCGCCGTCGGCGCTGACCACCCGCAGCCCGACCGCCAGCTTGCCCAGCGTCCGGCCGTGGTTGAACCGCTCGCAGAGCACCGGGTAGCCGACCAGCACCAGGACCAGCCCCACCGTCGCGAGGGCACCGGTCAGCGCCTTGTCGACCAGCCCGGGCGGCAGGTTGGCGAGCACGATGCCGGCGGCGATCGACAGCACCAGCACGAGGACCAGCTGGGCCAGGATGTCGAGCATCAGCGCGAGCACCCGGGAGCCGATCCGGGCGGCCCGGACGTCCAGCTCCACGGCCTCCCCGCTGACCAGCCCGGCGTCGCCCCACGGGGCGGGTCGGGCCGGCGGTCGTGGTTGCGCTCTCACCCCGACAGTGAACACTATGATCGCCGGACGGGGGTGACGGTGGATCTCGACGCGTACGTCGCGGAACACGGCGGGGAGTGGCGGCGGCTGGAGGAACTCTCCCGGCGCGGCCGGCTCGACGCCGCCGAGGTCGACGAACTCGTCGCCCTCTACCAGCGGGCGACCACCCAGCTCTCGGTGCTGCGCAGCCGCTCACCCGACCCGGCGCTGGTCAGCCAGCTCTCCCAGGTGGTGCTGCGGGCCCGGGCCCGGCTCACCGGCCGACCGCGGCCGTCCTGGGCGGCGGTCGGCAGGTTCCTGCTGGTCGGCTTCCCCGGCGCGGTCTACCGCGCCTGGCCCTGGTGGTGCGGGGTGGCGACCGGCTTCACCCTGCTCAGCTTCTTCCTCATCTGGTACGTGGCGGGCAACCCGGAGACGGCGGGCGCGTTCATCGGCGAGGAGGCGGCCGCCGACCTGGTCGAGTCCGGCTTCGCCGGCTACTACACCGAGTTCGCCGCGCCGACCTTCGCCTTCCACCTGTGGACGCACAACGCCTGGCTCGCCGCCCAGTGTCTCGCCGCCGGGGTGCTCATCGTCCCCGTGCTCTACCTGCTCTGGCAGAACGCGCTCAACATCGGCGTGGTCGGCGGGGTGATGGTCGCCTACGGCCGGGCGGACGTCTTCTTCGGACTGATCACCCCGCACGGGCTGCTGGAGCTGACCGGCGTCTTCGTGGCCGCCGGGGTGGGCCTGCGCGTCGGGTGGGCGTGGATCGCGCCGCCCGCCCAGCTCACCCGGGGGCAGGCGGTCGCCCGGGCGGGCCGCGAGGGCGTCCTGGTCGCCGTCGGCCTGGTGGGGCTCTTCGCGGTCTCCGCCGTCATCGAGGCGTTCGTGACGCCCGCGCCCGTGCCGGTCCCGCTCCGCGTCCTCGCGGGCGCCGCCGTTTGGCTCGCCTTCCTGGCGTACGTCGTGGTGCTCGGCCGCCGGGCGACCGCCGCGCGCGAGGGCGACGACGTCCTCGATCCGTACGCCCGCCGCTGACCGCCCCGCCCCGACCGTCCGGGGGGATCAGAGCTGGCCGAGGGACTTGAGGCGCAGGTAGGTGTCGGCCAGGGTGGGGGCCAGGCGACCCGCCGGGGCGTCGACGACCGTCACCCCGTGCCGGCCCAGCGCGGCGCGGACCCGGTCGCGTTCGGCCAGCGCCCGCCAGGCCGCCGCCGCCGCGTAGGCGTCGCCGGGGCGCTGCGGGACGGCCGTGGTGAGCGCGGTCAGCACCGGGTCGTGCGTCGCGGCGATCACCACCTTGTGCCGGGCCGCGAGCCGGGGGAGCACCGGCAGCAGCCCCTCGCCGAGGGCGCCCGCCTCCAGCGCGGTGAAGAGCACCACCAGGCTGCGCTGGCGCTGCCGGCGCAGCAGCTCACCGGCGATCAGGTCGAAGTCCGTCTCCGCCAGCGCCGGTTGGAGCGGGGCGAGGGCGTGCACCAGCCGGGAGAGCAGGGCCGGCCGGCCGGTGCCCGTCACCGTGGCCCGGACCGCCGTGTCGGCGGCGAGCAGGTCGACCCGGTCACCGGCGCGGGCGGCGAGGGCGGCGAGCAGCAGCGCGGCGTCGATCGCGGTGTCCAGCCGGGGCTCGTCGCCGACCCGCACCGCCGACGTGCGGCCCGTGTCCAGTACGCAGACCAGCCGGCGGTCCCGCTCAGGCCGCCACGTCCGCACCAGCACGTCGGCCCGGCGCGCGCTCGCCCGCCAGTCGATCGACCGGACGTCGTCGCCCACCACGTACTCGCGGAGGGTGTCGAACTCGGTGCCCTGGCCGCGCCCCCGGCTGACCTGGGTGCCGTCGATCACGCGCAGCCGGGCCAGCTTCTCGGGCAGGTGCCGGCGGGAG
Organism: Micromonospora sp. NPDC048040; assembly: GCF_055587185.1. NCBI lineage: Bacteria > Bacillati > Actinomycetota > Actinomycetes > Micromonosporales > Micromonosporaceae > Micromonospora > Micromonospora sp. NPDC048040. The sequence continues at coordinate 100,471 of NZ_JBVJGT010000002.1, read as the reverse complement.
TCGAAGCGGGGGAGGACGCGCAGCGTCCACGGCGGGGTGGCCGGGCGGCCGGAGCGCTGGCGGAAGCCCAGCCCCATCGGCCCGAACGAGCGCACGGTCAACGCCGCCGCCGGCCGGTCGCCCCGCCGCAGCGGGGTGAGCCGGCTGGGCAGCGCCACCGTCCCGCCCGGCGCGACGCGCACGAGCTGCGCCGGGGGCACGTCGGGGCGGGCGCCGGCCGAGGGCACCCAGGCGTCGCGGACCCGGGCGCGCAGCGTACGGCCGGTGGGGTTGTGCAGCAGCAGCGCGACGGTGGCGGTGCCGCCGAGCCGCACCGCGCGGTCGCCCTCCCGGGTCGCCGCGAGCGCCCCCGGCGGCGCGGCCAGCGCCCGGTCGACCAGCACGAGCAGCAGCACCCCGCCGGTCATCACCAGCAGGCCGACGAACGGCGCCGGCCAGGCCGGCAGGGTCAGCGCGCCCGCCGCCAGCAGGAGCGCCGCCCGCCAGGTCATCGCGGCGTCGGCACGGTGGCCAGCACCGTGTCCAGCACCGCGTCCACGCCGACGCCCTCCAGCTCGACCTCGGGGCGCAGCCGCAGCCGGTGCCGCAGCGTCGGTCGGGCGACCGCCTTCACGTCGTCCGGTACGACGTGGTCGCGGCCGGCCAGCCAGGCCCACGCCTTGGCGGTGGTGAGCAGCGCGGTCGCGCCCCGGGGCGAGGCGCCCAGCTCCAGCGCCGGCGTGCTGCGGGTGGCCCGGCACAGGTCGACGATGTAGCCGAACAGCGGCTCGGCCATGTGCACCCGGCCGACCGCCGCCCGGGCGGCAGCCAGGTCGGCCGCGCTGGCCACCGGCCGTACGCCGGCGGCTGTCAGGTCGCGCGGGTCGAAGCCGGCGTGGTGCGCGCGGAGCACCCCCAGCTCCTCCTCCCGGCTGGGCAGCGGCACGGTGAGCTTGAGCAGGAACCGGTCGAGCTGCGCCTCCGGCAGCGGGTAGGTGCCCTCGTACTCGATGGGGTTCTGGGTGGCGGCGACGATGAACGGGTCGGGCAGCGGACGCCGGTCGCCCTCGACCGAGACCTGCCGTTCCTCCATGACCTCCAGCAGCGCCGACTGGGTCTTCGGGGGCGTCCGGTTGATCTCGTCGGCGAGCAGCAGGTTGGTGAACACCGGCCCCTCGCGGAAGGTGAAGGCGGCGGTGCGCGGGTCGAAGATCAGCGAGCCGGTCACGTCCCCCGGCATCAGGTCCGGGGTGAACTGCACCCGCTTGGACCGCAGGTCGAGCGCGGTGGCCACGGTGCGGATCAGCAGGGTCTTGGCGACGCCCGGCACGCCTTCCAGCAGCACGTGCCCACGGCAGAGGAGGGCGATCACCAGGCCGGTGACGACCGCGTCCTGCCCCACGACCGCCTTGGCGACCTCGGCGCGCAGCCGGTGCAGGGCGGCACGGGGGTCGGCGGGGCCGGCGGTCAGCGGATCGGCGGTTCCGGCGGGTCGGGTCACCGGGGATCTCCTTCGGATCGGTGCGGGTGCGGTGCGGCTGCCGCTGGCGGCCCGTCGGCGAGGTGCGGCGCGGCGGGGTGCGAAGCGGTGGCCGGGGGCGTGAGGTGCGGCCCGGCCGGGGAGGCGGGGTGCGGCCCGTCGGGCGGGTGCGGGGCGACCGTGCGGGTCAGCCGGTCCAGCGCGCGGGCCAGCTCCAGCAGGTCCTGGTCGGTGTCGGGTGCGCTGCCGTAGAGCAGTTCCTCCGTCCGCCCGGGGCCGTCGCCGGTGCGGGCGGCGACCGCGGCGGCCACCTCGGCGGGCGGGGCGGTCGGCGGCAGGTTCAGCCGGGGCAGCAGGCGGTCCCGGGCGGCGGTGCGCAGCGTCCGCGCGGCCGCGTCCCGGGCGCCGGCCTTCTCGTAGAGCCGGGCCCGGCCGAGCACCGTCTCCGCCGAGCGGACCGTCACCGGCAGCGGCTCCGGCGCCGGCGGGCCGAGCCGGCGGGCCCGCCAGAGCGCGGCCAGCAGGGCGGCGACGGCGAGCTGCACCAGCAGCGCCCAGAACCAGCCGGGGAAGGCGGACCAGAGCGGGTTCGGCGGGTCGGAGCCGTCGGCGCGGGAGTCGTCACCGTCGTCGTCGGAGCCGCCGCCCGGGCCGCCGGGGTTCCCGTTGCCGCCGCCGGGGCCGCCGGGGCGGCCGCCGCCCGGCCCGCCGTACTCGGTGGAGCCGCCCGGGGTGGGCGACCAGGCCGGGCTGCCGCTGCTGCCGGAGCCGAAGGTCGGCGGGGCCGCCTGGCCGTCCAGGTCGAGCCACACCACCCGGCCGGCCCCGCCGAGCAGGGCGGTGGCGAACGCCCGGTTGTCCCACTCGTCGATCCGGTCGTTGCGGAACGGGTCGCTGGCGCCGACCACCACGACGCTCTCGGGGACCCGGAGCAGCCGGGCGAGCCCGCCGTCGAAGCAGAACTGCACGGGCGCCGACCCGCCCGGGGTGACCGCGTAGCGTTGCAGCCCGACCGACGCCCGTCCGAGCTGGCGCAGCTCGGGCATCGGGCAGGGCAGGCCCCGCGCGTCGGGCTCCACCGCCTGCGCGGCCCACCGCCGGCCGGCCGGCTCCACCGGCAGCGGAATCGCGTCCAGCACCCGCCGCGGCGGGTCCACCAGCACCAGCCGGGTGGCCGAGGGAAGCGAGCCCAACGCAAAGACCGTGTCCGGGTGCAGCAGCGCCGGCGCGGGCACGAAGAGCGTGGCCGGCCCGCCGCTGGCGGCGAGCAGCGCGCGCAGCGTGTCCGTCTCGCGCTGCACCGTGACGCCCCGCTCCCGCAGCGCCTCGGCGAGCCGGCTGCCGCCGTCGTCCCCGGTCGCGACGGGGGAGAGGAACCCCCGGTCGGTGGGATCGGGCTGGTCGACCGCGTGGGTGACCAGGGTGGTGGTCAACAGCAGCGCGGCCAGGCCCAACGGGATCAGCAGCCGGTGCCGGCGGCGACGTCGCCGGAGGGCGTCGCCGGCCTTCGGGGCCGGCTGGGCGGCGGTGACCTGTGCGCTCATGGTCGTGGCCCGTCCTCGGGTCGGCCGGTCAGCAGCCGGTCCAGGTCGGCGGCGTGCTCCCGCATCCGCCGGTCGTGCTCGGCCGAGGCGGGGCGCTGGCCGTACCAGAGTTCGGAGAAGATCGCCCCGGCTGCGCCCAGCGGCGGGCCGACCTGCGGACGGCTGGCCGTCGCGGCCCGCACCACCTCGACGACGGTCATGCCGGGCTGCGGTTGGAGCATCCCCCGGGCGACCAGCTCGCGGATCATCGCGCGGAGCCGTTCCCGGACGGCCTCGGCGTACCGGCCCTCGGCGGCCAGCCGGTCGGCGAGGGAGACGTACGCGGCGGCCGGCAACTCCGGCTCCGGCTCGCGCGGCGCGGGTACGACCGGCGCGGGGGCGTCCACCGGCCCGGGCTTCCGACGGCGTCGACGCAGCCGGGGCAGTCGGGGCAGCCGGCGGGGCACCCAGGCGGGGTACGTGTACCAGCCCGCCGCCACCAGCACCGCGGCGAGCACCAGCAGCAGCGCGGCCAGGGGCAGCGGCACCCGGTCGCCGAGCGCGGCCGTGGTCTCGGTCCACCACCGGCTGAAGCTCATCGGTCGGCCGCCAGCAGAACGGCCTCCGGCGTGCCCGTCCGGGCCCGGGAGAGGCGGATGTCCAGCCCCTCGGTGCGCATCCGGGTCTCCAGGTGCAGCACCCCGTCGAGGCAGGCCAGCGCCGGGTACGCGACGCTGTTGACGCCCGCCCAGACGGCCAGCGACAGCCAGGGGGCCCAGGCCCGGTCGACCAGGTCGAGCGCGCCCAGCCCGTAGTAGACGCCGATGCCCAGGCCGAGGCGGACGATCCACCAGGACAGGTAGCCGAGCAACCGGATCCCGCCGGCCCGGCCGCCGCCGCGTACGGCCAGGGTGGCGGCGCGCAGCGGGGCCCGCAGCGGGTGCACCCGGTCGACGACCAGCGCCGGCGCCACGGCGCCGAGCAGGGCGAAACCGATGAACCAGGCCGGCCCGAACAGCGCGGCCACCAACATCACCAGCCCGACCAGGGCGGTGAGCAACACCGTGGCGCCCCAGCGGGCGCCGGCGGGACGGAGCACCTCGCGCGGCCCGACCGTACGGCCGAACAGCGCGCCGCCGGCGGCCCGGGCGGCCGGGTTGCCCAGCAGCGTGATGATCATCGCCTCGGTCGCCGCGCCGACGGCCAGCAGCAGCCAGTACGCCCCGAAGTGATCGAACTCCACGAACCAGACGGGGGGCTCGACGTCGGCGGCGAGCCGCAGCGGGTAGAGCAGGAGCTGCTCGCCGACGGCCAGGGCGAGGGCGAGCGGGACGAGCACCCGGGCCTGGCCGCGCAGCAGCAGGACCGCGGAATCCAGCAGTTCGCCGACCGTGAGCGGGCGGCGCGGGAGCACGGCGGTCGGGCCGGCGTCGGGCACGCGTACTCCTGGGGACGGGCGACGGTGGCGCGTGACGGCGCACGCGGGGATCATGGTGACACGCGCGGTCCGATCGGGTGGACCCGCACGCCGGGGCGGCGACGCCGGCGTCGGTTGCTGGGCGGCGGCGTCCCACGGCAGTACCGTGCCGGGTGACGCGGATCCCACCGAAACTGAACGGGATGGAAACATTAACCCCATGAGAGCCCGGGTACTGGTGGTCGACGACGACCCCGCGCTCGCCGAGATGCTCGGCATCGTCCTGCGCAGCGAGGGGTTCCTGCCCTCGTTCGTCGCCGACGGGGAGCGGGCCCTGGCCGCGTTCCGCGAGAACCGGCCGGACATCGTCCTGCTCGACCTCATGCTCCCCGGCATGAGCGGCATCGACGTGGCGCGGTCGATCCGGGCCGAGTCGGGCGTGCCGATCGTCATGCTGACCGCCAAGAGCGACACCGTCGACGTGGTCCTCGGCCTGGAGTCCGGGGCCGACGACTACGTGGTCAAGCCGTTCAAGCCCAAGGAGCTGGTCGCCCGGATGCGGGCGCGGCTGCGGCGCGGCGAGGACGTGGCCCCCGAGATGCTGACCATCGGGCCGCCCGGCAACCAGATCACCATCGACGTGCCGGCGCACACCGTCAGCCGCAACGGCGAGGAGGTGAAGCTGACGCCGCTGGAGTTCGACCTGCTGGTGGCGCTCGCCCGCAAGCCGCGCCAGGTGTTCACCCGCGAGGTGCTGCTGGAGCAGGTCTGGGGCTACCGGCACGCCGCGGACACCCGGCTGGTCAACGTGCACGTGCAGCGGCTGCGCGCCAAGATCGAGCCGGATCCGGAGCGACCGGAAATCATCCTCACCGTGCGGGGCGTGGGCTACAAGGCGGGCACCGGATAGCCTGGTCACACTGTGGCCACCTCCCCGATCCCGGACCCCCAGCCGACAGCTCCGCGCCGGCGTGTCGCCGCCGTGCGGGAGCTGTGGCGCGGCCTGAGCGGCCGGTCCGCGCGCCTGCTGGCCGGGCTGCACCAGACCTGGCGGCGGTCACTGCAGCTGCGGGTGGTGACCATCACACTGGTCGCGTCCAGCCTACTGGTGGGCGGTTTCGCCTACCTGATCGCCGACAAGATCACCAGCATCCTGGTGGACAACGCCGAGACCGACGTGCGGGTGCGGCTGGACAGCGGCGCGGCGTACGCGGCCAAGCAGTTCGGTCTCTACAACCAGCCGCAGGACGCGCAGTTCCAGGAGACCGTCGACGGCACGGTCAACTACCTCGCCGGCGGTGACCCACAGCAGACCACCGGCGTGATCGTGGCGCTCACCGCCGACAACCACACCGGCGTCATCCAGCCGCGCTCCTCGCCCGCGGTCAACGTCCGGCCGCTGATCAGCAGCGAGCTGCGCGCCACGGTCGCCGGGGGCAAGATGGCCAGCCAGATCCGCACCGGCCGGCTGGACGGGGAGCGCACGAAATACCTGGTCTACGGCTCGCCCGTGCCGACCAAGTTCGGCCAGGTGGAGCTCTACTACCTCGTGCCGCTGACGCGGCAGGACGACACGGCCGCCGACGCCCGCGCGACGGTGGTCGCCACCGGCGCGGCCCTGGTGATCCTGCTCGGCCTGCTCGCCGGCCTGGTCACCCGGCTGGTGGTGACCCCGGTGCGGGTGGCCGCCCGGACGGCCCAGCGGCTCTCCGCCGGCCTGCTCGACCAGCGGATGGCGGTCAACGGTGAGGACGACCTCGCCCTGCTCGCCGCGTCGTTCAACCAGATGGCGACCAACCTCCAGCGCCAGATCCTGCGGCTGGAGGAGATGTCCCGGCTGCAACGCCGCTTCACCTCCGACGTGTCGCACGAGCTGCGCACGCCGCTCACCACGGTCCGGATGGCCGCCGACCTGATCTTCTCCGAGCGGGACGAGTTCGATCCGGCGGTGGCGCGCAGCGCCGAGCTGCTCCAGGCCGAGCTGGACCGCTTCGAGGAGCTGCTCACCGACCTGCTGGAGATCAGCCGCTTCGACGCCGGCTTCGCGATGCTGGACGCCGAGCCGACCGACCTGGTGCCGGTCGTGCACCGGGTGGCCGACCGCCTCGCCGGACTGGCCGAGCGGGTCGGGGTGCCCATCGAGCTGGACGTGCCCGCCACGCCGGTGATCGCCGAGGTCGACCCGCGGCGGGTCGAGCGCGTGCTGCGCAACCTGGTCGGCAACGCCGTGGAGCACGGCGAGGGCAAGCCGGTGCTGATCACCCTGGGGATGGACGACACGGCCGTCGCGATCACCGTCCGCGACCACGGGGTGGGCCTCAAGCCCGGCGAGGAGAAGCTGGTGTTCAACCGCTTCTGGCGGGCCGACCCGTCCCGGGCGCGGCAGACCGGCGGCACCGGGCTGGGGCTGTCGATCAGCCTGGAGGACGCCCGGCTGCACGGCGGCTGGCTGGAGGCGTGGGGCGCGCCCGGGCAGGGCGCCCAGTTCCGGCTCACCCTGCCGGCCCGCGCCGGCGACCGGTTGACCACCTCGCCGCTGCGGCTGGTCCCGGCCGACGCCGCCCTGCCCTTCGGCGGCCCCCGCGAGGGCGGGCTGCTGGCCATCGGCCCGGGCAGCGGCGGCGTGCTCGCGGTCGGCCCGGCCGACGGCGCGGTGGCCGCCGGGCCGGGGCGGCAGGGGACCGGGGGACGCGCGGAGGTGGGCTCGTGAGGCGGCACCTGCTCGCCGTGGTGCTCGGCGGCGCACTGCTGGTGGCTGGCACGGCCGGCTGCGGCATCCCGGCCAACACCGAGGTCCGGGTGGAGGGCGCCGGGCCGGCGGCCGAGGCCGGCTCCACCAGCGGCAACCGGGGCGAGCCCCCGAACCGCAGCGCGAGCGGCGGCGAGCCGGAGCAGTTCGTCAAGAACTTCCTCTCCGCCGCCGCCGGCGAGCCGGACGGGGCCTACCAGCGGGTCCGGCAGTTCATCACGCCGGAGGACCACGACCGCCTCCAGGTGAAGGAGGGCAGCGAGGTCGCGCTGACCGTCGTCCGGCTCACGGAGGCGCCGGTCATCGTCAGGGACCCGAACAAGACCGAGGTCACCCTCAAGGTGCAGCAGGTCGGCCAGCTGCGCGCCGACGGCACGTTGGCCCCACCGGAGACGAGCACCACGTCGTACACGTTCGAGCTGCGCACGCAGGAGGGCCGGGCGAACGCGGGCCTGTTCGTGGCCAACCCGCCGAACGTGCTGCTGCTCAGCGTCGACGCGCTCGAGGCGTACTACCAGAGCCGGACGATCTACTTCTGGAACTCCGGCCGTACCCGACTGGTGCCGGACCAACGCTACCTGCCCCTCGCCGTGCCCGACGAGCGGCTGGTCAGCGAGGTGGTGAAGTGGCTGACCGCCGGCCCCTCCCTCTGGTTGCGCTCCGCGGTCACCGGGCTGCCGGACGGCACCCGTCTGATCAACAACGCCACCCGGACGGAGGGCCGCTGGGAGGTCGACCTGGAGATGCCGGACGAGAAGGTCCGCCTGGAGCAGCTCGCCACGCAGCTCGCCTGGTCGCTGCCCGACGTCGACGGGCAGCTCGAGATCAAGATCCGTACCCAGCCCCGGAAGGACATCCCCGACCTGGAGGCGCACCGGCAGGCGAACCCGGTGTACCGGGTCGGCGGCGGCTTCCAGCGGTTCTGCGTCTACGAGGGCGCCGTCCACCCGCTGTCCGACGCCGCCGGAACGATCGTCACGGTGCCGGTGGCGGCCGAGGCGAACAGGAACGTCGTGACGGCGGGGCTCAGCCGCGCCGAGGACCAGATCCGGGCGGCGCTGGTGGTCACGGAGGCCGGCCGCCAGTGGCTGTCCGTCGGCGCCGGGCTCGACCCCGTCGCCGTCTTCCACCGCAGCGCGAAGGGCTTCGGCACGATCGGCCGGCCGGTCTGGCTGCGCTCGACGGACCGGGGCGAGCCGGCCGGGTTGGTGGTCGCCGACGGCGCTCTCTACCGGTTCGACGCCCAGGCGCAGCTCACCCCCGTGTCGCTGGGCGTCTCCGGCACGGTGACCGCAGTGGCCGCCTCGCTGGACGGGCACCGGATCGCCGTCATCGCCGGCGGCGCGCTCTACGTCGCCGCCCTGAGCCCCACCGAGGGCGGGGTCACCCTCGGCCCGGCCCGTCGGCTGCCCACCCGGCTGACCGGCCTGTCAGCCGTCGACTGGTACGGCGAGGACAAGCTGCTCCTCGCGGGGGAGGTCGGCCGCCCGGCGGTCTACGAGGTCAGCGTGGACGGCACCCGGGACACCCGGGTGGAGGACAAGATCGGCGCCCGGGTGACCCACCTCGCCGCGTACCCGGCCAACACGGAGGTGCCGCGCGGCGCGGCGATGTACGAGGCGAACGGGGTGGCGTACGGCAGCGCTCCGTTCGAGCGGATCCAGCCCGAGCAGGTGCAGGTGTCGCCGCCCTCGACCGGGACGCGTGCCGGCAACCCGACCGCCCCCTTCTTCCTCTACTGATGCCGGGCCTCGGCGGGCTCTGGTCGGACCTCACCGACCTGGTGCTGCCGGTGGAGTGCGCCGGTTGCCGGGAACGCCGGCCGGGGCTGCGGCACGGCGTCTGCCCGGAGTGCGTGGCGGCGCTGGACGCGCTGCGGCCCCGGGCGGTACGCCCCACCCCGGCCCCGCCCGACCTGCCGCCCTGCGTCGCCCTCGGCCCGTACGCGGGCCCGCTGCGGGAGACGCTGCTCGCGTACAAGGACCACGGCCGGCACGGGCTGGCCCGGCCGCTCGGCGCGCTGCTCGCCGAGGTCGTGGCGGCGGCGGTCGGCGAGACGCGGCCGGTGACGCTGGTGCCGGTGCCGGACACCGCGGCGGCGGCCCGCGCCCGGTACGGCGACCACCTCGGCCGGCTGACCCGGCACTGCGCGGACCGGCTGCGCCGGGCGGGCTGGCCGGTGCGGGTGCGCCGGCCCCTGCGCGCCCTGCCCCGCCCCGACTCGGTGACGCTGGACAGCGCCGGGCGGGCGGCGGCGGCCGAGTCCGCCTTCCGGGTCCGCCCCCGGGTCGCGCCCGCCCCGGACGGGACCGCGGTCGTGGTGCTCGACGACATCCTCACCACCGGGTCGACCCTCGCCGCGGTGGCACGCGCGCTGACCGTGAGCGGGCTGTCGCCGACGGTCGCCGCCGTGCTCGCCGCGACCGAGAAACGGCACCGGTCGTAACCGATCGTGTTTCCGTTTCACCCGTTGGTGTATGAGGTGTGAAAAATTTCTGGCCGTCTCCGCGACCGGGGGTGACGGCCGGGCGAACAGGAGTTAGCGTTTGCCTGTCGGGGGTAGGAGGGTCTTCCCACCCGCTCCCGGCGGTGAAAGGAGGCGTAGCCGCACTGACCGGTCGACGCCGAGTGGGACCTCCCCCAGATGCGCGCGACCGGATGCCGGATCGAACGACCGTCCGAACTAGGGAGGTCACGTGGACATCGTGGTCAAGGGCCGTAACGTCGAAGTGCCGGACCATTACCGGGTGCACGTAGCGGAGAAACTCGCAAAGATCGAACGCTACGACCACAAACTTATTCGTGTCGATGTCGAGCTTTTTCACGAGCGGAATCCCCGCCAGGCGGACCACTGCCAGCGCGTCGAGATCACCTGCGTCTCCCGGGGCCCGGTGATCCGGGCGGAGGCGTGCACGAACGACTTCTACAGCGCGCTCGACGCGGCCATCGCCAAGCTCGACACCCGGTTGCGCCGGGCGGCCGACCGCCGCCGCGTCCACCGGGGTCGGCACGCCCCGCTCTCCGTCGCCGCCGCCACCGCCGGCCTGCCGGTCGCCGACCTCGACGCGCCCCTGGGGGCGTCCGCCGACGGCGCCCGCGCCGGCACGGCCACGGCCGTGGCGGAACGGGTCGAGGAGGAGCACGAGGATCAGCCCTGGCACATCGCGCGGGAGAAGGTGCACCCCGCCGAGCCGATGACCGTCGACGACGCCCTGTTCCAGATGGAACTCGTCGGCCACGACTTCTACCTGTTCCAGGACAAGGAGTCCGGCCGACCGAGCGTCGTCTACCGGCGACACGCCTACGACTACGGCATCATCTCCCTCGCCCTCTGATCCTCCGCCGCCGTGGTGGCGGCCCGCGCCGCCACCACGGCCGACGGACGTCGGGCCTCCGGCCCACCGCACGGCCTGAGGTGCGACCAGGCGCGGGTCAGCGGATTTCGTCGGGGAGCAGCCCGAAGACCAGGTCGTCGATCCGGGTGCCCGCCAGCCCCGGCAGCCGCCCGCGCAGCAGCCCCTCCCGGCGGAAGCCGACCTTCTCCAGCACCCGCTGCGACGCGACGTTGCCGGGCAGGGTGGCGGCCGTCAGCCGGGCGGCCCCCACCGGCCCGAACGCCCAACCGGCGAGGAGCCGCACCGCCCGGGTGGCCAGCCCACGACCCCGCGCGGCGGGCAGCAGCGCGTAGCCGACGCCCGCCTCCCCGGCGGCGGCGTCGAGGTAGGACATCCCGCAACTGCCGACCGGCTCGCCGGTGGTCGCGTCGAGGATCAACAGCCGGGCGATGCTGCCGGTCAGCCACCCGCTCTCCGACAGCCGGCAGCGTCGCGCGATCGCCTCCCGGGTGGGCGGCACCGGCGGGGCCTGGTTCGCCACCACCTCCGGCAGTGTGTGCAGGTGGTACATCAGGTCGACGTCGTCCGGGCCGAGCGGGCGCAGGGTCACCACGCCGTCGGTGAGCCGGCCGTCGGGCAGGTCGGGCAGCAGCCGGGGGGTGGGGCCGGGCGGGTCGTCGGCGAGGCGTACCCAGGCCATCAGGTCCGACCGGCCGCCGCCGCGGAGCTGGCCGGCCGCCCGGCGTACCCCCTCGTGGCGGAAGCCGGCGGCGAGCGCCACCCGCTGGCTGGCCGGGTTCTCCGCGTGGGTCAACAGCTCCAGCCGGTCGAACCCGCACCGGAACGCCGAGTCGGCCAGGGCCCGCGTCGCGGCGGTCGCGACGCCGCGACGCCGCGCCCAGGGCGCGACCCAGTAGCCCACCTCGGCCTGCCGGCGCGGCGTCACGACCTGGCCGAGGCCCGCCCCGCCGACCAGCCGGTCGGTGGCGCGGTCGGCGATGGCGTACGCGGCCCCGCCGGCGGTCCAGGCCGCCGGGGCGCCCTCGGTGATCCACCAGTGGGCGTCGGCCTCGGTGTACGGCTCCGGCATGCCCGGGTTGAACCGCAGGTTGACCGGGTCGGCGCAACCGGCGGCCAGGTCGGCGGCGTCCTCGGGGCGGAACGGCCGCAGCCGCACCCCGTGGGCGTCGATCACCTCGGGCGTCACGTCAGGTCCCCGGCGAGCAGCGCGCCGACCCAGGCGTCCACCCGTTCGCCCCGGTGCGTGAGCCCGCCCCGGGCGGTGCCCTCGACCGTGAAGCCGGCCTTCTCGGCGACCCGGCGCGAGGCGGTGTTGCCGACGTTGGCCCGCCACTCGATCCGGGCCAGGCCCAGCGTGGTGAAGCCCCAGGTGGCGAGGGCGGTCAGCGCGGCCGGCATGAAGCCCCGGCCCCGGCTCGCCGGCGCGGTCATGAAGCCGACGTCGGCCAGCAGCGGGTCGACGGGGGAGAGCCGCAGGTCGATCGAGCCGGCGTACCGGTCGTCGGCGTCGGCGATCACGAAGCAGGCGCTGGTGCCGGCCGCCCAGGTGCCGCGCGAGTAGACCAGGTAGGACTCGGCGTCGGCGGGATCGTACGGGTCGGGCACGGTGGTCCACCGGATGGTCTCCGGGTCCCGGCAGGTCTCGACGACCGATTCGAGGTCGCGCTCCTCCATCGGGCGCAGCCGCAGCTCACCGCCGCCGGCGGTGGCGAAGAGGACGGGCTGGGGGCGGCCGAGGACGGCGGCCCGCCGGGTCTCCAGGGTGCCGGGCCCGGCGGGCCCGGTCTCGCCGGGGGCGGGCACTTCGCCGGGGAACAGCGAGCCGATCCAACCGTCCGGCCCGCCGTCCGGCGCGGGGTTGGCCAGCCGCAGTTGCCCCTCGACGCGGAAGCCCGTCCGGAGCGCGACCAGGCGGGAGGCGTGGTTGCCGACCTCGGCCTGCCAGATCAGCCGGCGCAGTTTCCGCGTGTCGAAGGCCCAGCGCGCGACGGCCCGGGCGGCCCGTACGGTGACGCCCCGGCCCCGGGCCCAGGGCGCGGTCCAGTACCCGATCTCGCCCGTGCCGAGGCCGGGGTCGATCGAGACCAGCCCGCAGGAGCCGAGCACCTCGCCGGTGGCGGGGTCGCAGACCGCGAACGGCGCCCCGGTGCCGGCCGCCCAGTCCCCCGGGGCCACCTCGGTGACGAACCTGTGCGCGTGTTCGGGCAGGTACGGGCGAGGTACGGTGGTCCAGCGCTGGATGTCCGGGTCCTGGCACGCCCGGTGCACCGCGTCGGCGTCGGTCGCCCGCCAGGGTCGCAGCAGCAGGCCGTCCTCGGTGATCTCCACGGGTTCCACCCGAGCCATCGTGCCGGATCGTTCGCGTACGGCGTAACCGGATTACGGCGGAGGCGGCGCGCGTCGAGCGAGTTATGTCGGTTTCGCCGGGTCGGAGGGCCGCCACCAGTGACCATCGCGCCGATGGAGCGCCTACGATGGTTCGAGACTGTCTAGGGGAGCGTTGATCCGTGTCGATTCTGGAAAGGGTCCTCCGCGCGGGCGAGGGCCGTATGGTGCGTCGGCTGAAGGCCATCGCCGCCGCCGTCAACTCGATCGAGGACGACTACGTCAACCTCAGCGACGACGAGCTGCGCGGCATGACCGACCAGTTCAAGGAGCGGCTCGCGGACGGCGAGACCCTCGACGACCTGCTGCCGGAGGCCTTCGCGGTGTGCCGGGAGGCGGCCGCCCGGGTGCTCGGCCAGCGCCCGTACGACGTCCAGGTGATGGGCGGAGCGGCGCTGCACTTCGGCAACATCGCCGAGATGAAGACCGGTGAGGGCAAGACGCTGACCTCGGTCATGCCGGTCTACCTCAACGCGCTCTCCGGCAAGGGCGTGCACGTCATCACGGTCAACGACTACCTGGCCCAGCGCGACGCCGCCTGGATGGGGCGGGTGCACGAGTTCCTCGGCCTCACCGTCGGCGTGGTCCTGCCCAACCGGCCGGCCGTCGAGCACCGCGCCGCGTACGAGTGCGACGTCACCTACGGCACGAACAACGAGTTCGGCTTCGACTACCTGCGCGACAACATGGCCTGGTCGCGGGACGAGCTGGTCCAGCGCGGCCACAACTTCGCGGTGGTCGACGAGGTCGACTCGATCCTGATCGACGAGGCCCGCACCCCGCTGATCATCTCCGGCCCGGCCGAGCACTCCGCCCGCTGGTACACGGAGTTCGCGGGCGTGGTGGCCCGGCTCCAGCCCGGCAAGGACGGCGAGGGCGACTACGAGGTCGACCACGCCAAGCGGACCATCGCCGTCACCGAGCGCGGCGTGGCGAAGGTCGAGGACCGGCTGGGCATCGACAACCTCTACGAGTCGGTGAACACCCCGCTGGTGGGCTACCTCAACAACGCCATCAAGGCCAAGGAGCTCTTCAAGCGCGACAAGGACTACATCGTCAGCGACGGCGAGGTCCTGATCGTCGACGAGTTCACCGGCCGCATCCTGCACGGACGCCGCTACAACGAGGGCATGCACCAGGCGATCGAGGCCAAGGAGGGGGTGGAGATCAAGCAGGAGAACCAGACCCTGGCCACCATCACCCTCCAGAACTACTTCCGCCTCTACGAGAAGCTCTCCGGCATGACCGGTACGGCGCAGACCGAGGCCGGCGAGTTCAACAAGGTCTACAAGGTCGGTGTCGTCACCATCCCGACCCACCGGCCGATGGTCCGGCAGGACCGGCCGGACGTGATCTACAAGACCGAGAAGGCCAAGTTCAACGCCGTGGTGGAGGACATCGCCGAGCGGCACGCGGTGGGCCAGCCGGTGCTCGTCGGCACCGTCTCGGTGGAGAATTCCGAGATCCTCTCCCAGCTCCTGCGCCGCCGTGGCATCCCGCACTCCGTGCTGAACGCCAAGTTCCACGCGCGTGAGGCCGAGATCGTCGCCCAGGCCGGCCGCAAGGGCGCCGTCACCGTCGCGACCAACATGGCCGGCCGCGGCACCGACATCCTGCTCGGCGGCAACGCCGAGTTCCTCGCCGCCAACGAGCTCCGCCAGCGTGGCCTCGACCCGATCGAGCACGAGGAGGAGTACGCCAAGGCGATGGAGGAGGTCCTGCCCAAGTGGAAGCAGGCCTGCGACGTCGAGGCGGAGGAGGTCGCCGACGCCGGCGGCCTCTACGTGCTGGGCACCGAGCGGCACGAGTCCCGCCGGATCGACAACCAGCTGCGCGGTCGTTCCGGCCGGCAGGGTGACCCGGGCGAGTCCCGGTTCTACCTGTCGCTCCAGGACGAGCTGATGAAGCGCTTCCGCTCCGGGGCGGTCGAGGCGGTCATGGAGCGCTTCAACATCCCGGAGGACGTGCCCATCGAGTCGAAGATGGTCACCCGCCAGATCAAGAGCGCCCAGGCCCAGATCGAGGGCCAGAACGCCGAGATCCGCAAGAACGTCCTCAAGTACGACGAGGTGCTCAACAAGCAGCGCCAGGTGATCTACGCCGAGCGCCTGCGGGTGCTCAACGGCGAGGACCTCTCCGACCAGGTCCGCAACATGATCGACGACGTCGTCGAGGCGTACGTGCGGGGGGCCACCTCCGAGGGCTACGGCGAGGACTGGGACCTGGAGCAGCTCTGGTCCAGCCTCAAGCAGCTCTACCCGGTCGGCGTGACGATCGATGAGCTGGAGGAGGAGGCCGGCGGGTCCCGGGCGGGCATCGACGCGGACTTCCTGCTCGCCCGCCTCAAGGAGGACGCGCACGCCGCGTACGACCGGCGCGAAGAGCAACTCGGGGCGGACGGCACCCGCGAGCTGGAGCGGATGGTCCTGCTCCAGGTGATCGACCGCAAGTGGCGCGAGCACCTCTACGAGATGGACTACCTCCAGGAGGGCATCAGCCTGCGGGCGTACGCCCAGCGCGACCCGGTGGTGGAATACCAGCGCGAGGGCTTCGACATGTTCGCCACCATGATGGACGGCATCAAGGAGGAGACGGTCGGCTTCCTCTACAACGTCGAGGTCCAGGTCAACGAGCCGGAGCCCGCGGCCGAGGAGGTCAAGCTGCTCGACAAGCCGGTCGAGATCCGGGCCAAGGGCCTGGGCCGGTCGCCGCAGCAGCAGGGCCTCCAGTACTCGGCGCCGACCATCGACGGCGAGGCCGGCGCGGGTGCGGTGGCCGTCGAACGCGCCGACGAGCAGGCGCCGGCGCTCGGCGTCGGCCGGCCGGAACCGGCCGCCCCGGCCGCACCGGGGACGACCGCCCCGGCCGCACCGCAGCGCCCGGCGACGGGCCTGCGCGGCCCGGCCGTCGCGGCGAGCGCCGCCCGGCGTCCGGCGCCGGGGCAGGCGGAGGCCGGCAACGGCCCGTCCCGCAACGCGCCGTGCCCGTGCGGTTCCGGTCGCAAGTACAAGCGCTGCCACGGCGCCCCCAACGGCGGCGCCTGATCGACAGGTGAGCGGGGCTGCGCCCCGCCGGAGCGAATCGAGCCGCGGTCCTCGCCGACCGCGGCTCGATCCGCGTTTCAGTAGTGAATAAGGCGGGAACTCCGGCCATGTACGGCCGGGAGAACGCCGTCACGGGCCTGGATGCTTCTGGTTCTCGATGTACTCCTTGACCACGCCCAGCGGGGCACCGCCGCACGAGGCGGCGAAGTACGACGGCGACCACAGGTGACCGTCCCACAGATACCGACTGAGGTGGGACGAGAACTCTTGCCGTAGATACCGTGCCGAGACGCCCTTGAGTGAGTTGACCAACTTCGACAGAGCCACGGCTGGCGGGTAGTGCACGAGCAGGTGGACGTGGTCGTCTTCGCCGTTGAACTCGCGTAGCTGCGCGCCGAAGTCTTCGCACACCTGGGACATGACCTGCTGGCAGCGGGTGAGGATCGGATCGGTGAGAGCGCCGCGTCGGTATTTGGTGGTGAAGACCAAGTGCACGTGAAGGTTGTGGACGACGCTGCGGCCCCTGCGCACGTCTGGGTCTGGGGTCCACCGAGGTGACATGGACCAAATGGTACGGTGCGTTGGTGAAGCTGGTCGTGCAGGTGAAGCTGCTGCCGACGCCGCAGCAGGCGTCCGCGCTGACGGCGACCCTGCGCGCCTGCAACGAGGCGGCGTCCGGCGTGGCGCGGATGGCCCGCGGCATCGACTGCTACCGCAACTACGACCTGCGCCGGCACGCCTACCGGGACATCAAGACCGACTATCGGCTCGGGGCGCAGGCCGCGCAGCACGTCATCAAGAAGGTTGCCGACGCCTACACCACGCTGCACGCCAACATCAAAGCCGGCAACTACGGCAAGCCAGGGTCGCAGCGCCGGCGGCGGGTCGAGACGAGGCCGGTCCGATTCCGCTGGGACGCCGCGCAGCCGTACGACGCCAGGATGCTGTCGTGGCAGTCCGACGCGCGCACCGTGTCGATCTGGACAATCGACGGACGGCTGAAGGGTGTCGCCTACACCGGTTCGCCTGACCAACTCAAGGCCGTGGCCGAGTTGCCGGTCGGGGAATCCGACCTCGTGCACCGCGACGGCATGTGGTTTCTGTACGCCACCGTCGAGGGTGCCGAGGCTGATCCGGTCGACCCGCAGGGGTTCCTTGGCGTGGATCTCGGCGTGGTGAACATCGCCACCGACTCCGACGGGCGGGTGTACGACGGGGAGAAACTGAACCGCTACCGGCGGCGGCAGCTGCGACTGCGCGCCCGTCTGCAAGCCAAGGGCACCAAGTCCTCGCGGCGGCTGCTGGCCCGGCGCAGACGCAAGGAAGCGCGGCATGCCACCGACACCAACCATGTGATCTCGAAAAGCATCGTGGCCGAGGCCGCACGCACCTCGCGCGGGATCGCCGTCGAGCAGTTGACGGGAATCCGGCAGAGGGTACGGCTGCGCAAGCCCCAACGGGCTACGGTGCACTCGTGGGCGTTCGCCCAGCTCGGCTCCTTCCTGACCTACAAGGCACACCGCGCCGGAGTCGCTCTTGTCCAGGTCGACCCGGCGTACACCTCGCAGACGTGTGCGCAGTGCGGTCACCGGGACAAGCAGAACCGGCCCGACCAAGCCACCTTCATCTGCCGGTCATGCGGGGTCGTTGCCCACGCGGATCGGAATGCGGCCGTCAACATCGCCCAGCGCGGCGTGGACAGCTGGGGCGCAGTCAACCGCCCACACGCGGCACCTCGTTGCACCCAGCAGCGAGGTTGATCTGCAAACCCGCCCAATTATTAGCGGGTAGTTGACAGCACCTGTAGGGCGGTGCAGAGCCAGGTGCCGCGGCGGTGCTCCAAGCGCAGCGCCATCGCCCAGGTGCGCCCGCCCGCGCCGGCGAGCACCGCGGCCGCCTCCACGGCGGCGGCGCGCGGCTCGCAGACCCGCAGCCGGCGCTGCCGTACGGCGGGCCGGGTGGACCGGCGACGCGCCGGGCCGGACCGGGCGGTGGCGCGGGCGAGCTCGGGCAGCAGCCCGGCCGCCCTGGCCGGGTCGAGCAGCGGGCGGAGCTGCCCGGGCGGACGGTAGCCGTTGAGCACCTCCAGGCAGGTGCTCACGAAGCGGTGGGCGGCCCGGGTGGCCTCGGGGGTGGCGGTCACCAGCGCGCCCGGGGACAGCGGGGCGGCGGGCCCGCGGCCGGGTCCCGCCGGGGCGGGCGACACCCGCGCCCGGCGGCCGGGCGGCCGGTCGGGGTCGCGGCGGGCCGGCTCGAACAGGTCGAGGACGAGTTGGGCGTGCGCCGGGGCGGGCCAGTGTGCGGCGTCGTCATCGGCGAACGGCGGCTCGAACGAGGGCGCGGGGCGCAGCCGGACGGGAGGGCGCGGCGGGCCGGGACGGCGCGAGTCGGTCATCCGGACCTCCCATGATCTTGCGTTTACCTACGTTTGCCTTCGACTGGCTCCATTCTCGGACACGGCCGAGCCGATGGTCAATGGCTGGGGGCGTTCGGGTGGTTACTCCGGGTCGCGTTCGGCCAGCGGGTTGCTCCGCACCCACTCGGCGGTCTCGGCGTACTTGCGCTCGATGTACTCCTCCAGCCGGGCACGCTCCACGCGCCACTGGCCACGCCCGCCGATCTTGATCGCCGGCAGCTCGCCGCTGCGCACCATGTGGTAGACCTGCGAGTCCGACACGTTCAGCTCGGTGGCCACGTCGGAGAGCAGCAGGAACCTCGGTTCCACGGAAACTCCCGGGGTCGGCGTCGTTTGGCTCAGTTTGCCACCGACTGCCGACGTCGCCCAGCGGGCGGGCGGGACCTGCGGCGACGCGTCCGGCGGGACACACCGGCCGGGAGCTTCCGTCGCGCAGGTGCGAGGTGTATGACGGTCACGGCGTACGGCATGATCGGCGGCGGACCGGCGGAGGCCGGCGGCGGACCTGAGCGGGGGAGACGACCGGTGACCGAGGAGCTTGTCCGGGTGTACGTGCCGGCGACCGTCCCGATGCTGACCCTCCTGCGCGGGCCGGGGCTGCCCGTGGCCGCCGCGCACGCGGTGACCCCCGCCCTGCGCGAGTGGTACGCCGAGGGCGACGAGGAGGAGTTGGAGTACGTCGCCTTCACCCGCGCCGCCCAGGACGCGCTGCAACTGCTCCGGGCCGATCCCGACGCGCCCCGCCGCCGCGTGGTCGTCTCGGTGGACCTGCCCGCCTCGGCGGTGGGCCGGGGCGACGGGGAGCTGGGCTCCAGCGCGGTCGAGCTGAGCGCGCCCGTGCCCGTCGCCGCCGTCGCCGCGATCCACGTGGACGGCGCCGACGCGGTCGAGGACGTGGCCGCCGCGGCGGAGGTGGTCACCGAGGCCCTCGCCGGCGACCCGGACGCCCAGTTCACGGTCGACGGGGCCGAGGACCACGAGCTGGAGTGGTACGACGTCTCCGAGCTGGACCTGCTGCTCCGCGCCGCCTCCTGACCCCCCGGCGTCAGCGGGTGGGGGCGGCCTCGGCCGGCTCGTCGTCGTCGGCGTGGGCCGGGCCCAGGGTGCGGCCGAAGGCGATCATGGCGGTCAGCGCGCCGACGAAGAGCACCCAGATGCCGTTGTCGACCCGGGAGGTGCCCAGCGAGGTCTGCGCCACCGCGTCCGCCTCGCTCAGGGCGCCGGCCAGGTCGAGCAGGGAGCGCCCGCCGACCCGGATGATCACTTCGGCGAGGAGCAGGAGCAGGCCCGGGCCGGCCCCGGCCAGCAGGTACGCCGGCCAGCGCGGCGCGGGCGTCGCCGCCTCCCGCCGGGCGGCCCGGCGCCGGGCCCAGGTCAGGTAGCCGAAGGCGAGCAGCCCCGCCACCAGGCCGGCGAGCAGCGACTCGGTGCGCGACACCCACTTGGCGGCGGTGAGCAGCGACTCCTGGGAGTCGCCGGCGCCGAAGAGGTCGAACAGGGGGTCGCGGGCCTGGCTGAAGGCCACCACGAAGACGAGCGTGCCGAGGGCGGCGGCGACCACGGCACCGACCACGGGCGCGCTGCGGGCGCCGGCGATGGCGCCGCCGATCGTCGCCGCGGCGGCGGTGGTGCCGGCGATCACGTTGGTGGTCGCGTTGTCGGCGTACGTCAGGTTGATCGCGAACGCGGCGGCCAGCGCCACCAGCAGGCCGGTGCCGATCGCGGCCACGAAGCGCAGGGTCACCCGGTCGCTGCCCCGGCGGGCGAGCAGGTCGACGCCGAAGAGGGCGAAGGCGGCGCCGGCGACCAGCGCGGCCGAGATCACCCCCGGCAGGGCGAACGCGGAGAGGCTGATCGCGGTGATCCCGGCGGCCGCCGAGTCGATCGCCTCGCGGGTCGACCAGAGCATCGCGGTCAGCCAGCCGAGCGCCAGGAGCGCGAGCACCGGTGCGCCGGGCGCGAGCGCCGGAGCGACCCCGTCGCCGTCGGCGGCCGGCCGGTCCGACCCGTCGGCGTCGGCCGGGCCCGGCTCCCGCCCCGGTCCGGCAGCGGTGGCGTCGTCGGCCGGAACCGGCTGGTCCGATTCCGCGGCGGCGGAGCTGCCGGGCTGCTTGGTCATCCTCATCCCTCCGACGGACGCCCGGCCCTCGGCGGGGCCGGCAGTTCACCGGCCACCCAGCGTACGCGCCCGCCGGGCCCGCCCCGGTCGGTTGGTGGTGGGGGTGGGGTGAGGGCCGCGCCGTGAAACAATCGGGCGAGGTCCCGCCGCCGCGACCGGTTCACCCCCGCGGCGTCCGGCGCCGGTCGTCCGGCCGGTGCCCGCGGGTCCGATTTCGCCACCGCTGTCGAGATCGCCAGGAGCCCTGATGGACGCCGTGTTCTCCGTACCCGAGCCGCGCAACGAGCCGGTGCGCAACTACGAGCCGGGCAGTGTCGACCGGGAACGGCTCCAGCGGCGGCTGGCCGAGCTGGCCGCCGAGCCGATCGACCTGCCGATGACCATCGCCGGTGAGCAGCGGATGGCCGGCGGCGAGTCGATCGACGTGGTGCAGCCGCACAAGCACGCGCACGTGCTGGGCGTCACCGGGCACGCCGACCACGAGGACGCCCGCGCGGCGGTCAAGGCCGCCAAGGACGCCGCCCCGATGTGGCGGGCCCTGCCGTTCGAGGAGCGCGCCGCGATCTTCCTGCGCGCCGCCGAGCTGCTCGCCGGCCCCTGGCGGGACACCCTGAACGCGGCCACCATGCTCGGCCAGTCGAAGACCGCCATCCAGGCCGAGATCGACTCGGCCTGCGAGTTCGTCGACTTCCTCCGGTTCAACGTGTACTTCGCCCGGAAGCTGCTGGAGGAGCAGCCGATGTCGTCGCCGGGGGTGTGGAACCGCTTCGACCACCGCCCGCTGGAGGGCTTCGTCTACGCGATCACCCCGTTCAACTTCACCGCGATCGCCGGCAACCTGCCCTCGGCGCCGGCCCTGCTGGGCAACACGGTGGTCTGGAAGCCGGGCCCGACCCAGCAGTTCGCCGCGCACTTCACCATGCGGCTGTTCGAGGCGGCCGGCCTGCCCCCCGGCGTGATCAACATGGTCACCGGGCGTGGCGAGGAGGTCTCCGACGTCGTGCTCGCCGACCCGGACCTGGCCGGCATCCACTTCACCGGCTCCACCAAGGTCTTCCAGCACCTGTGGAAGACCGTCGGGGAGAACATCTCCCGCTACCGGGGCTACCCGCGCCTGGTCGGCGAGACCGGCGGCAAGGACTTCGTCGTCGCGCACACCAGCGCGGACGTCGACGCCCTGCACACCGCGCTGATCCGGGGAGCCTTCGAGTACCAGGGCCAGAAGTGCTCGGCGGCCTCCCGGGCGTACGTCCCGCGGTCGCTCTGGGAGGGCGGGCTGCGTGACCGGCTGGCCGCCACCACGGAGTCCCTCACCTACGGCGACGTCACCGACTTCGGCAACTTCGGCGGCGCGGTGATCGACGCCAAGGCGTTCGACCGGCACACCGCCGCGCTGGAGCTGATCTCCGACGACGACGCCTGCCGCGTGCTGGCCGGCGGCACCGCCGACGACTCCGTCGGATACTTCGTCCGGCCGACGCTGTTCGAGTGCACCGACGCGGCGCACGAGACGTTCACCACCGAGTACTTCGGGCCGATTCTCGGCGTGCACGTCTTCGACGACGCCCGCTTCGACGACGTGGTCGCCCAGGCCGAGTCGATCGCGCCGTACGCGCTGACCGGGTCGATCTTCGCGACCGACCGCCGGGTGGTCGACGCGGTGGCCGAGAAGATGCGGTACGCCGCCGGCAACTTCTACATCAACGACAAGCCGACCGGCGCGGTGGTTGGGCAGCAGCCCTTCGGCGGTGCCCGGGCCAGCGGCACCAACGACAAGGCCGGCTCCTGGCACAACCTCGTCCGGTGGATGTCGCCCCGGACGATCAAGGAGACCTTCGTCGCGCCGACCGACCACACGTACCCGCACATGGGCTGAGGCGTCAGGAAGGGCCCTTCCCGCCGTTCCCGGACGGGAAGGGCCCTTCCCCGCACGGTGGCGGGGAGAGGCGGGGGCGGCCGGGCGGCGGTACCGTGGCCGCTGTGACCCACCCCACCCCCGCGCACGACCCCCGCTTCGGCGAGCAGGGTGGCCTGCTCACCTACAGCGACTACCTGCGGCTGGCCGACCTGCTCGCGGCACAGGTGCCGGAGTCCGACCCGGCCTCCCACGACGAGCTGCTCTTCATCACCATCCACCAGGTCTACGAGCTGTGGTTCAAGCTGCTGCTCGCCGAGCTGACCGACGCCCGGGACCGGATGCTGGCCGGCGAAACCTACCTGCCCCGGGTGCGGCTGGAGCGCTGCCACGCGGTGGAGCGGGTGCTGATCGGCCAGGTCGACGTCATCGACACGATGACCCCGCAGGACTTCCTGGCCTTCCGCACCAAGCTGGCCCCGGCGTCGGGCTTCCAGTCCGCCCAGTTCCGGGAGATCGAGTTCCTCTCCGGCCTGAAGGACCCGGACTACCTGCGCCGGTTCCGGGGGCTGCCCGCCGTCGAGCGGGAACGGCTGGAGCGGCGGCTGGCCGAGCCGAGCCTCTGGGACGGCTTCCTGGCCGTGCTCGGCCGGGCCGGCTTCGACGTCTCCGAGGCGGAGGCGCGCTTCGCGGCGTACGCGACGATCGCCGCCGACCGGGAGCGGTTCGGGCTGCTGTGGGACCTCGCGGAGGCGCTGGTCGCGCACGACCAGGCGTTCTCGCTGTGGCGGGCCCGGCACGTGCTCATGGCCGAGCGGCAGATCGGCACCAAACCGGGCACCGGGGGCTCGGCCGGCGGGGCGTACCTGCGTTCCCGGGTCGAGAGCCGGTTCTACCCCGAGCTGTGGGAGCTGCGCAGCCGGCTCTGAGACATCGATGCTCCGGCGCGGACTGTCTCGCGCCGACAGTGCACATAGGAAGCCCTACCGGGTGGCGAAACCGTGAAATCCTGGACGCCACGTCAGCAAAGTGGCAGCGTGATGGCCATGGCGGATTCCGGAGTCAACCCCACGGCGGCGGCCCTGCTCGGGCTGCTCCATGAGGGCCCCATGACAGGTGGCCAGTTGATGGCCGCCGCCGAGCGCCGGCTGGCGCCGTACTGGTCGATGACCCGTAGTCAGGTCTACCGGGAGCTGCCGGTGCTGGCCGAGCGGGGTCTCGTCCGGATGGGCAAGCCCGGGCCGCGCTCCAGCCAGCCGTACGCGATCACCGCAGCCGGAAAACGGACATTTTCCCGCTGGTTGACGGAGGACCCGGGGCGGGACACGATCCGCAACCCGATCGCGATGCGGATCGCCTTCGGCGACCTGCACTCCGCCAACCAGCTCAAGAACCTCCAGGCCGCGGCCAACGAATACCACACCGAGGCGCTCGCCAAGGTCCGCGAGCAGGTCAAGAACGCCAAGAAGGAAGGCGAGACGTACGACGCCAGCGCGCTGGAGTTCGCCGTCGCCTACCACAAGGCGGCCCTGTCCTGGCTGAAGAGCGCCCCGGTCGGCTGACCGGGCTCGCGGGCTCATTCTTCCCACGAGCGGGTCATCTTTTCGCTTGTGACTGCGGGGCTCGCAAGCTCACTCCTCCCACGAGCGGAGTCATCTTTTCGCTCGTGACTGCGGGGCTCGCAAGCTCACTCCTCGCACGAGCAGTACCCTTGTCTGTCGTGACCGCTGCCGATTACGCCGAACAGCTCAAGGACCTCGACGCCACCCTGCGCAACATCGAGTCGGTGCTCGACGTCGACCGCCTGCGGGAGGACAAGGCGCGCCTGGAGCAGGAGGCCTCCGCGCCCGACCTGTGGGACGACCAGGCCAAGGCGCAGCAGGTGACCTCCCAGCTGTCGTACGTCAACGGCGAGATCAACAAGCTCTCCACCCTCCGCTCCCGCCTCGACGACGCCGGGGTGCTGCTGGAGCTGGCCGAGGCCGAGTCCGACCCCGGGGTGCTCACCGAGGTCGAGTCGGAGATCGCCGGGCTGACCAAGGCCATCCAGGAGATGGAGGTCCGCACCCTGCTCTCCGGCGAGTACGACTCCCGGGAGGCGCTGGTCGCCATCCGGGCCGGCGCCGGCGGCGTGGACGCGGCGGACTTCGCCGAGATGCTGCTGCGGATGTACCTGCGCTGGGCCGAGCGGCACGGCTACCCGACGGAGGTCTACGAGACCTCCTACGCCGAGGAGGCGGGCCTCAAGTCGGCCACCTTCACCGTGAAGGTGCCCTACGCCTACGGCACGCTCAGCGTCGAGTCGGGCACCCACCGGCTGGTGCGGATCAGCCCGTTCGACAACCAGGGCCGCCGGCAGACGAGCTTCGCCGGGGTCGAGGTGCTGCCGGTGGTGGAGCAGACCGACCACATCGACATCCCCGAGAACGAGATGCGGATCGACGTCTACCGCTCCTCCGGCCCGGGCGGGCAGAGCGTCAACACCACCGACTCCGCCGTCCGGATCACGCACATCCCGACCGGGATCGTGGTCACCTGCCAGAACGAGAAGTCCCAGCTGCAGAACAAGGCGTCCGCGCTGCGGGTGCTGCAGGCGCGGCTGCTGGAGGTCAAGCGCCAGGAGGAGCAGGCCAAGCTCCAGGGCCTGAAGAAGGAGACCACCGGCGCGTGGGGCGACCAGATGCGCTCGTACGTCCTGCACCCCTATCAGATGGTGAAGGATCTGCGGACGGAGCAGGAAACCGGCAACCCGTCCTCGGTCTTCGACGGCGACCTGGACAGCTTCATCGAGGCCGGGATCCGGTGGCGTAAGCAGCAGGAGCTGGCCGGCGACACTGCGTGATCAGCCGCGGGCGGAACGCGTCTTCGATCTCCGCGTAACCCCGCAAATAGATGACGCGACTCGCAACGGCGGGGCGTGGGGCTTGGCTCCACGGTTACACCGCGTAGACTCACCACCCGTGATTCAGCTTGAGCAAGTGACGAAGACGTACCCGAAGGCGTCCCGGCCTTCGCTCGACAACGTGTCCGTCTCGATCGAGAAGGGCGAGTTCGTCTTCTTCATCGGTCCATCCGGCTCCGGCAAGTCCACCATCATCAAGCTGCTGCTGCACGAGGTCTCGCCCAACAAGGGCCGGGTCATCGTCAACAGCAAGGACGTCACCTCGATGCGTTCGTGGAAGCGACCCCACTTCCGGCGCTCGATCGGCTGCGTCTTCCAGGACTTCCGGCTGCTGCCGAACCGCACCGCGTACGAGAACGTGGCGTTCGCCCTCGAGGTGATCGGCAAGACCAAGGCGGTCGCCCGCCGGGTCGTGCCGGAGGTGCTGGAGTTGGTCGGGCTCGGTGGCAAGGAGCACCGCTACCCGCACGAGCTCTCCGGTGGTGAGCAGCAGCGGGTGGCCGTCGCCCGGGCGTTCGTGAACCGTCCGCTGATCCTGCTCGCGGACGAGCCGACCGGAAACCTCGACCCGGACACCTCGATCGAGATCATGCGCCTGCTGGACCGGATCAACCGCACCGGCACGACCGTCGTGATGGTCACGCACGACTCCAACATCGTGAACCAGATGCGCCGCCGGGTCATCGAGATCGAGAGCGGCCGCATCGTGCGCGACCAGGCCCGCGGCGTCTACGGCTGAGCCGACGCCGCCCCTGCGCAGCCTGACGACGAACACCTCATGCCGGAGACCCGGAGGAAATCCCGATGCGCGTGAAATACGTCCTGTCCGAGGTACTGGTCGGACTGTGGCGCAACGTGACCATGACCATCGCGATGATCATCACGATGGCTGTCTCGCTGACCATGCTCGGCGCCAGCGGTCTCATGTACCGCCAGGTCGACGACATGAAGGACCTCTACTACAAGAACATCCAGGTCTCGATCTTCCTCGACCAGGAGGTGACCCCTGAGCAGCGTGAAGCCCTGGAAGGCCAGCTGAAGGGTGACCCGCTGGTCAAGGAGGTCATCTACGTCAACAAGGACGAGGCGTACAAGCGCTTCCAGGAGATGTTCCAGGACGCCCCGGACCTGCTCAGCGCCGTCAAGGCGGACAGCCTGCCCGAGTCGTTCCGGCTTAACCTGAACAACCCCGAGCAGTACAAGAGCATCTACGACCAGTACAAGGACACCGCGGGCGTCGACGAGATCGTCGACCAGAGCCAGCTGCTGGACAAGATCTTCGACATCCTCACCTCGATCCAGAACATCGCCCTGGCCGCCGCGATCGTGATGGCCGTCGCCGCGCTGCTCCTGGTCGCCAACACGATCCAGGTCGCCGCGTACAGCAAGCGGCGTGAGGTCGCGGTCATGAAGCTGGTCGGCGCGTCGAACTGGTTCATCCAGGCGCCGTTCGTGTTGGAGGCCGTGGTCGCGGGCCTGATCGGCTCGCTGCTCGGCCTGGTGGCGCTGATCGCGGCGAAGTACCTCCTCTTCGACGGATCGTTGCAGGCGCTACAGGGCCTGCTCTCCCCGGTGGGCTGGGGCGACATCCTGGTGATGTTCCCGCTGATGGCCGGCGTCGGCGGCCTGGTCAGCGCGGTCACCGCCTGGGTCACCCTCCGCTTCTACCTGCGGGTCTAGCTTCCGTACGGCTCGACGGGCCCTCTCGCGCCAGGAATAAACGGCGCGGGAGGGTCCTTGTCGTTCGGGTAGCATGATCTCCGCCCCGCGGCCGGTCACTCCGGGCGCGGTCACACGGAAAGGGGGTGGCGCCGATGCCACGGGAGAAGGGGCGCAAGGTCGTCGCCTCCAACAAGAAGGCCCGGCACGACTACTCGATCCTCGACACCTACGAGGCGGGTATGGCGCTGACCGGCACCGAGGTCAAGTCGCTGCGGGCCGGGCGCGCGTCGCTGGTCGACGCGTTCGCCCAGGAGCGCAACGGCGAGCTCTACCTGCACGGGATGCACATCCCGGAGTACACGCAGGGCACCTGGACCAACCACGAGCCGAGGCGGACCCGCAAGCTGCTGCTCAAGCGGCTGGAGATCGACCGGCTGATCGGCAAGACCCGCGAGGGCGGCCTGACCATGGTGCCGTTGCAGGTCTACTTCTCCGACGGCTGGGCCAAGGTCGAGATCGCCCTGGCCAAGGGCAAGAAGTCGTACGACAAGCGGCAGGACCTCGCCAAGCGGGACGCGGACCGGGAGATCGCCCGGGCCGCCGGCCGGCGCGGCAAGGGGATGGATGACTGATCTGTCTGCTTTGTCCGGGTCGGCGCGCCGACCCGGGGCTCGGGATGAAACCCGTTGCGGCAGGCGTTAGGCTTGGTGGAGCCGCCACAGGGGCGGCCCGTCGAGGGGGTGACTGGTTTCGACTTCGTACGTTGCGGCAGGGGAAGCGAGCCGAGGAAGCCGACGTCGTCTCGAGAATCGTTCGTCGGAAACCAATAAGCGCCAAGAACAATCGCGCTGACTTCGCTCTCGCCGCCTGAGGCGAGTAGCAAGTCTGTCGGCCTGGGAGCGCCTTCGACCCAGTTAGCCGGCATCAGCTAGAAGGCTGGCCAACCGGACCCGGTCGCGGGGTCCGTGCGGCGAGATCAATCAGCGACTGGGCCCGTCACACCGACTCGCTCGCGTGATCGGAGGGGCCGAGTAGAGGCACAGCGAGCTGCGCTCGGAGAAGCCCTGACAAGGCGGCGAAGGACCCGGGTTCGATTCCCGGCACCTCCACCACCAGTCGATGCGCCCCGGTCCACCGGACCGGGGCGCATCGTCGTCTCCGAGCACGGACGCGGGGACGGGAGGGCCCGGGCGCGGGGACGGGAGGGCCTGGACGCGGGGCCAGTGGGGCGTGAGGGGCTGCTGCGGCTGACGGGGCGGATGAGGTGTTACCGCCTCTGGACAGGGCAAACGCGCCGGGTCCACCATCGCTGTACGGTCAGACGCGACGCGGGAGGTGCCCATGGTCACCGGTCCGATTCAGCAGCCGTCCACCGTCCCCGGGGCGCTCCGGCCGCCCGCCGCCCGCCGGCCCCCCGCCACCCTGCTCGGGGACCTGCACGCGCTCACCCGGGCCCTGGCGGCCCCGCCGGCCGAGCCGCGCTGGCGGGAGCGGGTCCTGTTCCGGCTGGGGCCCGTGCGGCAGGGCTTCGCGGAGCACGTCCGGGTCACCGAGGGGCCCGCCGGACTCTACGCCGAGCTGCTCGGCCAGGCGCCCCGGCTGGAGCGCGGGGTGCGGCTGCTGGCCCGGGAGCACGCCGCCATCGCCGCCGCGCTGGCCGCCCTGCACCGGGCGGCGGAACTGCCGGAGGCGTCGGCCGACGACCTCCTCGGCCGGGCCGGGCACCTGGCGCGCGCCCTCGCCCGGCACCGGCAGCGCGGCGCGGACCTCATCTGGCAGGCGTACGAGACGGATCTCGGCGGGGAGACCTGAGCGCGCGGGAACCGGCGGCGGCGCCCCGGCGTCCAACCGACATGCGCCGTACCGCCGCCCTGCTGGGCCTGCCGCTGTTGATGATCGTCGCCGGGTGCGCCCCGGCCGGCTCCGAGCCGGTCGCTCCCGCCGGCTCCGATTCCCGCCGGGACGCGTTCACCCAACGGGCCACCGAGGTGGCCGAGGCGTGGCGACCGGCCCCGGCGTGGAAGACCGGATACGTGCCGGTGCAGGACCCGACGGTGCTGCTCGGCGATCCGGGCTTCACCGAGGCGACCAGGACGGCCTTCCAGAGCGGCTGGTACCGCGACCAGGTCGACCTGCCCGCCGACCGGCCCGCCGACGGCACCATCCGGTTCCCGGACGGCACGCTCACCGTGCCGCTGATCAGCGCGGCCACCGCCTACGGGCAGCTCGACCAGGGCGACCCGCCGCCGTGCGGGGGCCGGCCGAAGGGCCCTGCCGGGCCGAACGGCCCCGGCCGGCCCGGCCCCGGTGGCCCCACCATCGAGCCCGGCCCCGACGGACCGGTCAGCAGCACCGCGCAGACCGCCTGCGTCCCGCTGACGGTGACCGCCGTGAAGCTGGGCACGGCGCCGGTGCGCACCAGCCGTGGCGAGGCGCAGGTGCCGGCGTGGCTGTTCACCGTGGAGGAACTCTCCGCGCCGGTGGCGCGGGTCGCCGTGGCGCCTTCGGCCGTCACCGCCCTGCCCGAGCCGGCCGCGCCGGCGAGCCCGGCCCCACAGGGCGTGGTCGGCGCCCAGGACCTGCGGTCCGTCGACGGCGCCACGCTGACCTGGCGGCTCGGCGTGGGCAGCTGCGACACCGGGATCACCCCGCTGGTGCAGGAGCGCGACGACGTGGTGGTGGTCGGCGGCGGCGTCACCACCGCCACCGGCGAGTGCATCATGCTGCTGAAGCTCGAGCCGGTCACCGCCACGCTGAAGGCGCCGCTCGGCGACCGGCCGGTGCTCGACGTGCTCACCGGCGCGCCGCTGCGACTCACCACGAGCTGACGCGGCGCCGGCACGCGGCAGACGGGCCGGTGCTGACGGGGTGGCGACTCACGGCCCAGTTCGTCGCTGCCCCGCCGGCGGGTCACAGGAGCCGGGGCACCTCGGTGCTGACCGGCACCGGCAGCACCGTCGGGCCGTCCGCCCGCAAACCGGCGACCAGGGCGTCGCCGAGCTGGTCCGGGTCTGTCACGACGGTGGCCGTGCAGCCGTAGCCACGGGCGATGGCGGTGATGTCCAGCCCCGGCAGGTCCAGCCCGGGCACCCCGGGGGTGTCCTTGAAGTCGGCGAACGACTTCAGGATGGCGTACTGCTGGTTGACCGGCACCACGACGACCAGCGGCAGGCGCAGCCGCGCGGCGGTCCAGAGGGCCTGCACCGAGTAGTGGAACGAGCCGTCCCCGATGACCGCGACCACCGGCCGGCCCCGGCCGGTGTCGCGCTGCGCCAGCGCGATGCCGACGGCCGCCGGCAGGCCGTACCCGAGACCGCCGCTGGCCATGGTGAAGTAGGACCCGGGCCGGGTGCTGCGCAACCGGCGGCGCAGCGCCGGCAGGTTGGACGGCGACTCCTGGACCAGGATCCCGTCGGCGGGCCAGTGCCGGGCCAGCGCCGCGAAGAGCGCGTCCGGTGCCGGCGGCAGCCCGCCCGGCGGCGGTGGCGGGTCGGGGCGCGGCGGCGGCGCCGGCCGGTCGGCCGCCGGCAACAGGTCGACCAGGGCGGCCAGGGCCAGCCCCGCGTCACCGAGCAGGCTGTCGCCCACCGGGGCCCGGGCCGCCTCCTCGGGGTCGTCGGTGACGTGCAGCAGGCGGGCGCCGTCGGGCAGATGTTCGCCCGGCACGTGCGGGTAGTACCGGAACACCGGCGCGCCGACGACCAGCACGGTGTCGCGCCCGTCCAGCGCCTCCGCCAGCGGCCCCGTCGCGAAGGGCAGCACCCCGCGGAAGTGCGGGTGGTCCTCCGGGAACGCGGCCCGCTCCGGCGCGGGGGCCGACCAGACGGGCGCGGCGAGCCGCTCCGCCAGCGCCACCGCGGCCGGCCACCCGCCGGTTCGGTCCACGGCCGCGCCGAGCACCAGCGCGGGCGCGCGACTGCCGGCCAGCACGGCGGCGAACTCCCGCAGCCGCTGCGGGTCGGGCGCGAACCGGGTGGCCACCGTCCGCACCGGCGGGGGCGGGTCGGCGGGCTGCGCCCAGTCGTCGAGGGGCAGGGAGAGGAAGACCGGCCCGGCGGGCGGCTGCACCGCGGTCGCGTACGCCCGCATCAGCGCCGCCGGGACGTCCTGCGCGCGGACCGGCTCGTGGCTCCACTTCACGTACGGCTGGGGCAGCTCGGTGGCCCGCCTGCTGGTCAGCCGGGGCTCGAGCAGCAGCATCTCCCGGGTCTGCTGGCCGGCGGTGACGATCAGCGGGGTCCGGTTGTGCCACGCCGTGACGAGGTTGCCCATGCCGTTGCCCGTGCCGGGCGCGGTGTGCAGGTTGACGTGCGCCGGCCGGCCGGTGGCCTGCGCGTAGCCGTCCGCCATGCCGACCGCCGACGCCTCGTGCAGGGCGAGCACGTAGTGGAAGTCGTCCGGGAAGTCCCGCAGGAACGGTTCCTCGGTGGAGCCCGGGTTGCCGAAGACGGTGGTCAGGCCGAGGGCACGGAGCAGGTCGTACGTGGTGTCGCGGACCGTTGCCATCGCCCCCCAATCTATCGGGGCTCCCCGGGCATCTCGGGCTTTTCGCCGCCTCCCCCCGTTAGGGGAGCGTGATGGGGAGGGTGATGCCGTCCAGCGCCCGCCCGCAGTCGCAGTCCCGTTCGGCGGGCAGCGCGGCGACCGCGTCCAGCAGGAGGCCCCGCAGCCGGTCGGTGTTCTCGCCGAAGACCCGGAACACCTCCTCCTGGGTCACCGCGCCGCCACCCTCCACGCCGGCGTCGTGGTCGGTGACCAGGGCGATCGAGGAGTAGCAGAGGGCCAGCTCGCGGGCGAGGACCGCCTCCGGGTGCCCGGTCATGTTGACCACCGCGCCGCCCATCGAGGCGAACCAGCGCGACTCGGCGCGGGTGGAGAAGCGGGGGCCCTCGACCACCACCACCGTGCCGCCGTCCACCGCCGGGACGTCCCGCCGCGCCGCCGAGGCGAGCAGCGTGCGACGGCCGGCCGGACAGTACGGCTCGGCGAACGAGACGTGCACCGCGCTCTGGTCGTAGTAGGTCTGCGCGCGCCCGCTGGTGCGGTCGATGAGCTGGTCCGGCACCACGAACGTGCCCGGCCCCAGTTCCGGCCGCAGCCCGCCCACCGCGCACGGGGCGAGCACCTGGCGTACGCCGAGGGAGCGCAGCGCCCAGAGGTTGGCCCGGTACGGGATCAGGTGCGGCGGGTGGCGGTGGTCCCGGCCGTGGCGGGGCAGAAAGGCCACCCGCCGGCCGCCCACGTCGGCGATGGTGACGGCGTCGGACGGCGGCCCGTACGGCGTGTCCACCTTGTGCTCGGTCGCGCCGTCGAGCAGCGCGTAGAGCCCAGAGCCCCCGATCACCGCGAGTTCCGCCGTGACGCCCATCGGTCCTCCCTCAGGTCTGTCGATCACCCGACCGTCAGACCTTAACCACCGCCCCGGGGGCAAGCTATGGTGCCAGGCATGGCGTTGACAGCGCGCACGGCACCGGTGCTGCCCCCGGGCGTCCTGGTGCGGTCGGTCTGACGGGGGTCCGGCATGCAGGGAGAGGGGCAGGCGATCGGCGGGCGGGCTACGGGGTCGATGGCCGGGCGGTTGCTGGTCGCGACGCCGGCGCTGAAGGACCCGAACTTCGACCGCACCGTCGTGCTGCTGGTCGCGCACGAGCCCGGCGGCGCCCTCGGCGTGGTGCTCAACCGGGCGACCGAGGTGCCGGTCGCCGACGTGCTGGGCGACTGGAGCGACCTGGCCCGCGATCCGGCGGTGCTCTTCGAGGGCGGGCCCGTGCAGCCCGACTCGGCGATCTGCCTGGCCCGGATGCGCCACCCGGTGCAGCGGCTCAAGGGCTTCCACCCGATCTCCGGCGCGGTCGGCACGCTCGACCTGTCGGTCGACCCGGAGCGGCTGCGGGAGGGCATCAGCGGCATCCGCGTCTTCGCCGGCTACTCCGGCTGGGGCTCGGGCCAGTTGGAGCAGGAGATCGAGGACGGCTCCTGGTTCGTGCTGGACGCGCTTCCCGGCGACGCCTTCGTGGACCGGCCCGACGACCTGTGGCCGATGGTGCTGCGCCGGCAGGGCGGCATGATGGCCGCGGTCGCCCACTTCCCGCCGGACGTGGCGCTCAACTGAGCCACCGGCGGGGTGGGGACCCCGCGAGATGACCATGCGGCGGGGCGTGTGTATAGTTCTCTCGTGCCCGGGCGACCGGGACGAGGCAAGGGGCCGTGGCGCAGCTGGTAGCGCACCACACTGGCAGTGTGGGGGTCAGGGGTTCGAGTCCCCTCGGCTCCACCCTTGCGAAACGCCCTGGTGAGGGAGATCCCCCACCAGGGCGTTTCGGCGTTCCTGCGGCTCTTGGCCCGCCACGTGCCACAACTGTGCCAGTTGGCACCGGCAGGTGCCGGCTGGCCTTGGTGCGGCGTTTCAGGCGGGTGTGACCCGGTGTCCGCCGCTTCGTACCGTGAAGAACGGCGCGGGCGCCATGACGGGTGCGTTCGGGCTCCCGGCCATGCACGTGGCCAGGTTCTCTACCGGTCCTGTCGAACCCAACTGGTCGAGGCTGCGCCCGGAATCGTCGTCACCGCCGTCGAAGACGGTGAAGCCGAGGTGCCTGCCCAGCCAGCTCTGAGTCAGCTCGGGCGAGGTCTTCGTGACGATCGCGGTCAGTGTCGAGGCTCGGCCGCTGGTCATCACGCAGTTCACCTCTCCTTCGGCCCAGAGGGTGAGGTTCAAGGCGGCCACCCGGTGGTGGACGTGGACCGTTCCCTCGGCATCGGCAGGGTGAGGGAACTGACCTGCGGTGGGGGAGACGGCGTGGGCGTCGAAGGTGAAACGGACGTCGTCGTCGGGCGCCTGGGGGTAGAAGACCCGTGCCGACCCGGTCACGCTCGCGATCGACTGCGTCCGGGTGGAGGCCGCCCCCGGAGAAGCGGCCGGGACGGCGGACGCGGTCACCGTCGCCATGCTGAGGGCCGCCAACGTGCGGAAGCCTGCTCTGGTCATGCGTTCTCCTGGTGTGAGCGGATTGTGCTCTCGACTCGCAGCATCACAAGTCTTCTCGGGCCGCCGCCTCCCCCGCACGAGTGATCTGTGACGGCGGCAGAGTTGATCGTGTGATTGGTCATAATCAAAGAACGTCAATGAAAGCGCCGTGCCACCGCTGGTGAAATGGTCGGGGTGGCCGTCGGGCACACATCGATGCCGTTGTGGTGTCTGGTTCGGACATACATCGTTGCGTGCCGGAATTGCCATTCTGTCCCGGCAACCAGATCGCTCGGTGAAGGGGGAGAACGGGTGTTCCGAATGATGCGGAGAATGGCGGTCGCGGTGACGGCGGCGGCGGCCCTGGTCGGGGTGGTGGGCGCCCCGGCGCAGGCGGCGGTCAACCCGTACACGCCGGAGGCGGTGTGCGGCGTCGGCTACACGCGGATCGACCAGGACCCGATCCGCAAGGACACCGGCGAGCTGCTGGGCACGGTCCACCTGCTGCGCAACAACCTGACCGGCTACGCGTGCGTGGTGACGATCAAGTCGGCGTACGCCGGGGTGGCGACCCGCACCGGGGTCTACGCCGACACGGACTACGCGTCGCCGGTTCAGGACGAGGGGCTGAAGTTCTACTACGCCGGGCCGGCCAAGACGTACGTGGGCCTGGGCGGCTGCGTTCTCTGGGGCGGCTCGATGGCCGACTCGTCCGGCACCGTCTGGTACCACGCTCGGGCCAACCCGGCCATCGGTGGAATCGTCACCTGCGGGGACGTCTCGCACCCGCAGTAGATGAACTGCTGAGTGCGTGGACGGGCCGGTGGTGCGATTCCACCGGCCCGTCCGGCAATCACGTCGACGCCATTTCCAGACTTCCCGGGAACCGGTGCGGCTCAGCCGAGGCGGCGCTCGATCTCGGCCAGTTCCTCGGCGGTGAAGTCGAGTTTGTCCAGCGCGGCGATGTTCGCCTCCAACTGGGGCACGCTGCTCGCCCCGATGATCAGGCTCGTCATCCGCGGATCGCGCAGCGCCCAGGCGAGCGCGAGCTGCGCCAGGGACTGGCCGCGCCGCTCGGCGATCGCGCCGAGCGCCCGGATGGTGGCCATCTTCTCCTCGCCGAGGTCGCTCTCGCTGAGGAAGACGCTGGTGCGCACCCGGGAGTCCGCGGGGATCCCACCGAGGTAGCGGTCGGTGAGCAGGCCCTGGGCGAGCGGGCTGTAGGCGATGCAGCCCGCGCCGACCCGCTCCAGCGTGTCGAGCAGGCCGTCGTCTTCCGTCCAGCGGTTGAGCATGGAGTAGGACGGCTG
The DNA here is from genome assembly GCF_055587185.1 of Micromonospora sp. NPDC048040. Lineage (NCBI taxonomy): Bacteria > Bacillati > Actinomycetota > Actinomycetes > Micromonosporales > Micromonosporaceae > Micromonospora > Micromonospora sp. NPDC048040. Next base: position 65,310 of record NZ_JBVJGT010000002.1, on the reverse strand, counting down.
GTTGATCAGCAGCGGCGTGCCCAGCTCGCGCAGGATCGTGGCGGCCCGCTCGGTCTGCTCCGAGTCGTAGTTGGAGATGCCGACGTAGAGCGCCCTGCCGGAGCGGACGACGGCGTCGAGCGCGCCCATCGTCTCCTCCAGCGGGGTGTCCGGGTCGAAACGGTGCGAGTAGAAGATGTCGACGTAGTCCAGCCCGAGGCGGCGCAGCGACTGGTCCAACGAGGAGACCAGGTACTTGCGGGAACCCCATTCGCCGTACGGGCCCGGCCACATCAGGTAGCCGGCCTTGCTGGAGATCACCAACTCGTCCCGGTACGCCCTGAGGTCGGTGGCGAGCATCCGGCCGAAGTTCTCCTCGGCGGCGCCCGGCGGCGGGCCGTAGTTGTTGGCCAGGTCGAAGTGGGTCACGCCGAGGTCGAAGGCGCGGCGGACGATGTCCCGCTGCCGCTCGTAGGGCCGGTCCGGGCCGAAGTTGTGCCACAGCCCGAGCGAGATCGCGGGCAGCCGCAGCCCGCTGCGCCCGCTACGCCGGTAGGCCATCGTCTCGTAACGGTCGTCCGCTGCCAGGTACGTCACGCCCCGACCCTAGCCTCCCGCCCGATCCGACGCGGAGGTCAGAGGTCGAAGCGGAGGCGGGGCAGGGTGCGGCCGGTGGAGGGGGAGACGCAGGTGCCGGCGGGTACCGCGCCGACGTGCCGGTAGAAGGCCTCGGCGCCCGGGTCCGCCTCGATCCACAGCGTACGGGCGCCAGCGGCGCGGGAGGCGGCCGCGGCGTGGTCGAACAGCACCCGGCCGGCGCCGGTGCCGATCGCCGGCGGGTCCACGAAGAGCATGTCCAGTTCCAGTTCGGGCGGCGCGCCGGCGAGCACCACCAGGCCCACCACCCGGCCGTCCCGCTCGGCCACCGCCACGTGTCGGGCAGTCACGTCCGCCGGCGTCAGCGTCAGCTCCGTACGGCAGCGGGCCAGGAACTCCGTGTCGTATCCCCAGTGGCCCTTGGAGCGCAGCGCCAGCTCGGTCAGCTCGGTCGCCTCGTCGGGCCGGGCGGGCCGGATGAGGAATCGCACCCGCCCATTGTGCCGGAGGTGCGGCGAGCGGCACCGGGCCGGCACCGGGGCGCTGCCGCTCCTTGCGCGAGCCCGAACGGGCGTACCGTCCCTCTTGTCCGGGTAAGTTCGGTGACATGCGCCTCGTCCAGCTCGACACCCCGAAACCCCTGTCCACGATCGGCCTCGGCACCTGGCAGTTCGGGTCCCGGGCGATGCCCCGCCTGCTCCGGGCCCGAACCGGAAAGTGAGCCCGATGGACGACATCACCGCGCTGATCCTCGACGACCACGCCGCCTTCCGGCGGGGCTTCGCCCGCCTCGACGACGCCCGCGACGAGCACGAGCTGCTGGCGATCTGGGACGCGCTCGCCCTGCACCTCGACATCCACGCCGAGGCGGAGGAGGCGATCCTCTACCCGCACCTGGTGCGCCACGGCGACGACGGCGAGGCCGAAACCGTCGACGCCATCGGCGACCACAACAAGATCCGCGACGCGGTGGCCGAGTCCAAGCTGCACCCGGTGGGCTCCGACCAGTGGTGGGCGGCGGTGCGTACCGCCCGCCGGGAGAACAGCGAGCACCTCGCCGAGGAGGAGGACGAGGCGCTGCCCGACTTCCGCCGGCACGCGAGCGACGAACTGCGCGCCGAGCTGGGCCGCCGCTGGCTGACCTTCTACGGCGAGCACAGGAACGGTCGAGACCTGCCCTTCACCGACAAGGACCCGCAGCGCTACGTCGACGAGCACCGCTGACGCGCCCCTCGTCCGACCGGCGGCCGGGCCACCGATCTCCCCGACGTGGGGGAGTCGGCGCGGGGCGGCCCCGGGACAGAATGGGCGGGTGAAGCCCCGCACCGCCCTCGCCCCGCTGGTGGCCGGCAGCACCTGGCGGCGCGGAGTGTTCCTGCTGCTCGGCGGGGTGCTCGTGCTGCCGTACGTGCTGCTGGCGGTGGTGTTCGCGCAGATGCTGACGCAGCCCGACGTGCCCCGGCCGCTGGTGCTGGGGCTGCTCGTCGTCGCGGCGACCATCGCGGCGGTCCCGGTCTTCCTCGACGGCCCCCGGGCGCTGGAGATCGCGGCCGCGCGGGCCCTGCTCGGCGTCGACCTGCCCGACCCGGCGCCCGGGCACGCCGCCGACCGCGAGACCCGACTGCGTTCGGCGCTCTGGATCGGGCTGCACCTCGTCAGCGGCGGGCTGGTGGTGGCCGCCCTGTTCAGCGCGGTGCCGATGGCGCTGGCCTTCATCGGCCAGCAGTTCGGCCTCGACATCGGGATGACCGGCGGAGAGCGGTTCGGGCCGTTCGACGGGCGGGACACCGGCTGGCTGACCCTCACGGGCATCGTGGTGCTGGTGGCGCTCGGCTACGCCGTCGCCGGGCTGGGCGCGCTGGCCGTGTCGATGGCCCCGGTGCTGCTCGGCCCGGCCCAGGCGGAACGGATCGCGGCCCTGGAGGCCCGGGCCGCCCGACTCGCCGAACGCAACCGGCTGGCCCGGGAGCTGCACGACTCGGTGGGGCACGCGCTGACCGTCGCCACCCTCCAGGCGGGGGCGGCCCGCGAACTGCTCGACCGGGACCCGGAGTTCGCCCGGCGCGCGCTGACCGCGATCGAGGAGGCCGGGCGCACCGCCATGGACGACCTGGACCACGTGCTCGGGCTGCTGCGCGAGCCCGCGGGCGGGCGGGCCGCGCCCGCCCCGCAGCGTACGCTCGCCGACCTGGACCGGCTGGTGGCCGACACCCGCGCCGCCGGCCTGCCCGTCGACGCGCGGTGCGCCGGCGACCTCGCCGACCTGCCCGCGGCCGTCTCCCGGGAGGGCTACCGGATAGTCCAGGAAGGGTTGACCAACGCCGCCCGGTACGGTCGGGGGCCGGTCACGCTGCGCCTGGGCGTGCACGCCGACGCGCTGGAGCTGGAGCTGGACAACGCGGTGGGCCGCCGGCGCCGTGCCGACCCGGGCCGGGGCGGCCGGGGCCTGGACGGGATGCGGGAGCGGGTGCTGCTGCTCGGCGGCCGGCTGACCGTCGGGCCCGACGGCGACCGCTGGCGGATCCGGGTACGGCTGCCATTCGAGGGGACCTGATGACCGACACCGCGACGACCACCACCGGCGTGCTGATCGTCGACGACGACGAGCTGATCCGGGTGGGGCTGCGGGCCATCCTCGACGCCCAGCCCGACCTGCGGGTGCTCGGCGAGGCCACCGACGGCGCGGAGGTGCCGCCGCTGGTCGCCCGGCTGCGCCCCCAGGTGGTGCTGATGGACGTGCGGATGCCCGGCATCGACGGCATCCAGGCCACCCGGCGGCTGCTCGCCACCTCCGCCGACCCGCCCCGGGTGCTGGTGGTGACCACGTTCGCCAACGACGAGTACGTCTACGACGCGCTCCGCGCCGGAGCCAGCGGGTTCCTGCTCAAGCGGGCCCGGCCGGCGGAGGTGGTGGAGGCGGTCCGGGTGGTCGCGCGCGGCGAGTCCCTGCTGTTCCCCGCCGCCATCCGCCGCCTCGCCGGGGCGTACGGGGGGCGGGGCGCCGACCGGCTGGAGGCCGCCCGGCTCACCGACCGGGAGGCCGAGGTGCTGCGGCTGATGACCACCGGCCTGTCCAACCCCGAGATCGCCGCGCACCTCGTGGTGGGCGTGGAGACGGTGAAGACCCATGTCGGCAACGTGCTGGCCAAGCTCGGCGTGCGCGACCGCACCCAGGCGGTGATCGCGGCGTACGAGTCGGGGTTCGTCACCCCGTCGGGCTGAACGGCCCTTCCGGGTCAAGCAGGTGGTTCCCTCCGCAGGGGGAGTGGGTTCACCGCCGCACGGGAGGGAACGCGGGGCCCGCCGGCCGAGGCTGAAGGCATGACGACGACCCTTCCGCACACCCGCCGGCCGGCCGTGCACCGGTCAGCACGGCTCGCCCCGCTCGCCGCCGCCTGGCTCGGCCTGTGGGGCGTGCTCGCCCTCGTCTCCACCGCCACCGGCGCCGGCTACCCGTTCGGCGCGAACGACCCCGGCGGGGACCTGAACCTGCTGCGGCTGGTCCCGACCGCCGTCGGGCCGCCGCTGTTCGCCGCGCTGCTGCTCAGCGCCGCCGTCGCCGCGCTCGCCATGGCCGGCCCGCAGCGTCCGGGCCGGCCGCTGCGCGCGCTGCTGTCGGCGTACGCCTGGACGGTCGCGTTCCTGCTGGCCGTCGTCGTGCCGGACGTGGGAGTGCTGACCATCCTCGGGTACGCCCCGATCCTGGTCATCGGCGCGCCGTTCGGCTGGCCGCCGGTGGACTACGCCGACGTCTTCACCTGGGCGCTGTTCGCCCGGTTCGCGGCCGTCGTCGGCGGGGTGCTGCTCGCCGGGGCCGTGCTGGGCTGGCAGCGGCGCACCGCCGGCGCCTGCCCGAGGTGCGGACGCGACGGCACCGACCACGGCTGGACCTCGCCCGCCTCGGCCACCCGCTGGGGGCGCTGGGCGGCCTGGGTCGCGGCCACCATCCCGGCCCTGTACGCCGCCACCCGGCTCGCCTGGGCGGCCGGCATCCCGCTCGGCATCGAGCAGTCGTTCCTCGACGAGATGCGGGCGAGCGGGCTGGTGTGGGCGGGCGCTGGGCTGGGCGGGTTCGCGCTGGTGGGCGCGGTTCTCACGCTGGGCCTCGTGCAGCGCTGGGGCGAGCGGTTCCCGCGCTGGATGGTCGGCCTGGCCGGGCGGCCGGTCCCGGTAGGGCTCGCCGTGGTCCCGGCCACCCTCGTCGCGGTGGCGGTCACCGCGGCGACGCTCGGGCTGCTCGCCAGCCCCGCCTTCTGGGACTTCGGCGAGGTCAGCCTGGCCACCGCGCCGATGCTGCTGTGGCCGTTCTGGGGCGTCGCCCTCGGCGCGGCCACGTACGCGTACCACCTGCGCCGCCGGGGCGCCTGCGGGGACTGCGGCCGAGGCTGAGCCGTACCGACGGCGGGGGCGCCCGGTCGACGGACCGGGCGTGCCCGATTTCGTGAGCTAGCGTGGGTTGGGTGACTGCGCCTTCCCCGGTTACCCCGGTCCCACCGGCCGACCTACCCGGCACGCTCGGCGCGCTGCGGGCGGCCGGCCACGCGTACCGCACGGTCAAGCAGGAACTCCGCGACAACCTTCTGGCCCGGATGCGCTCCGGCGCCGACCGCTTCCCCGGCATCGTCGGCTACGACGACACGGTGCTGCCCGAGGTCGAGCGGGCGCTGCTCGCCGGGCACGACATGGTGCTGCTCGGCGAACGGGGCCAGGGCAAGACCCGGCTCATCCGCTCGCTGGCAGGGCTGCTCGACGAGTGGACCCCGGTGATCGCCGGCTCGGTGCTCAACGAGCACCCGCTGCACCCGCTCACCCCGGCCTCCCGGGCGCTGGTCGCCGAGGCCGGGGACGACCTGCCGGTCGCCTGGCTGCACCGCTCGATGCGCTACGGCGAGAAGCTGGCCACCCCGGACACCAGCGTCGGCGACCTGATCGGCGACGTCGACCCGATCCGGGTCGCCCAGGGGCGCACCCTCGGCGACCCGGAGACCATCCACTTCGGTCTCGTACCGCGCACCAACCGGGGCATCTTCGCGGTCAACGAGCTGCCCGACCTGGCCGAGCGGATCCAGGTCGCGCTGCTCAACGTGCTGGAGGAGCGGGACATCCAGGTCCGCGGCTACCAGCTGCGGCTGCCGCTGGACCTGTTCCTGGTGGCCAGCGCCAACCCGGAGGACTACACCAACCGGGGCCGGATCATCACCCCGCTGAAGGACCGCTTCGGCGCGGAGGTCCGCACCCACTATCCGGCCGACCTCGACCTGGAGCTGGCTCTGATCCGGCAGGAGGCCGACCCGGTCGCCGAGGTGCCTGAGCACGTGCTGGAGGTCCTCGCGCGGTTCGCCCGCGCGGTACGCGAGTCGCCGTCGGTGGACCCGCGCTCCGGCGTCTCCGCCCGGTTCGCGATCGCCGCCACCGAGACGGTCGCCGCCGCCGCGCTGCGCCGCGCCGGCCTTCTCGCCGCCGGTGCCGACGGGGGGCGCCCCGAGGCGCCGGTGGCCCGGGTGGGCGACGCGGTGTCGGTGACGTCGACACTGCGCGGGAAGGTGGAGTTCGAGAGCGGCGAGGAGGGGCGGGAGGTCGAGATCCTCGGCCATCTGCTGCGGACCGCGACGGCCGAGACGTTCCGGGCCCGGCTGGCGGGGCTGGACCTGTCCGGCTTCACCGCCCTGGTCGACGAGGACGCCGTGATCGAGACCGGTGAGCTGGTCAGCTCGGCGGAGCTGCTGCGCCAGGTGGGCACCGTCCCCGGGCTCGCCAAGGCGCTGGACCGGCTCGGCCTGGGCGACGCGCCCACCCCCGAGCAGGCCGCCGCCGGCGTCGAGTTCGTCCTGGAGGGGCTGCACCTGACCCGCCGGCTCGGCAAGGACGTCACGGACTCCGGCCGGACCCGCTACGGCGGCCGGGCCTGAGCATGGCCGGCAACCGGTTCCGGTACGGGCAGTGGCGCGGCGGCCCCGACCCGCTCGCGCCCCCGTACGACGTGCGGGGCGCGGTGGACGCCGTCGGCGCGGAGGTGCTGGCCGGCGGCAGTCTCCGGGAGGCGTTGCGCGACCTGCTGCGCCGGGGCCCGCACGGACGCGGCGGCCTGGACGACCTGGCCGCGCGGGCGAGGCGGCTGCGCCGGGAGGCGCTGCGGCGGGGCGACCTGGACGGGGCGGTCACCCGGGCCCGGGCCCTGCTCGACCAGGCGCTCGCCGCCGAGCGGGACGAGCTGCGCGGGCGCGACGGCGACGCCGCGCGGTTCGCCGAGGCGGTGCTGGACAACCTGCCCCGCTCGACCGCCCGGGCGGTGGCGGAGCTGGCGGGCTACGGGTGGGCCAGCGACGAGGCGCGCCGGACGTACCAGCGGATCCTGGACGGGCTCCGCGACGACGTGCTGGGCCAGCGCTTCGCCGGGCTGCGGGACGCGGTGCGGGCCTCGGCGGACCCGGCCGCCCAGCGGCGGCTGGCCGAGATGATGCGCGACCTGAACGACCTGCTGGCCCGGCACGCCCGGTCCGAGGACACCACCGACGCGTTCGCCGAGTTCATGCGCCGGCACGGCGAGTTCTTCCCCGAGCAGCCGGCCGACGTCGACGAGCTGGTCGACGTGCTGGCCCGCCGGTCGGCCGCCGGGGAGCGGCTGCTGCGCTCGCTGTCCGACCGGCAGCGGGAGGAGCTGGCGGGCCTGATGCGGCAGTCGCTCGGCGACCGGCTCGCCGGGGAGTTGGCCGCGTTGGACGCCAACCTCCGTGCGCTCCGGCCCGACCTGCACGGGGGCCGTGGCGAGCGGGTGCGCGGCGACCGGCCGCTCGGCTACGGCGAGGCCGCCGGCGCGCTCGGCGAGATCGCCGAACTGGACGGGCTGCTCGACCAGCTCGACCAGGAGCACCCGGGTGCCACCCTGGACGACGTCGACGTCGACGCGGTGGCCCGGACGCTGGGCCGGGACGCCGCCGACGACGTACGCCGGCTGCGGGAGCTGGAGCGGGAACTGCGCCGGCAGGGATGGGTGAGCCGGGACGCCGACGGGTTGACCCTGAGCCCGAAGGCGCTGCGCCGGCTCGGCGGCACCGCGCTGCGGCGGGTCTTCGCCGACCTGACGGCCGGGCCGCGCGGCCAGCACGACCTGCGTTCGGCGGGCGCCGCCGGCGAGGTCAGCGGGGGCTCCCGCCCGTGGGAGTACGGCGACGAGCAGCCCCTGGACGTGGTGCGGACGCTGACCCGGGCCGTCCGTCGCGCCGGGACGGGCGTGCCGGTGCAGCTGGCCGTCGAGGACTTCGAGGTGGTGGAGACCGAGCGGCGGGCGTCGGCGGCGGTGGCGCTCTGCGTCGACCTGTCCTACTCGATGATCTCGCAGGGCCGGTGGGGCCCGATGAAGCAGACCGCGCTGGCGCTGGCGCACCTGATGGCCACCCGGTTCCCGCAGGACGCGCTGCAGATCGTCGGGTTCGGCCGGGAGGCGCTGCCACTGACCCAGCAGGAGTTGGCCGCCGTCGAGCCGGACATGCAGCAGGGCACGAACCTCCAGCACGCGCTGCGGCTGGCCGGCCGGCACCTGCGCCGGCATCCGGGCGCCGAGCCCGTGGTGCTGGTGGTGACCGACGGGGAGCCGACCGCCCACCTGGACCCGGACGGCGGGGAGGCGCTGTTCCATTGGCCGCCGCTGCCGGAGACGATCGAGGCGACCGTCCGTGAGGTGGACCGGTTGACCCGCTACGGCGCCACGCTCAACCTGTTCATGCTCGGCGACGACCCCGGCCTGCGCCGCTTCGTCGACGCCGTCGCCCGCCGTTCGAAGGGCCGCATGTTCACCCCCGATCTCGAGGATCTCGGCGAGTACGTCGTCTCCGACTACCTCCGCGCCCGCCAGCCCCGTCGCCGCTGACCCCGCTGACCCTGCTGGTTGCTGGCCGATTGGTCCGCTGGCCGGGAGGCGCAGCGAAGTCGGACCGCTGGCCTGATTCTGTCCTACGGCTCAGGCTGCGCGGGCTCGACCACCAGTGTTCCTCCGGCCCCGGCCCTCGCCTCGGCCCCCGTCCGGGTGAACCATGTGCGGGAACGCTGGGGCGGACGGCGCGGGGCGGGATTCACTGAGGGCATGGACAGCGGGGCGTTGCGAGGGGCGTACGAGGAGGTGCTCGCCGAGGTCGACGCGGGCGGGTTCGGGCCACCGCCGGCCGGGCAGCTCAGCGCCGAGCAGATCGTCGCCCACCTCGCCGCCAACGACGAGTTGATGACCGAGGCGACGGAGGCGGTCATCGCCGGTTCGCCGTTCGCGTACTACGACCTGGAGACCATCCACCGTCCGCAGGTGGACGCGCTGGTCGTCGAGTGCGGCGGGCTGGACGGGCTGGCCACCCTGCTGCGGGCCACCAGCCAGAAGCTCTGCGTGTTGACCGAGCGGCTCGGGCCGGCAGCGGAGACGCCGGTCGAGACGCACCTGCGCGAGGGCTTCGACCTGGTCGTCGACGACACCCTGCCCTGGGGCCGCACCCTCGACCTGCACACCCGCGTCCACCTCCCGAAACACCTGGCCCAACTCCGCATGCTCCGCACCCCCTGACCTGACCCGTCCCCACTCCGCGATCTTGCACTTGTCGCCCCCGACAAACCACGTGGAAGAGGGCGAATGCCGGGCCGAAAGCGCAAGATCGCGGGGCGCGGGGAGGGCGAGGGGAGGGAGGGGCGAGGGCGAGGGAAGGGCGAGGGTCAGGGGTGGTGGAAGGTGCGGCGGTAGGTCGACGGGGTCACGCCGATGCGCTGGTGCAACTGTTGCCGGAGCGCCGCGGCGGTGCCGAAGCCGGACCGTCGGGCGACCTGGTCGACGGTGAGGTCGGTCGTCTCCAGCAGTAGCCGGGCGTGGTCGGTGCGCTGCTGGAGCAGCCACTGCGCCGGGCTCATCCCGGTCTCGGAGCGGAAGCGCCGGGTGAAGGTCCGCACGCTCATCCGGGCCTGCCCGGCCAGGTCGCGCAGGCTGACCTGCTCGTGCAGCCGATGGCGGGCCCATTCCCGCGCCCCGGCCGTGCCCGCGTCCGCCGTCTTCGGCACGGGGCGCTCGATGTACTGGGCCTGGCCGCCGTCGCGCCACGGCGGGACCACGCAACGCCGGGCCGCGCGGTTGGCCACCTCGCTGCCGTGGTCGGTGCGGATGACGTGCAGGCAGAGGTCGATCCCGGCGGCCACCCCGGCCGAGGTGAGCACCCGGTCGTCGGCGATGAAGAGCACGTCCGGGTCGAGGTCCACAGTCGGGTGGAGCCGCCGGAAACGGTCGGCGTACGCCCAGTGGGTGGTGGCCCGCCGGTCGTCGAGCAGCCCAGCGGCGGCCAGCACGAACGCCCCGGTGCAGATGGACATGATCCGGGCACCCCGTGCGTACGCCCCGCGCAGCGCGTCCGCCACCGCCGGGTCGAGCGTCCCGTCGCGCATCGGTGGCCCGCCGTGGATGCCGGGGACGACCACCGTGTCGGCGGCCTCCAGCAGTTCCAGCCCGTGGTCGGGGAGCACCTGGTAGCCGGCGGTGCTGCGCACCGGGAGGGCGCCCGCGGTGCAGGTGTCGACCAGGTAGAGCGGCACGTCGTCGGCGTCGCGCGCGGTGCCGAAGACCTGGGCGGGGGTGCCGAGGTCGAGGCCGACGACCTGGTCGGTGGCGAGCACGGCGATTCGGTGCGGGCGGACGGTCATGGCCCGATTATTGCGCATGATGGCTTTCCGGCCACTCGTCGTCGGCCGCCCCGATCCGCAGACTCGACCCGTGACCCGACCTCGTCGCCTGCACCCGGCCTGGACCGTCGCCGCCGTCGCGTTCGTCGCGCTGGTCGGCGCGGCGGGCTTCCGCGCCACCCCCTCGGTGCTGCTGCATCCGCTGCATGCCGAGTTCCGCTGGCCGCTGGCCACCATCTCTGCCGCGGTCTCGGTCAACCTGCTGCTCTACGGGCTCACCGCGCCCTTCTCCGCCGCGCTGATGGACCGGTTCGGCATCCGGCGGGTGGTCGCCGGCGCGCTGCTGACGGTCGCGGCGGGCAGCGGGCTGACCGTCTTCATGACCGCGAGCTGGCAACTCGTCCTGTGCTGGGGCGTGCTCGTCGGGCTCGGCACCGGGTCGATGGCGCTGGCCTTCGTGGCGACCGTCACCGGGCGCTGGTTCGTGCGCCGCCGTGGCCTGGTCACCGGCGTGCTCACCGCCGGCGGCGCGACCGGCCAGCTCGTCTTCCTCCCGCTGGTCGCCATGCTCGTCGACGCGCATGGCTGGCGTGCGGCGGCGCTCGTGGTCGCCGGGGCGGCGGTGGCGGTCGTACCGCTGGTGGTGTGGCTGCTGCGCGAGTACCCGGCGGATCTCGGCCTGCCCGCCTACGGCGCGGCCGAGGTCGTGCCCCCGACGCCGCCGGCGGGCGGGGCGGCGTCGCGGGCCGTCGGCGCGCTGGCGCAGGCGGCCCGGACGCGGCCGTTCTGGCTGCTGGCCGGCGGCTTCGCGATCTGCGGCGCGACCACCAACGGGCTGGTCGGCACGCACTTCGTGCCGGCCGCGCACGACCACGGGATGCCGCAGACCACCGCCGCCGGGCTGCTGGCGCTGGTCGGGCTCTTCGACATCGTCGGCACGGTCGCCTCGGGTTGGCTGACCGACCGGGTGGACAGCCGGCTGCTGCTGGGCGCCTACTACGCGCTGCGCGGCGGCTCCCTGCTGGTGCTGCCGGGGCTCTTCGCGGCCACGGCCGAGCCGAGCATGCTGGTCTTCATCGTCTTCTACGGGCTGGACTGGGTCGCCACGGTGCCGCCCACGGTGGCGCTGTGCCGGGAGTACTTCGGCGCGTCCGGCGCGGTGGTCTTCGGCTGGGTCTTCGCCGCGCACCAGGTCGGCGCGGCCGTCGCCGCCACCGGGGCGGGACTGGTCCGGGACCGGCTCGGCGACTACGCGCCGGCCTGGTACGCGGCGGGGGCGCTGTCGATCGGCGCCGCCGTGCTGTCGCTGCTGCTGCGCCGCCGCCGCGAGGTGCCGCCCGCGCCGGCCCCGGCGGTCGCCGCCGGGGGCCGGCGGGCGTGGAGCTACCGGGACTGACGGTCGGCCGACCGTCCACCGCTGCTCCGGCCGCCGGCGCGGGCGGGTGGCTCATTCGACGACCCGGACGTCCTTCCAGAACGCGACCCGGTCGCGGACCATCTCCGCCTCCGCCTTCGGGTCGGGGTAGTACCAGACGGCGTCGGGGCTGGTCCGCCCGTCGTGGACGAGCGTGTAGTAGGAGGCGGTGCCCTTCCACGGGCAGACGGTGTGCGTGTCGGACTCCCGGATCAGGTCGTCGCGCAGGGCGGTACGCGGGAAGTAGTGGTTCCCCTCCACCAGCACGGTGTCGTCGCTCTCGGCCACGACCACGTCGTTCCACACAGCTTTCGGCATGGCTCCCACGCTATGCCGACGGGACCCGCGCGGCCACGTGGTCGCCGGTCCGGAACGCCGGATCCACCGCCCCGAGGGGCGACGGCGCGGCGGTCGCGGCGCGAAACGGCCACCGTGGACATCCCACAGGGAAGAGCGGCGGGAGCGTACAGTGATCTCATGTGCGCGGCGCGTGTGGATCATCACCCGGTCGACCACGACGGCGCGGTGGCCCAGCTGCGACGGTCGTACGCGGCGGTGCCCGCGGGCGAACCGGTCCGGCTCGCCAAACGCACCTCCAACCTGTTCCGCCCCCGATCCGCCCCCCGCGTGCCGGGGCTGGACGTCAGCGGGCTCACCGGCGTGCTCGATGTGGACCCGGTGGCCCGCACCGCCGACGTGCAGGGCATGTGCACCTACGAGGACCTGGTCGACGCGACCCTGCCGCACGGGCTGATGCCGCTGGTGGTACCGCAGTTGCGCACCATCACCCTCGGCGGGGCGGTCACCGGGCTCGGCATCGAGTCGACCTCGTTCCGCAACGGGCTGCCGCACGAGTCGGTGGTGGAGCTGGACGTGCTCACCGGGTCCGGCGACGTCGTCACGGCCCGCCCGGAGGGCGAGCACGCCGACCTCTTCGCGGCCTTCCCCAACTCGCTCGGCAGCCTCGGCTACGCCACCCGGCTGCGCATCGAGCTGCAGCCGGTACGCCGCTTCGTGGCCCTGCGCAACGTCCGGTTCACCCGGCTGGAGGCCCTCACCGACGCGGTCGCCGAGGTCACCGCGACCCGCTCCTGGGCGGGCGAGGCCGTGGACGCGATGGACGGGGTGATGTTCAGCCCCGGCGAGGCGTACCTGGTGCTCGGCGCCTTCACCGACGACGCCCCGCACGTCAGCGACTACACGGGTCAGGACATCTACTACCGGTCGTTGCGCCGGCGCACAGGCGACGCCCTGACCACGTACGACTATCTCTGGCGCTGGGACACCGACTGGTTCTGGTGCTCGGCGGCGTTCGGCGTGCAGCACCCCGTGGTCCGGCGGATCTGGCCGGCGCGGTGGCGGCGCAGCGACGTCTACCACCGGCTGGTCCGCTTGGAGCACCGGCACGGCGTGGCCGCCCGGATCGACCGGCTGCGCGGCCAGCCGGCGCGCGAGCGGGTGGTGCAGGACGTGGAGATCCCGCTGGACCGGACGGCGGAGTTCCTGCGCTGGTTCGCGAAGGCCGTGGGGATGACCCCGGTCTGGCTGTGCCCGCTGCGGCTGCGCGAGCCGGCCGGCCCGGAATCGGCCCGCGCCTGGCCGCTGTATCCCCTCCGGCCGGGGCAGGACTATGTGAACATCGGCTTCTGGGGGAGCGTGCCGATCGCGGGCGGCGCCGCCGACGGCGACGTCAACCGGGTGATCGAGCGAATGGTGTCGGAGCTGGGCGGGCACAAGTCGCTCTACTCCGACGCGTACTACGACCGGGAATCCTTCGACCGGCTCTACGGCGGCGCGACGTGGCGCGCGGTGAAGGACCGCTACGACCCGGACCACCGGCTCACGGGACTGTACGAGAAGGCGGTAGCACGAAGATGAGCCTGACCGATCGAGACCAGGGAGCGGCGAGCGCTCCCGCCTCCCCGCCGGCGGGGGGCCGACGCCCGGGCCCGAGCGTGGCGGACGTCGTCCGCGCGTTGACCACCGGGGGCCTTCCGGTGCGGGTCACCGGGTACGACGGCAGCGCGGTGGGCCCGGCCGACGCCGGGATCACCCTGTCGATCCGTTCCGAGCGGGGCCTGACCTACCTGCTCACCGCCCCTGGCGACCTGGGCATGGCCCGGGCTTACGTCAGTGGCGACCTGGCGTTGCAGGGCGTGCACCCGGGCGACCCGTACGAGGCGTTGCGGGTGCTCAAGGACGAGCTGCGGCTGCGTACGCCCCCGCTGGCCGAGGCGCTGGCCCTGGTGCGCGGGCTGGGCTGGGAGCGGCTGATGCCGCCGCCGCCCCCGCCGCAGGAGGCGCAGCCGCGCTGGAAGCGGCTGGTCAACGGGCTGCGGCACTCCCGGGTCAGGGACAGCACCGCGATCTCCCACCACTACGACGTCTCGAACGCCTTCTACGAGAAGGTGCTCGGCCCGTCGATGACGTACACCTGCGCGGTCTTCCGCTCGCCCGACGACACGCTGGAGCAGGCCCAGGCGGCCAAGTACGACCTGGTGGCGCAGAAGCTCGCGCTCAAGGCCGGGATGCGGCTGCTCGACGTGGGCTGCGGGTGGGGCGGCATGGTCCGGCACGCGGCCCGCGAGTACGGCGTCAGGGCGCTCGGGGTGACCCTGTCCCGGTCGCAGGCCGAGTGGGCCCGGGCGGCGATCGAGCGGGAGGGGCTGACCGGCCTGGCGGAGGTGCGCCACCTCGACTACCGGGACGCGCCGCGCGAGCAGTTCGACGCGATCTCCTCGATCGGGCTGACCGAGCACATCGGGGTGCGCAACTACCCGGCCTACTTCGCCGCGCTGCGGGACCGGCTGCGGCCGGACGGGCGGCTGCTCAACCACTGCATCACGCGGGCCGACAACCACGCGCCGCACCGCTCGGGCGCGTTCATCGACCGGTACGTCTTCCCCGACGGCGAGCTGGCCGGCCCGGGGCGGGTGATCAGCGAGATCCACGACGTCGGGCTGGAGGTGCAGCACGAGGAGAACCTGCGCCGGCACTACGCGCTGACGCTGGCCGGCTGGTGCCGCAACCTCGTGGAGCACTGGGACTTCTGCGTCTCCGAGGTGGGGCCGGGCACGGCCCGGGTGTGGGGCCTCTACATGGCCGGCTCCCGGCTGGCGTTCGAGCGTAACGGCATCCAGCTGCACCAGGTGCTGGCCACCCGCAACGGCCCGGAGGGGGCGAGCGGCTATCCGCTGCGCCCCGACTGGCTGCCCTGATCCGGACGAAAGCCGCGCCGACCCGGCCGGCGCGGCTTTCGTCGAACCCGTTGACAAACAAACTTTGTACGTACAAACTGATTTTCTCATGAGAGATGTCCTGTACCTGGAGCAGATGGAGCAGGCCGAGGCCCTGCTCAAGCCGCAGCGCGTCGAGGTGCTGCGGCAACTGGCCGAGCCGCGCACCTGCACCGAGGTCGCCGCCCGGCTGGAGCAGACGCCGCAGCGCGTCTACTACCACGTCAAGCAGCTCGTCGCCGCCGGGCTGGCCGAGCAGGTCAGCGAGCGCAAGGTCCGCGGCATCACGGAGGGCATCTACCAGGCCGCCGCCCGGTCCTACTGGCTGTCGCCCCGGCTCGTCGGCCGGATCGGTCTGCGCCGGGCCCGCGACGAGCTGAGCCTCGGCTACCTGCTGGACCTGATGGAGGAGGTCCAGGCCGACATCGCCGGGCTGGACCGCGCCGCCCCCGAGCTCCCCTCGGTGGGGGTGGCCGGCGAGATCCGGGTGCCGGCGGAGCAACGTCAGCAGTTCCTGCACGACCTGCGGACGACTCTGCAGGACCTTTTCACGCGCTACGGCGGCGCCGAGGGCGACGCCTTCAAGCTCGCCGTGGCCTGTTATCCGAAGGGGAAAGACCGTGAGTGAACCGATGAAGGTGCCCGTCCGCCTCGCCGCGCCGGTCGCGACCGTCCGCCGCGCCCTGACCGACCCGGCCGAGCTGCGCGTCTGGCTCGCCGAGCACGCCGAGGTCGAGCTGCCGCACCGGTACGAGTTCTGGGGCCGGCACACCCCCGAGGGCGACGCGCCGCACCAGCGGCTGCTGCACGTCGACGACGACACCCTGCGCTTCGCCTGGCTGCTCGACGGGGTCGAGACCACCACCGAGTTCGCCCTGCGTGCCGAGGGGTCCGACCGCACCGTCCTGACGCTGACCCAGAGCCACTTCGACTTCGCCGAGACGATGAGCGGCAGCAGCATCCGCGGCGTGCTGCAGACCTTCTGGAGCCTGTCGCTGGCCAACCTGGCCGCCCACCTGGAGGGCGACCCGCTGCTGCCGAAGGTCGACTTCACCTCCGCCGAGCTGCGCGGCGAGCTGCTGATCGACGCGCCGGCGGCCAAGGTGTTCGAGTCGCTGACCGACTCCGAGCAGGCCAGCGCCTGGTTCGGCTACCCGATCGGCATCGAGCCCTGGGTCGGCGGCCGTTACGCCATGGGTGGCTTCGAGTCCGGCCACGCCGCCAAGGTCGTCGACCTGGAGCCCGGCCGGAAGCTCTCGGTCGACTGGGGCCCGATCGGCGTCAGCACCTGGGAGCTGGCCGAGTCGCAGGGCAAGACGAAGCTGACCTTCGTGCAGTCCGGCTTCGACGAGCAGAACCCCCCGTACGCGGGCTGGGCCGGGTCGCTCTCGGGGCTGTTCGAGCTGCGCCGCTTCCACGAGATGAAGGACTGGCAGCCCATCTGGCTTCCGGCCGAGGTGCCGGGCCTGGAGCCGGAGGTCGCTCAGGCGACGAGCTGAGCCCGGGAGCAGGAGCCCCCTGTCAC
Organism: Micromonospora sp. NPDC048040; assembly: GCF_055587185.1. NCBI lineage: Bacteria > Bacillati > Actinomycetota > Actinomycetes > Micromonosporales > Micromonosporaceae > Micromonospora > Micromonospora sp. NPDC048040. The sequence continues at coordinate 48,917 of NZ_JBVJGT010000002.1, read as the reverse complement.
CCCATCGGGGTGCAGGGGGCTCTTGCCTGTCCAAGCGCCGCAGAGCCGGTGTAGGCGGTCCACAGGTCGCGAAAGTCTCTCACGGTCGGATCGGGGAAGCCGCGACGGCATATGGGGAATATGGGACAATTTCACCATAGGGGCGCCTGCTCAGCCTGAGCCGTCGGCATCGTGACTCCGTTCTCGGCTGAACGGCGCCTTCCGCCTGCGCCTCCGACGGATCGGTCGACGGCCGTCCGCGAGCTTGGGCCAGGCATCGCCTAGGAAGGAGCAGCAGTGATGGTGGGACGTACTCGACTGTGGGCAGTTGCGGTGGCGGCCGGCGCGGCGGTGGCGGCGGTCGCCGCCGGAAACGCCGCCATGGGCGACGGACGGGACGACTCGCGCGACAAGCACGAGTCGCGCGAGTCGCAGAACTCGTGGGACTGGGACGACTCGCGGCGCGGTGAGGACACCGTGCGGGCGAAGCTCAGCGGCTACCAGGAGGACCCGCTCACGATCTCCACGCCCGGTTCGGGCCGGTTCGAGGCGCACATCGACGAACGGAACAAGGAGATCAAATGGCGGCTGAGCTACGACGACCTGAAAGACGTCGAGCAGGCGCACATCCACTTCGGAGGAAGACACCAGAGCGGCGGTATCGCCGCCTTCCTCTGCTCGAACGTCAAGGACGCGAAGGGTGGCGCGCCACAGGGCGTCCAGGCCTGCCCTCCCGCCCCAGCCAAGATCGAGGGGACCATCCGGCCCGCTGACGTGGTGGGCCCCGCAGACCAGGGCATCGAGCCTGGGGAGTTCGACGAGCTTGTCGACGCGATCGAGGCCGGCGTCACGTACGCCAACGTGCACACCAAGAAGTACCCGAAGGGCGAGATCCGGGGCCAGATCAAGAGCGACGAGCGGGACCACGACAAGCGTGACGACTGGGGCCGCGACGAGGAGCGTGACGAGTGGGGCCAGGACAAGGGTGACGACTGGGGCCACGACAAGCGTGACGATTCGGGTCGCGACGAGGAGCGTGACGAGTGGGGCCAGGATAAGGGTGACGACTGGGGCCACGACAAGCGTGACGACTCGGGTCGCGACGAGGAGCGCGACGAGTGGGGCCAGGGCAAGGGTGACGACTGGGGCCAGGACAAGCGTGACGACTCCGGCGAGCAGAAGCGCGACGACTGGGACCGGCAGATGAGCGACGCCTGACAGCGACGTACTCATCGTCGGCCGTCGTGCCTGTGCGAGCCTGCCGTCGCGGCGGGCGGGCCACGGGACCGGCAGGGGCATCCGCTCGTTCCCGACGAGCGGATGCCCCGGTGTCGGCCGGTCGTGGCGCCCTCACGATCATCTACAGTCGACGGAATCCGTCGACTGTGGAGGGTGAGAGGGCGGGCATGAAGATCGGCATCAACACGTGGGCGTGGGTCGCGCCGCTGACCGACGAGGCGCTCGCCCGGCTCGCCCCACGGATCAAGGCCTGGGGCTTCGACGCCGTCGAGCTGCCCATCCAGGCCCCGGGCGACTGGGACCCCACGGTGGCCGCGGAGCTGCTCGCCGGGCTGGACCTGGCCCCCGCCGTCTGCGCCGGCCTGCTGCCCGACCACGACCTGCTCGCCGACGACGAGCAGGTCGTGCGGCTCACCGAGGACTTCGTCCGGCACTGCCTGCGGGCCGCGGACCAGGTGGGGGCCGCCGTCGTGGCCGGCCCGCTCTACGCGCCGGCCGGTCGGACCTGGCTGCTCGACCCGGACGCGCGACGCGCCACCACGGCGCGCCTCGTGGACCGGCTCCGGCCGCTGGCCGCCGAGGCTGCCGAGCGGGGCGTGACGATCGCCCTCGAACCGCTCAACCGGTTCGAGACCAGCCTGCTCAACACCGTCGAGCAGGCGTTGGAGGTGGTCGACGGGATCGACGGCCTGGGACTCGCGCTGGACACCTTCCACCTGAACATCGAGGAACGCGACCTGCCGGCGGCCATCCGGACGGCCGGTGACCGGCTCGCCCACGTGCAGGTGTGCGGCAACGACCGCGGCGCGCCCGGCGGGGACCACCTCGACTGGCCGGCGATGCTGGCCGCCCTCGCGGACATCGACTACTCCGGCCAGCTGAGCATCGAGTCGTTCACGGCGCCGGCCCTGGCCGTGCCGATGTCCGTGTGGCGCCCGCTCGCCACCGGCCCCGACGCGCTCGCCGTCGAGGGATTGGCCTTCCTGCGTGGGCTGTCGGCCGTACCGTCCGCCGGGAATTCCCGCTCCTGACGCCGGTCGGGGGGTGATTGCGGGCCCGGCAGTGGGTACTGCCGGGCGATGTTCTTCATCTTCGGGCTCCGCACCAAGGTCAGCCGGTCGGGCGTGGTGCGGCAGGTCTGCCGCAACTGCGGCAACCACGCCGCCCAGGTGATCACCCGCCGGTCGACGAGGTTCAGCCTGTTCTTCGTCCCGATCATCCCGGTCCGCACCCGCTACGTGCAGCAGTGCACCTTCTGCGGCGCCCAGTACGACATCGCCAAGTCCGACGCCCAGCGCCTCGCGGTCGGCTGAGCCCACCGATGGCCCGCTTCCTCTGCTGGCTGATCGGCCGGCAACCCGCCGCGCCCGCCCCGGCGCCCGTGCACACCGTCTCCCGGCCGCCCTGCACCCCGGGGCGCCGCCGGCGTCGCCGAGACCGCCGCCCGACGGCCGGCACCGCCCTGCCCCGCTCGCCCTGGAACCGCTCCTCCGGCCGGTGACCGCCACGTGACCCGTGGGCGCCGGCGTCAGCCGGCCCGACAGCGCGCGCCCCGGCTCACGTGCCGGGGCGTGCCAGGATGTGGCGATGTCGTATCCCCCTCACCCGTCGTACCCGCCGGGGCCGGGCGCGGTCACCCCGCTGGTCGCGTACCCCCACCCGATCCCGCCGCCCCCGGGCCACGCCGTGCTGGCCGTCTCGGTCAACCGCGGGCCGTACCTCGTCCCCGCCCCCTCGACCAGCAAGTTCAAGGTCGACCGCCAGGCCGTTCCGATTCCCGGCGAGGGCACCTGGCACGTGGCCGTCCCGGCGGGCCCGCACGACGTCCGCTACACAGACTTCATGGGCGTTCCCGTGATGACCACCGCGCTCGTCGCCCATCCCGGCGCGGTGCACCACCTGTCGTTCCGCTTCGGCGGATGGCGCAACCGCGTCCACGACGGGCAGGGCACCGACGTGACGAAGTTCGGGATGTGGTCGAACTACAGCATCCTGCTGGTCATCCTCCTCGTGCTCGGCGTGGTCTGCTGCGGCGGCTCCGCGCTCCTGGCCGGGCTCTCCGGCTCGGCCTGACCGGGCTCCGGCTCGGTCTGGCCGGGCATGCGCGCACCGGGCGGCGTCCCGCGCTCTTCCCGCCGGGGCGTCGCCCGGCGCGACCGGCGGGGACCGCCTATCGTGGCGGATCGTGACGAGCAGCGAGGAGCGACTGGCGGCGATCCGCGGCGGTGTGCCACCCAGGCGGCACAACGCCCGCACCATCGCCGCGCTGACCGGCAACCCGGGCTGCACCCGGCGGGCCGTGCTGGACGGCGCCGGGGTGGACAAGCCGAAGCTGGCCGAGCGGATCGGTTTCCCCGCCCGGTTCGGGCAGTCCCGGTTCGCCATCACCCGCGGCAACGCCTTCGAGGCGCAGGTCAAGGCCGACGGCGGGGCCGAGCTGCTGCGGCTGGTCGCCGAGCGGTTGGGCGTACCGGTGCCGGCGGCGGCGACCTGGACGGACCTCGGCGACGGCGTCGAGGACGACACGGCGGCCCGGCACCGGCGCTCCGCCGAGCTGCTGACCGGGGCCACGCCCGGCGACGGGACGGGCGACGCCGCCGCGCTGTTCGACCATCCCCTGCTCGGCCTGGACGTCGCCGGCCGCCGGGTGCACCTGGAGCCGGACCTGGTCGCCGCCCGGCTCGCCGGCCGGTTCCGCGTGGTCGAGATCAAGTCGTTCCCGGTGGTCGACGGTCAGGCCGACGCGGCCAAGGTGTCCGCCGCCGCGACCCAGGCCGCCGTCTACGTGCTGGCCCTGCGCGAGCTGCTCGCTTCCGCCGGCCACGACCCCGAGCTGGTGTCGCACGACGTGGTGCTGGTCTGTCCGCGGGACTTCGCCAACCAGCCGGTGGCCAGCCTGGTCGACGTGCGCAAGCAGTTGCTGGTGCTGCGCCGGCAGCTCGACCGGATGGCCCGGCTCGACGCGCTGCTGGCCGCCGTGCCTGAGGACTTCACCGCCGACCTGGCCGCCGAGCCCGCGGCGCTGCTCGCCGCGCTGTCCGGGGTGGAGGCCCGCTACGCGCCGGAGTGCCTGGCGGCCTGCGAGCTGGCGTACTTCTGCCGGCACGAGGCGCGCGGCCACAGCGGGGCGCTGGGCCGGCCCGTCCGGGAGGCGCTGGGCGGGATCGCGGACGTCGACGAGGTGCTGGCGCTGGCCGCCGGTGAGCGCACGCCGGACCCGGGGCAGGAGGAGGCCGCCGCGCTGCTGCGGGCCGCCGCCCGGCTGCGCGCCGACGCCCTCGCCGGGACCCCCGCATGAGTACGCTCCGCGCGCTCGCCAGGGCGCAGGCGCTCGCCGCCGGGGTGGCCCAGCCGGTGGCGACCGTCCGGCACCTGCACCTGGCCGAGCGCCCGCTGGTGCTGGTGCCGCTGGCGATGGCCGGCGAGGCGAACGCCCCGCTGGCGGCGCTGGTCGGCGACGCGCCCGACGCGGCGCGGCTGCTGATCGTGCCGCAGCCCCGTAACCGCGACCAGCGGTACCGGTTCGCCGCCGAACTGGCCGCGACCGTGCTGCCGTACCTGGACGGGTTCCGGGGGGTCGCCGAGGCGGTGCCGATCGACCGGGGAAAGGACGTGCGGTACCGGTACGTCGACGCCCCGCAGCTGCTGGTGCCGAACCCCGCCGGGGTGACCTTCCTGCGGCTGCTCGGCCGCTCCACCCGCTTCCGCCGCCCCGACGGCGAGTACCCGGTGCACTCGTCGGTGCCGGTGCTCGGGCGCTGGCTGACCTTCTTCGCCGAGCGGGCCGAGCATCCCGGCTCGTCGGCGCTGGTGGCGATGACCGACGCGCTGACCCTGCACTGGGCCACCGGGCAGAGCGTGGTGGAGGACCTGCACCTGCCGGCGCTGCTCGGCTGGATCGACCCGCCGGCCGGGCTCACCGGGCCCGAGGCGGCGGCCCGGGCCGAGGACCCGGCGCTCTGCCCGCCCGCCGGGCCGGCCACCGACCCCGACTTCGACAACTACCGCCTCGCCCCGGCCATCGCCGCGTACGCCGCCGCCGAGGACGACGCGGAGGCGCGCGCCGGGGCGTACGCGGAGTTGGAGCGGCTGCTGCGCGACCAGCTCGCGCCCACCTGGGAGCTGATGTGGCGCGGCGTGGGGTTGCTGCGCGGCCTGCCGCCGGGGGCCCGGGTGGCCGGCCGGTGGGACGGCGACAAGGACGCGTTCACCGGGTACGCCGAGCACGTCGACGCGGGCGGCCCGCCGCAGCCCCGCCGCGACGGGGCGGTGGCCGCCGCCCAGCGGCTGCACCGGCTGGAACGGGCCCTGACCTCGTACGCCGTCCAGCGAGCCTACGACGACCCGCTGGTGATGGCGGAGCACCGGCTGACCGGCGAGGCGTTCGTGGGCGAGGTGATCCTGGCCGACCCGAAGCGGGTGGACGACACCGGGAAGCGGCCGGTGCTGCGTCCCCGCGTCCAGGTCGTCACCACCGAGCCGGTGCCGATGCCGGTCGGCGCCACGCTGTACTCGCCGGCCCGGCCGGCGCAGAAGGCCAAGGTGGTCTTCGTGACCCCGGCGGCGGACGGCAAGACCGAGGTGGTGCTGGAACTCTCCGGCGGGATGGGCCGGGGGCTGACGGCCCCGCCGGGCACCGTGCCCGAGGTGGGGGAGCGGCTCTGCTACACCACCCTGTCGGACTCCTTCATGCCGGCGGGGACCTTCCCTGCCGTCGAGGAGACCCCGTGGACCCACGGGGGCCCACCGGTCCCCGCGCCGGCGCCCCCGGACTCCGGCCCGGCCCCCGCGCCGCCCGGCTCCGGCCCGGCCCTTGCGCCTGGGTCGCACGGCCCCGCCTCGGGCTCCACCGACCGCGCGGTCGCGGCGGCCTCTTCGTCCGACGTGTACGGCGACCCCGACGAGGAGTGGGCCTGACCGGCCCGACGCGTCGGTCTCCCGCCCGCCCGGACCCAGGCTGGACTCCCGCCACCGGTCCAGCGCCAGCTGACCGGAACATGCCGCCACTCTCCGTTGCCCTCGTGCGTGGCGTGACGCTGCGTGACGACGGGTGTTAGGTCGCGATGGGTGATGGTGGGGCGGCGCGCAGGACGGTCCGATGGGCGGCGTCGAGTGCCTCGGCCGCGGGCACCTCGACGTCCGGAACGACGCCCGTGCCCTCCCAGTTGGTGCCGGAGATCGGGTTGACCGGGCTGGCGACCGGCACCGAGAGGTGCAGGTGCGGGTGGACGGGGAACCCCGTCCGGGGGTGGGCGCCGCCCCCGGTCCGCTCTCCGACGACCGTGGCCCGGCCGTGCTGCTGAAGCGCGTAGGCGAGCGACTCGCCCCCGGAGAAGGTCGTCGCGCTGGTCAGGACGGCCAGCGGCCGGTCGCCGCCGAAGCGGGCTCCGGCCAGCGGCGCGGGGCTCCAGAACTGACGGTCGGGCAGGTGGCGTTGGCGCATGGTGTAGAGCTGTGTCGGGCGGTCGAAGAGGTGCCCGCAGACCATCGCCTCCATCTCCGGGTCGCCGCCGATCGTCTCGCGCAGGTCGATGATCAGGGCGTCGGCGTCGGCGACCAGGCGCAGCGCGGCGGTCATCGCCTCCCCGGCCAGGGCGGGGGAGAACAGCGCGGGCTCGATCCGCAGCAGGCCGACGTTGTCGGGCAGCCGCTCCACCCGGTGGATGCCGCCCAGGCTGGCCCGGGCCATCCCGGGCAGCCCGTCGGCGAGCGGATCCCCGCCGTCCTCCGGCAGCGGCCGGTCGTGGAATCTCACCCCCAGGTGGCGGTCGCCGTTGATCGACTGGAGCGTCCGGGTGAGCGTGTCGGCGAGCGCCGACCAGGACCGTGCCTGCCGGTGCCGGTCGGTCTCCGCCCGCAGGAGCCCGGCGAGCCGGGCTGCGACGTCGGCGAAGACGTAGTGCTCGCCGACCAGTTGGGCCGTGCGCTCGACGACCTCGGTGATCTCGATCTGTGATGCGGGTTGTTCCCGTGTGTCGAGGGTTGTCATGTCCGCAGTAGAGCAGCGCTTTGACAAAGCGTCAAGAGGCGTAGACACTTTAGTCATGACGCCGACGCCCGCGGAGCAGCCGCTCGACGATTTGCTGGAGGTCACCACCCCGGCGCAGTTCAAGGCGCTCGGGCACCCGCTGCGGCAGCGGCTGCTCTTCGCGCTCGGGCAGCGCCCCGCCACCATCAGCCAACTCGCGGCGGCGCTCGGCGCGGCCAAGGGCAACGTGGCCCACCACCTCAAGGTGCTGCGCGACGCCGGCATGGTCCGCGTCGCCCACACCCGCCAGGTCCGCGGCGGCACCGAGCAGTACTACCAGCGCAGCGCCCGACGGATGCGCGTGGCGCCTGGCCACGCCGCCGCGACCGCCGCGATGCTCGGGGCGGTCGCCGAGGAGGTATCCGCGGCGCCAGGCGAGCCGCTGCTGCACCTGCGCCACCTGCGCCTCACCGCGGCCCAGGCCGAACGGCTCGGCGCCGCGCTCAGCGAGCTGCTCGACACCGCCGAGGACGCCGGCGAGGGCGAGGAGCGCTACGGCGTGCTGGTCAGCCTCTACCGGCAGACCCCGCCGCCACCGGCCTGACCGGTCCCGCCGGCTGGACGTCGCCCGCGGGTCCAGAATCGGGCTTGACCCTCACGTAACGGCAGGCGGGAGCCTCGTTGGCGGAAGGGAGGGAAACCATGGCGTACACGGTGGGACAGGTGGCGAAGTCGGCCGGGGTGACCGTGCGGACGCTGCACCACTACGACGAGATCGGATTGCTCTCGCCCAGTGGCCGCAGCGGCACGGGCTACCGGCGCTACGACGACGCCGACCTGGAGCGGTTGCAGCACATCCGTTACTACCGGGAGCTGGGGTTCCCGCTGGAGGAGATCGCCGCGATCCTCGACGACCCGGCGAGTGACCCGGCGGCGCACCTGCGCCGCCAGCACGAGCTGCTGACCGTACGGATCAAGAGGCTCCAGGAGATGGTCACGGCGATCGAGTTCGCGATGGAGGCGAGCAAGTTGAACATCCCACTGACCCCGCAGGAGCGGTTCGAGGTCTTCGGCGACTTCGACCCGGACGCGCACGCCGAGGAGGCCGAGCAGCGGTGGGGCGGCACCGAGGCGTACCGGGAGTCGAACCGGCGCGTGTCCCGCTACACCAAGGACGACTGGCTGCGGAACAAGGCCGAGAACGAGGACTGGGGGCGGCGGTTCGTCGAGGTGATGTCCTCCGGCGCGCCGGCGGACAGCCCGGCGGCGATGGAGCTGGCCGAGGAGCACCGGCAGATCATCAGCCGCTGGTTCTACGAGTGCTCGTACGAGGTCCACACGGGGCTGGCCGACATGTACGTGGCGGACGAGCGGTTCACCGCGTACTTCGAGAGGATCAGGACGGGGATGGCGGCGTACCTGAGCGAGGCCATCCACGCCAACGCGATCAGCCGCGCCTGATCGTGCGGTCCGTCCGCTCCCTGGAGGTATCCAGTGCTCATCGTCGCCGGCAGTCTCTACGTCGACCCTGACCAGCGGGACACCTACCTCGCCGACTGCGTCGAGGTCGTCCGGCAGGCGCGGTCCGCGCCGGGCTGCGTCGACTTCGCGATCAGCGCCGACCTGGTCGAGCCGGGCCGGATCAACGTCTACGAGCGCTGGGAGTCCGACGCGCAGCTGCTGGCCTTCCGGGGTGCGGGGCCGGCCGGGGAGCAGGCGGTGGCGATCCGTGGCGCCGAGGTGCACAGGTACCGCATCTCCGGCGTCGAGGCTCCCTGACGGGGCTGGCCGGACGCCTTCGCGCCCGGCCAGCCCCGGATCCGCCCGGGCGAGGCCCCGGACTCCCCCAGGGCGGGGTCCGGGGGTCCGTCCGCCCCGGGACCGTGCGGGTCCGGAGAGGGTCGAGCCGATCGAGGCCGACGGGCAGTGGATCAGCGCCAGGACGGCGGGTAGCCGTAGTGCGGCAGCAGCCGCCCGGCGAGCAGCGCCGTGCCGAGCACGACCAGCACGGCGGGCAGCACCGTGTGGAGCGGGTGGAGGAGGTCGGGGCCGGTCAGGCCGACGAAGGCGGCGCAGACGGCGGCCGGCGCGTGCGGGGCCGCCAGCTGCAGCATGGTGACGAGCGAGGCCACGGCGGCGGCTGTCGCCGTCCACACCGACGGGCCGGGGGGGGGGGGGGGGGGAGGGAAGGGAGGAGGGGGGGAGGGGGGGGGGGGGGGGAGAAAAGATAGGCAAGGGAGCAGAGGGGGGGGGTACAAGGGGGACAAGAACAACGAA